>NZ_JBSGZV010000053.1:0-64220 GCF_053611185.1 Streptomyces sp. NPDC054834 | reverse complement strand
CCCTGAGACGCCGATTCCCGGCACACCAGTCGGTGTGCCGGGCATCGGCTCCGTACGGGGGGCTACGCCGGGACGCCGGCCACGCCCGGTGCCAGGAACTTCTTGCCGTTCACGCGTTCCGAGACGCCCTCACGGTCCAGGTACGGCGTGAGCCTGCCCGCGCACGCTCGACGCGAGCACCGCCGGCGGCGGTCGCCCAGCGGCGTGTGACCTCGCTGACCGAGGTGGCCGCGCGGTCGGCGGGCACCCCGTCGGCGCGCCCCTCGGGGGCGAACTCGACGTGCAGGAACGGCACGTCCGCGGCGTCGGCGGCCCGGCCCTCCACGTTCTCCTGACCCTCCAGCGGGCAGTCCCGCACCCAGGCCCGGCACACGTGGAAGCCGTGCGTGCCCAGGGCATCGGCCAGTCTGCGACCGTCCGCGCGGCCCGCCGATCCGGCACCGGTGGAGGCGACCACGTCGTAGCCGGGGGCCGAGGAGGCGGCCATGCCGTGCAGCTGGGCCCCGGGCATCCCGCGGCGGACCAGCTCGGCGCAGATGGCGTAGAAGACGGTGTCCCGGCGGTGCGCCACGTCCGCGGAGTTCCCGCGTCCGGCTTTGCGATGTGCGCCTGCGAGCACCATGACACCGCCGGGCGAGTCGCGCAGGACCCGCACGCCCAGCTGCTCGGTGCCAAGGTCGGCGACCGGGTGCGGGACCTGGACCGACCAGCGCGGGGGGTGGTCCAGATCGACGTAGACCCGGCCCCAGCCGCGCGGTGCCACGGCGGCGTCGGTGCGGTCGGCCACTTCGGCGTAGCGGTGTTCGGAGACCCGGTCGAAGACCGTGCGTACCGTGAAGTCCCGTTGGGAGAGCAACTGTTCCGCTTGTTTGCGGTGGCCGTCCAGGAGCAGGCCGACACCTTCGGCGATTGCGGTGCGGTCCGCTCGGCTGGGTTGCCGGTAGCCGTGGCCCGGGCCGAACCGGCTGGTGTAGTCCGCCACCTCGCGCGCCAGGTCGACCTGCTGGGCGCCCGTGCCGGGGTGGGCGTCGGCATCCCCGCCGCCGTCGCGGGTGGCGTGGAGCACGGCGGTCAGCGCAGCGGCGAGACCAGCGATGACCAGCAGAATTGTTGCGATCGTTATGCTTCGCGACCGAGTGGCTCTCATGGTTGTATCAAGATATACCGGTGAAAATATGCCGTAGCCGCGCCCTGCTGGCCCTGCTGAGCCCGCTCCTCCTCGTCGCCGCCGTCACCGGCTGCGGCATCGTCTCGGACGACGCGGCCGACCAGGGCGGCGGACGTTCCTTCACCGTCGCGGCGGCCGGGGACATCCTGATGCATCCCGAGCTGGTCGACCAGTCCCGCACGGACGCCAAGCGCACCGGCAAGGGCGTGAACGGGCTGGACTTCGGGCCGATGGTGGCCGGCATCAAGCCGCTCATCAGCAAGGCCGACCTGGCGATCTGCCACCAGGAGCCGGTGATGGGCTCCGCGAAGGGCCCGTTCGAGGGCTTCCCGGACTTCGAGGTGCCGCCACAGACCGCGAAGACGATCAAGGATCTCGGCTACGACACCTGCTCCACCGCCTCCAACCACACGCTCGACCACGGGTACGCGGGCGTGAAGCGCACTCTGGACGCGCTGGACGCCGCCGGCGTGAAGCACACGGGCTCCTTCCGCACCAAGAAGGAGTCGCTGACCCCGCTGATCATGAACGTCAAGGGCGTGAAGGTCGCGCAGATATCGTTCGCGTACGGCTTCAACGAGCCGCACACGATGCCGAAGGACAAGCCCTGGCTCGCCAACCAGCAGAGCCTCGCCGGGATCAGGGCCGCCGAGCAGCGCGCCCGCAAGGCCGGTGCCGAAGTGGTGATCCTCTCCATCCACTGGGGTCACGAGCACCAGCCGGCCCCCACCGCCGCGCAGATCTCCTTCGCCCGGCAGCTCGCCCGGCACACCGGCATCAACCTCGTCATCGGCCACCACGCGCACGTCGTGCAGCCGATGGAGAAGGTCGACGGCCTCTGGGTCGCGTACGGCATGGGCAACCAGATCGCCCGGCACGCGCAGCCGACGGGTCTGACCGAGGAGGGCGTGATCGCCTGGTTCAAGTTCACCGAGCGCGGCAAGGGCCACTGGGACGTCCAGCCGAGCTTCGAGCCGACGATGCTGCAGATCCCGCCGGACGCGGTGAACGCCACGGACGGCGGCAAGGCGACGTACACCGACGACGACGCCCGGGACTACCGCCTGCTGGACGTGCCGGCCGCGCTTCGCGACGACGACGGCCTCACGGACCGGCAGAAGTCACGGCTGCGGCTCGCCTTCGAACGCACCGAGGGCACCCTCTACAACCGCGGCGCTGCCGAGGACGGTCTGAAGCCGCTGACCCCGTTGCCGTGATGGCGGCGGCGGTTGGCCGCGTGACGTGCACACTTCCCCATTCCTGATCATATAGGCACAGATGTTGTGCAGGTCACATAAGTAAGAGTGCAACTTAGTAAGGCTCTTACCCGTCTGAGTGCTGCGGGTGCACCTGAGAAACAGCTGTGCCTGAAACGCGCACGTACATCCGAAATATCGTCACTGCTTCCGTGCGGACCGACCGCCGCACGCCCCGAGAGGACCCTCCCTTGGCGTCACCGCCCCCGTCGCGGCAGCACCGAGCCCGCCGACGAGCCGACATGTCGCTGATCGGAGGCATCCGCCCGCCGATCGCGGTCCTGTCGGTGCTGCTGCTGTCGCTCGCCGGCATCACGGCACTGGTATTGGGCCGCGTCGACAACGCCGGGGTGCCGAAGGCGGTGCTGACCTCGCAGCAGCACTTCGCGGAGGACGGCGCCATCGCGCTGCGCGCCTCCATCGACGAGTCCGTCACCGACCTCACCCGGTCCGCCGCGCTGTTCAGCGCCGGCCAGCCGGTCACGGGCGACGCCGTCCTCGACAAGCTCGGCAGCACCTACCAGAAGTGGACGGGTACCGCCGTCGTCGAGATCCGCACCGGCAAGCTGGTCGCGGCCCGCGGTGAGACCGTGCCGCTGACCTCGGTGAACACCTCCACCCTCGGCGACGAGGGCGGCCTCGCGCCGCGCATGGTCCGGCTGAAGAACGGGGAGACGCGACTGCTGTCCCTCGCGCTGCTGTCCTGGCCGGGCAAACCGCAGCTGCTGCTCGTGGCGTCCAGCAACCTGACGTTCCCCGGCATCAGCATCGGCCAGTTCCGGTCCATCGCCGTGGCCGACCGGGACGGCACGATCCTCAGCAGCGACGGCATCCCCGAGCCCGAGCAGGTGCGCACCAGCACCGATCGCAAGGAGATCAAGCTCTCCCGCAAGCAACTGGAGGCCTTCGCCGAGCTCGCCGCCCGCAAGGCCCGGCAGGACCCGCGCAGCAGCAAGGAACCCGGCATGGGCGGCTACCAGGGCGTCAGCGGGAGCGCGGTCGGCGGGCGTGTGCTCAGCGACCGGTCCGTCGCCGGATACGCCACACTGGCCGCGCCCTCCCCCGGGGAGACCACCACCGCCTCCGGGCTCGGCCTGTCCGTGGTGGCCATGGTCAAGGTGAGCGAGGACCCCACCCGCGCCCACTCCCTGGTGTTCGGCCTGCTGGCGGGCGCCGCGCTCCTCGTCGTCGGCTCCATCGCCGTGGCCGTGCTCCTCGGCACTGTGCAGCGCCCGCTGATCCGGCTGTTCCTGGAGTCCCGCCGGCTCACCCGCGGCGACCTGACCCGGCCCGTCACCGTCCCCGGATACGGCGAGGCGCACCGCGTCGGCCATGCCCTGGAACGGCTGCGCCGCCAGCTGCTCGGCGAGAGCGCCGAAGACACCGGCCCGGCCGCGCGCCCGCGCGGACTGCGCAAGATGGGAACCCGCGCCCTGCTGGTCGTGTGCGCGGTACTGCTGCTGGCCTGGTCGGTGCCGCTGATGCTGCTGATCAACCGCGCCGACGGCACCGCCGTCGTACCGCAGCAGCTCGTCAGCGACCAGCGTGAACGCACCGACACGCTCAGTGACCGGGTACGCCGCGCGCTCAACGAGGGCAGCGCAGACCTGGACTCGGTCGGCTCCCTCATCGGCAACCGGACCGAACCCGAGGCCATGGGGAAGGTGCTGGAACGCACCCTCGACGAGAACCAGCGCTACCGCTCGCTCTACGTCGTGGACTCCGCCGGCGAGATCCTGGCCCGCGAGGGCAAGGAACCCAAGCTGATCCGCTCCCACCGGGTCTCCGACACCGCGATCCGCCTGCTGGGCCGCGGCGGCAAGCAGCCCGTCGTCGTCGCCAACGCCGAGATCCCCGGACGCGACGGCGCCCAGCTCGTCGGCGAGTTCCGCGTCGAGTTCTTCAACGCGCTGCTGACCCGGCCGGGCATGGGCGTGGTCCGCCTCGTCGACGACCACGGCAAGGTCATCGCCGGCAACACCGGCTTCCTCGCCTTCCAGTCGCTGCCCGACGACCACCTGAAGGACCTGGTCGCCGCGAGCGCCCAGCGGCTCGGCAAGAAGGCCCGCGCGAACGGGGTGCTCTACCGTGAGAAGGGCGTACGGATCGCCGCCGCCGCCCCGTTCGCCGGCAGCGGCCCCGCCGAGGCCCTCGGCTGGAGCGTGGTCAGCTGGCAGCCCGCCAGCCGGCTCGCCATCCCCGAGTACGACGCCCAGAACCGCACCGTGCTCGCCGGACTGCTCGGCACCGCCGCGGCCGTCGCCTGCCTGGGCTGGCTGCACATCGTCGTGGCCAGGCCGCTGCGCTCGTTGGCCGGCCGTGCCGAGGCGCTGGCCGGCGGCGACCGCAAGACCGTGCTGTTCCCGCAGCACCACGACGAGGTCGGTGCCGTCACCCGCTCCCTGGAACTCATCCGGCAGCAGCTGCACGACCAGCGCCGGCAGGCGCCCCGCCGCACCCCGCCCCAGGCCTCCGCGCCGCAGCAGTACACAAGGAACTGATCACTCGTGCTCTTCCTCTACACCGTGCTGCTGGTGGGCTGCGCGATCATGGTCGTCGCGGGCGTCGTCGAGCAACGCCGGCACTTCACCAACCTGGACCACATACCCACCCGGGTCCTGATCAACGGCATCCGCGGCAAGTCGTCCATCACCCGGCTGTGCGCGGGCGCGCTGCGCGGCGGCGGCCTGACCACCGTCGCCAAGACGACCGGCACCGCGGCCCGGTTCATCCACCCGGACGCCACCGAGGAGCCCGTCTACCGCAAGTTCGGCATAGCAAACGTCGTCGAGCAGATCGGCATCGTGCGGCGCGCCGCCGCGTACCAGCCGGACGCGCTCGTCATCGAGTGCATGGCCGTCATGCCGGCCCTGCAAGAGATCAACCAGTCCAAGCTGATCCGCTCCACGATCGGCGTGCTGTGCAACGTGCGCGAGGACCACCTCGCCGAGATGGGCCCCACCCTGGACGACGTGGCGCGGTCGCTGTGCCGCTCGATGCCCGAGGACGGCATCTGCGTCACCGCGGAGAAGGAGCGCTTCCACATCCTCCAGGAGGAGGCCGACGCCCGGAACTGCCGACTCGTCTACGCCGACCCGGAGACGGTCACCGACGAGGAACTGCGCGGCTTCAGCTGGTTCACCTTCAAGGAGAACGTCGCCATCGCGCTGACCGTCGCCGAACTCCTCGGTGTCGACCGCGAGACGGCTCTGAAGGGCATGTACGAGGCCCCGCCGGACCCCGGTGTCCTCTCCGTCGAGCGCTATCTGACGCCCGAGGGGAAGAAGCTGCGTTTCGCCAACGTCTTCGCGGCCAACGACCCCGAGTCGACGCTGATGAACATCAACCAGCTGCTCGACCTCGGCGCCATCCACCGCCCGCTCAACGTGGTCATCAACTGCCGCCCCGACCGCGTCGAACGCAACGGTCAGATGGGCGAGATCATCCCCGACCTCGACCCCGAGCACGTCTTCGTCATCGGCCACCCGGCCAAGTCCGCCATCGACGCCATCCCCGCCGAGTTCCGCTCGCGCGCCGTCGACCTCGGCGGCGACAAGCGTGACCCGGCGGAGTTCATGGCCCAGATGCTGGAAACACTCGCCCCGGACTCCTCGCTGGTCGCGATCGGCAACATCCACGGTCAGGGCGAGATCCTGCTGGAGCACCTGGCCGAACTACCCCCGGACGAGAGCGCCGACGAGCCGGTGGCCGCGGCCCCGGCCGGGCGCGTCGGAGCGGAGTCCGCCGTGGTCGAGCACGTCGAGACCATTCAGCTGTACGCGCCCCGCATCGACCCCTACCAGGGGTATTCCCAGGCGTACGAGTCACGCTACGCGCAGCAGCCGTACGTCCAGCAGCCCCCCGTGCACCAGGACACCGCGAACATGTACGCGGAGCAGCAGCCGGCGGGCCAGGCGGGATACGACCGGCCGTACCCGGACGACGACTGGACGCAGACCCAGCAGTACCGCGGTCAGGCCCCGCCCCGCGGGCTGTTCGAGCCCCGCGTTCCCCCCCAGCCCTCCGCCGACGACAGCCAGCAGTGGCACAGCCCAGGAGAACAGCGTTGATCCCCTCCGTCCTCACCCCCGAGATCGCCGCGATCGGCATCGGCCTGGGCCTGATGTTCTCCCTGATGTGCTACCTGACGACCAACCTGTCGCCGGGCGGGATGATCACCCCGGGCTGGCTCGCGCTCACCCTCATCGAGGACCTTCAGCGGGCCGCCCTGGTGGTCGGCGTGACCGTGCTGACGTACCTCGTCACGCTGCTGATGCAGAAGTTCGTGATCCTGTACGGCAAGCGGCTGTTCGCGGCCGTCGTGCTCAGCGGCGTGCTCATCCAGGCCACCGTGATCATCGTGCTGCAGATGGAGTTCCCGCTGCTGTACGCCAACCAGACGCTCGGGTTCATCGTCCCGGGCCTGATCGGCTACCAGCTGGTCCGCCAGCCCAAGGGCGCGACGCTGCTGTCCGTCGGATCGGTCACCCTCGCCACCTATGTGGTGCTGACCGCCGGCATTCTGCTGGGCGCTCTGCCGTCCGCCTGAGCCCGCACGTTCCCGACGTAATCCTGGAGCCCTCACCATGCCGAAACGCAAAGGCCGACCCGTCGTCCACACGGTGACGGTGCTGTCGCTGCTCGCTGGCAGCGCGTACTTCACCTACGAACTGCGCAAGGACGAACAGGCGAAGGTCCCGGCCGCCCAGACGGTAACCGACAACGCCCTGCAGAACTCCGGCAAGGCGACCGGCAAGCAGACCTGGGAGCGGCTGAACGACCCGGCGCGTTCGGTACTGCGCGACGGCAAGGGCGCGGTCATCGCCACCTTCACCGACGGCGCCCGCACGGCCACTCTCAAGGGCCCTTCGCGGACCTTCGGCGAACCGGCCAACACCAGCACCAAGGTGGTCACCGACGACTGGGTCCGCCTCATGCCGGAGCCCTGGGTCAAGGGCGCCCAGAACCAGCAGTGGTTCAAGGACTGGTTCAAGAAGTACTCAGGCAGTCAGGAGGACGATATCTTCGCGATCGCCTTCCAGTACGTGCAGGGCGTGCCGGTGAAGAAGGACTCCGCGGGCGTACCGTACGCCGGTGACGCGGTGTTCGGCCCGTACAAGGCGGACGGCGTGGACCGCCTGGAGCAGAACGACTTCTACGACTACCTCGGCATCTCGTACACCTTCCGCAACGGCGCCACGATGTACCCGCGCAAGGAGCGCTACCGCGCGCTGGACTGCTCCGGCTTCATGCGGATGGTGTGGGGCTACCGCGCCCGCTACCCGCTGATGGCCACGAACACCTCGGGCGACGGCCTGCCCCGCTCGGCCAACGGCATGGCCCGCTCCAAGGCCGGCGTCGACATCATCAAGCTCCAGGGCCCCTCGCCCTGGTACACCCGGCCGAAGAACACGGACATGCTCCAGCCGGGCGACCTGCTGTTCTTCAAGATGGACCACCGCACCGGCAACCACATCGACCACGTGGCCCTCTACCTGGGGCTGGACACCGAGGGCCACAAGGTCTTCCTCTCCAGCCGCAAGGAACAGAACGGCCCCACGATGGGGGACACGGGCGGCGTCTCCCGCATCGACGGCAACGGCTTCTACGCCCAGCTGTTCCGCAGCGCCAAACGCCTCTGACCAGGCGGGCCGGGCGGCCCCGGCGGTGAACTCGCCGAGCGGGCCGCCGGCCTTCTCCGGGAGTCACCTGACACGCCGATGCCCGGCACACCAGTCGGTGTGCCGGGCATCGGGTTTGTGCGGAGGCGGCTACGCCGGGACGCTCGCCACGCCCGGGGCCAGGAACTTCTTGCCGTTCACGCGCTCCGAGACGCCCTCGCGGTCCAGGTACGGCGTGATGCCGCCCAGGTGGAAGGGCCAGCCGGCGCCGGTGATGAGGCAGAGGTCGATGTCCTGGGCCTCGGCGACGACGCCCTCGTCGAGCATGAGGCCGATCTCCTGGGCCACCGCGTCGAGGACGCGGGCACGGACCTGCTCCTCGGTCAGGACGGTGTCGCCCTGCTTGAGGAGCGCCGCGACCTCCGGGTCGAGCTCGGGCTTGCCGCTGTCGTAGACGTAGAAGCCGCGCTTGCCGGCCTTGACGACGGCGGCGAGGTTCGCGGAGACCGTGAAGCGGTCCGGGAAGGCCCGGTTGAGGGTCTCCGAGACGTGCAGGCCGATCGCCGGGCCGACCAGTTCCAGCAGGACCAGCGGGGACATCGGCAGGCCGAGGGGCTCCACCGCCTTCTCCGCGATCTCGACCGGCGTGCCCTCGTCGATGACGTTCTGGATCTCGCCCATGAAGCGGGTCAGGATGCGGTTCACGACGAACGCCGGGGCGTCCTTGACCAGAACCGCGGTCTTCTTCAGCTTCTTGGCCACCGCGAAGGCGGTCGCGAGCGAGGCGTCGTCCGTCTTCTCGCCGCGGACGATCTCCAGGAGCGGGAGGACGGCGACGGGGTTGAAGAAGTGGAAGCCGACGACCCGCTCGGGGTGCTGGAGCTTCGACGCCATCTCCGTCACGGAGAGGGAGGAGGTGTTGGTGGCGAGGATCGCGTGCGCCGGGGCCACCGCCTCGACCTCCGCGAACACCTGCTGCTTGACGCCGATCTCCTCGAAGACCGCTTCGATGATGAAGTCGGCGTCCGCGAAGCCCTCGGCCTTGTCCAGGACGCCGGTGACCAGGGCCTTCAGCCTGTTCGCCTTGTCCTGGTTGATGCGGCCCTTGCCGAGCAGCTTGTCGATCTCGGCGTGGACGTAGCCCACACCCTTGTCGACGCGCTCCTGGTCGATGTCCGTGAGGACGACCGGGACCTCCAGGCGGCGCAGGAACAGCAGGGCGAGCTGCGAGGCCATCAGGCCCGCGCCGACCACGCCGACCTTCGTCACCGGGCGGGCCAGGTTCTTGTCCGGGGCGCCCGCCGGGCGCTTGCCGCGCTTCTGGACGAGGTTGAACGCGTAGATACCCGCGCGCAGTTCGCCGCCCATGATCAGGTCGGCCAGCGCCTGGTCCTCGGCGTCGTAGCCCTGCTGGAGGTCGCCGTTCTTGGCGGCGGCGATGATGTCGAGGGCGCGGTAGGCGGCCGGGGCCGCGCCGTGCACCTTGGAGTCCGCGATGAAGCGGCCCTTGGCGACGGCCTGGTCCCAGGCCTCGCCGCGGTCGATCGCCGGGCGCTCGACGACGATCTCGCCCTTGAGGACGGTCGCCGTCCAGATCAGCGACTGCTCGAGGAAGTCGGCGCCCTCGAAGATCGCGTCGGCGATCCCGAGCTCGTAGACCTGCTTGCCCTTGAGCTGCTTGTTCTGGTTGAGGCTGTTCTCGATGATGACCGAGACGGCCTTCTCGGCGCCGATCAGGTTCGGCAGCAGCGCGCAGCCGCCCCAGCCGGGGACCAGGCCGAGGAAGACCTCGGGGAGGGAGAAGGCGGGGAGGGCCGCGGACACCGTGCGGTAGGTGCAGTGCAGGCCGACCTCGACGCCGCCGCCCATCGCCGCGCCGTTGTAGTACGCGAAGGTGGGGACGGCCAGCTTCGACAGCCGCTTGAAGACCTCGTGGCCGCCCTTGCCGATGGCCAGCGCGTCCTTGTGCTCCTTGAGCAGCTCGACGCCCTTGAGGTCGGCGCCGACCGCGAAGATGAACGGCTTGCCGGTGATGCCGACGCCGACGATCTCGCCGTCCGCGGCCTCCTTCTCCACCTGGTCGATCGCGGTGTTGAGGTTCGCGAGCGAGGCCGGGCCGAAGGTGGTCGGCTTGGTGTGGTCGAAGCCGTTGTCCAGGGTGATGAGGGCGAACTTGCCGGCGCCCAGGGGGAGGTCGAAGTGGCGTACGTGCGCCTGCGTGACGACCTCGTCGGGGAACAGCTCGGCCGCGCCCTTCAGGAGTTCAGCGGTGGTGCTCACTTGTCGCCTCCGTCGAAGTGCGGGTTCTCCCAGATGACCGTCGCGCCCATGCCGAAGCCGACGCACATGGTGGTCAGGCCGTAGCGGACGTTCGGCTGCTCCTCGAACTGGCGGGCCAGCTGCGTCATCAGGCGGACGCCGGAGGAGGCCAGCGGGTGGCCGTAGGCGATGGCGCCGCCGTACTGGTTGACGCGCTCGTCGTCGGCGATGCCGTAGTGGTCGAGGAAGGCCAGGACCTGGACTGCGAAGGCCTCGTTGATCTCGAAGAGGTTGATGTCCTCGATGGACAGGCCCGCCTTGGCGAGGGCCTTCTCCGTGGCGGGGATCGGGCCGTAGCCCATGACCTCCGGCTCCACGCCCGCGAAGGCGTAGGAGACCAGGCGCATCTTGACCGGCAGGCCGTTCTCGCGGGCGAAGTCCTCGCTGGCGATGATCGACGCGGTGGCGCCGTCGTTGAGACCGGCCGCGTTACCGGCGGTGACCCGGCCGTGGACGCGGAACGGGGTCTTGAGACCGGAGAGGTTCTCCAGGGTCGTGCCCGGGCGCATCGGCTCGTCGGCGGTGACCAGGCCCCAGCCCGTCTCGCCGCCCTCCGGGCTGGTGCGGCGCACCGAGATCGGCACCAGGTCGGCCTGGATCTTGCCGTTGGCGTACGCCTTGGCGGCCTTCTCCTGGGAGCGCACGGCGTACTCGTCGGCGCGCAGCTTGGTGATGTGCGGGTAGCGGTCGTGCAGGTTCTCGGCGGTCATGCCCATGAACAGGGCGGACTCGTCGACCAGCTTCTCCGACACGAAGCGCGGGTTCGGGTCGACGCCCTCGCCCATCGGGTGGCGGCCCATGTGCTCGACACCACCGGCGATGACCGCGTCGTACGCACCGAACGCGATCGAACCGGCCGTGGTGGTCACGGCGGTCAGGGCGCCCGCGCACATGCGGTCGATGGAGTAGCCGGGGACCGACTGGGGCAGACCGGCGAGGATGCCGGCGGTGCGGCCCAGGGTCAGGCCCTGGTCGCCGATCTGGGTGGTCGCGGCGATGGCGACCTCGTCGATCTTCTTCGGGTCGAGCCCGGGGTTGCGGCGCAGCAGCTCCCGGATCGCCTTCACGACGAGGTCGTCGGCGCGGGTCTCGTGGTAGATGCCCTTCGGGCCCGCCTTGCCGAACGGGGTGCGGACGCCGTCTACGAAGACGACGTCCCTGACGGTACGAGGCACGATGGCTCTCCTCCAGGTGCGGGATGGCACTGCTGCGTTGCGCTGAGCGCGCGCTCAGCACCCATGCTACTTATGGGTAACGTAGCTGCACAGTCCTGGCGGGGGGAGCGGTGAACGTCACACCGGCGGCGCAGTGCCGGGAGGGGCCCGCAGGCCGGGGGGCGTGCCTTTCGGCCGCGTTCTAAGGCCGCGGGCTGTGGGACGAGTGATCCGGTGGTGCCGTCGACCCCCTCGGCGTCAGCACGGGTGTGGGGACCGCATGTGAGTCCGGTCCCTCTCCCGTGATCACCCCGAACAGTGTCCTGGCCGCGTCCGCGCCGAAACCGTGCACGTCGTGGCTCATCGCGGAGAGGGTGGGGTGGGTCAGCCGGCACAACTGGGAGTCGTCCCAGGCCAGCAGGGACACGTCGGCGGGCACCTTCAGGCCCATCTCGGCGGCCACCGACAGCCCGGCCACCGCCATGATGTCGTTGTCGTAGACGATCGCGGTCGGCCGGTCCGGCGGCGCGGCGGTCAGCAGTGAGCGGGTTGCCCGGGCACCGGCCTCGCCCGAGTAGTCGGTGGTGACCTGCCAGGCACCGGCGAGGTCCAGGGAGCGGGCCGCCTCGTCGAAGGCGGCCGTGCGCATCGCCGTGTGCCCGAGGGCCGCCGCGCCGCCGACCCGGGCGATCCGCCGGTGCCCCAGCGCGGCCAGATAGCGCACGGCCTCCGTGACGGCGGTGGCGTCGTCCGTCCACACGGAGGTGAGCCCCCCGGTCAGCGACGGGTGTCCGACCGCCACCACCGGCAGGCCGAGCCGCTGGGCCACCGCCGGCCTCGGGTCGTCCGCCCCGAAGTCCACCAGGATCGACCCGCCGATCTGCCGTCCCTTCCACCAGGACTCCAGCAGACCGGCCTCCTCCCGTACGTTCCGCACGAGCCTCAGCAGCAGCGAGCAGGACCGCTCGGTCAGCACGCTCTCCACGCCCGAGATGAACTCCATGTAGAAGGGCTCCAGCCCCAGCATCTGCGCGGGCCGGCAGATCGCCAGCCCCACCACGTCCACCCGGGCCCCGGCGAGCGACCGGGCGGTGAGGTTCGGCGCCCAGCCCAGCTCCCGGGCGGCGGCGAAGATCCGGTCGCGGGTCGCCTCCGACAGCCCCGGCTTGTGGTTGAAGGCCAGCGACACCGCGCCCTTGGACACTCCGGCGCGCGCGGCGACGTCCTTGATGGTGACGCGGGGGGTCGGCGTCGCTGTCATCAGGCGGGCTCCACGCAGTACAGGGCGGCCCGGGCGGCGGCCGGGTCAGGAGTCTTCCAGCCCCGCACGCCGATCGTGACCCGTTCCCCGGGAAGCAGCGTGACCAGCCCACGGTCCGCCCGTGCCGTCGGATCCAGCCGGTCGGCCTGAAGCAGCAGGTCCCGTACGAGGGTACGGGCCGCCACCGTCACCGCGCCCGGCGCCACGGACACCTCGAACTCCGGCCGGGGGTACGGGATCTCGCGGTCGGGGGCCGGGAAGTGCAGGGCACGCAGCCCGGCCGCGTCGGCGACGAGGAACTCCTTGGGCCCGGCCGGCCTGAGCTCCCTCGGCACCCCGATCTCCGCCACCGCCCGCGCGCCGGCCGTCAGCGCCATGCTCGCCCCGCCGGCCACCACGCCGTCGACGGTCATACGGCGCAGCGTCACCGTCCCCGTCCACTCCTCGGCGGCCTGGTTGACGGCGGCCAGCACCAGCCCGTCCGCCCTCGGCCGCAGCGTCAGCAGCCGGTCGGCGTACAGCCGCCGCAGCTCGTGGTACAGCGGCTTCTCCCGCCCGTCGCCGTCCACGGCCGCCCAGGAGGTCACCGGCCAGCAGTCGTTGAGCTGCCAGACGACCGTGCCCGCGCACACCGGCCAGTGCGACCGCCAGTGCTCGATCCCGGCGGCCACCGCCCGCGCCTGGTTGACCTGCGTCAGATAGTGCCAGCGGTCGAAGTCCCCTTCGGGCACGGCGAAATGACGGGCGAGGCCGCGCTCCAGCTTGCCGTTGCCGTCGTCCGCCTTCTGGTGGTGCAGCACGCCGGGGGAGTCCGGCGCGAGGTCCTCACCGGGCAGCGCGCTCCGCAGCGTCGCGTACGCGGGCGGCGCCTGCCAGCCGAACTCGGCCACGAACCGCGGCACGCTCAGCCCGTAGTCCGCGTAGTCCTCCCGGTTCCACACCTCCCAGGAGTGGTGCGTGCCGTGCGCCGGGTCGTTCGGGTGGTGCGCCCAGGACCCCGACCACGGGCTGCCCGCCGTGTACGGCCGCGTCGGATCCAGCTCGGCCACGACGCGCGGCAGCAGTCCCAGGTAGTACCCCTCGCCCCAGGAGTCCCCGGCCAGCCGCCGCTCCCAGCCCCAGTCCCTGAAGCCCCACAGGTTCTCGTTGTTGCCGTTCCACAGCACCAGCGAGGGGTGCGGCATCAGCCGTACGACGTTCTCCCGGGCCTCCGCCTCCACCTCCCCGCGCAGCGGCTGCTCCTCCGGGTAGGCCGCGCAGGCGAACGGGAAGTCCTGCCAGACCATGAGTCCCAGCTCGTCGCAGGCGTCGTAGAAGTCCTCGCTCTCGTAGATCCCGCCGCCCCACACCCGCACCAGGTCCACGCCCGCCGCGGCGGCCTGCCCGAGCCGCTCCCGGTAGCGCTCGCGGGTGACGCGGGAGGGGAGCGCGTCGTCCGGGATCCAGTTCACGCCCCGCGCGAACAGCCGCTCCCCGTTGACGACGAGGGTGAAGCCGGTGCCGTCCCCGTCGGGCCGGCGGTCCAGCTCGACCGTGCGGAAGCCGATCCGGCGGTGCCAGGTGTCGAGCACCTCGTCACCGTGTGCCAGCATCAACTCGAGGTCGTACAGCGGCTGTTCCCCGTACCCCCGCGGCCACCACAACCGCGCCTCCGGCACCCGGAGCCGCACGACCCCATGCGTACCGTCGACCTCGGCGCGCGCCGTCCGACCGCCCACCCGGGCCTCCACCGCGAGCCGTGCCTCCACCCGGGTCCGCTCCACGTCCACCCACAACTCGACGACACCCGTGCCCTGTTCGACGGTCACCAGGGGCCGCACCCGGCTGATCCGCGCGGTCGACCAGCGCTCCAGCCGCACCGGCCGCCAGATGCCCGCCGTGACCAGTGTGGGCCCCCAGTCCCAGCCGAAGGAGCAGGCCATCTTGCGGATGTACTGGTACGGCTCGGCATAGGCGGCGGGCCGCTCGCCCAGCCGCTCGCGGACGGCCTCGGCCTCGGTGTAGGCGGAGGCGAAACGCACCGCCAGCGGACCCGTCGCCCCCGTGACGTCGAAGCGGTAGGAGCGGTGCATGTTCCGTACCCGGCCGAGGAGTTGTCCGTCGAGCGTGATCTCGGCGGCGGTGTCGAGGCCGTCGAAGACGAGATCGGTCCGCTCGTGCGCGGATGCCTCCCGCAGCTCCCTCTCGTACGCCCACTCCCGCCGCCCGACCCAGGCCACCTCCACCTCGTTCCGCCCGACGAACGGGTCCGGGATCACCCCGGCCGCGAGCAGATCGGAGTGCACGCACCCCGGCACCCGGGCCGGCAGCGCCTCCCCTTCGTGCCGCAGGATCCAGCCCTCGGTGAGCGGTGTGGCCTCCAGCATGCGCACTCCCTAAACCGGTCTACACGCGGGATTGGACGTACTTCTGCATCGTTGGCGGGATTGGGACTTTACCGGTTGAGGAAAGCGCTGTCAGAGTGCCGAATCAGCCAACTCGCACGTGCTCTTCCGTCCCGAGAACGGAGTTGACGCACATGAACCGCCGTACGCACCGAAGCCCCATCCTCGCCACGGCCGCGGGAGCCGCCCTGCTGCTCGCGGGCTGCACCGGTACGGGAGGCTCGGCCAAGGGCGCCGACGCCAAGGCGCCCGACGACCCGTCGAAGGTGAGCGGGACCATCACGGTCCTCACCCAGCGGACCGACCTCGTGCAGGACGGCACGATGAAGAAGTACGCCGCCGAGTTCAACAAGACGTATCCGAAGGTGAAGGTCAAGTTCCAGGCCCTCACCAACTACGAGTCCGAAGTCAAGATCCGTATGAACACGGAGAACTACGGCGACGTCCTGATGATCCCCGGGGTGATCAAGAAGAGCGACTACCCCAGGTTCTTCGCCTCCCTAGGCACCCAGGAGGAGCGGGCGAAGAAGTACCGGTTCACCGACTTCACCACCGTCGACGGCAAGGTCTACGGCCAGAGCCCGATCGGTGTGACCCCCGGCTTCGTCTACAACAAGCGGGTCTGGAAGGAGGCCGGCGTCACCCGGTGGCCCACCACCCCGGCCGAGCTCCTCGACGGCCTGAAGGCGATCAAGTCGAAGACCGGCGCGACCCCGTACTACACCAACTTCGCCGCCCAATGGCCGCTGACCTCCTGGACGTTCGTCAACGGCTCGGTGCACTGCGACACCCGGGCGACCACGAAGATCGCCGACGGCGACCCCTGGGCCGAGGGAGCCGACCTGCGCGTCGGCGACCAGCTCCTGTACGACATCGTGCACGACGGGCTCGCCGAGAAGGACCCGACCACCACCAACTGGGAGGCGTCCAAGCCCCAGTTGGCCAAGGGGAAGATCGCCACGGAATGGCTCGGCACCTGGGCGATCATCCAGTTCCAGGACGCGGCCCGCAAAGCCGGGGTGGACCCCGGCGACATCGGCTTCATGCCCTTCCCGGCCCAGGTGGACGGCAAGTTCTGCGCGGTCGTCGGCCCGGACTACAACCAGGCCGTCAACGTCCACTCCGCGCACAAGGAGGCGGCCCGCGCCTGGATCGACTGGTTCACCGACAAGTCCGGCTACGACAAGGACAACCTGGCCATCTCCCCGCTGAAGGACGCGCCCCTGCCCACCGTCCTGAAGCCGTACGAGGACGCGGGCGTGCAGCTGATCGAGCTCGACGACTCCGCGGGCGCCAAGGTCAAGCTGATCGACGACCAGTCCGAGGTCGGCATCAACAAGCCCGACTACCGCCAGGACCTGGTCGACCTCGCACGTGGCGCGAAGAGCGGCAGCCTCGACGACTTCCTGGACGGCCTCGCCAAGAAGTGGACCGACGCCCAGAAGACCGTGGGGTCGGGGTCCTGATGACGGACACCACGCAGAAGGCGGCCCACCGGGAGATCACCGCCCCGGCCGGACCGGCCCCCGCCCCGGAACCCGCGCCGCGTCGGGTGCGGCTCACGCGGGCGATGACCCCCTGGCTGTTCCTGCTCGCCCCGCTCGCCCTCCTGATCACCTTCACCTACGCGCCGATGGCCAACATGGTCGCGTACAGCTTCACCGACTGGGACGGCGTCAGCCCGGAACTGCACTACACGGGCACCGGGAACTACACCGAACTCTTCACCCGCCCCGACCTCTTCGAGGTCTTCTTCGTCAGCGGCTACTACCTGGCCGCCTCCGCCGTCCAGATCGTCGCCGCCCTCTACTTCGCGACCGTCCTGAGCTTCGACGTCCGCTTCCGGAACTTCTTCAAGGGCGTGCTCTTCTTCCCGTACCTGATCAACGGGGTGGCGATCGGCTTCGTCTTCCTCTACTTCTTCCAGGACGGCGGCACCCTGGACTCGGTGCTGAGCCTGTTCGGCGCGCACTCTCACCACGCCTGGCTGGGCACGCCCGTCTCGGCGAACCTCTCCCTCGCGGGCGTCTCCGTCTGGCGCTACCTCGGCCTGAACTTCGTCCTCTTCCTGGGTGCGATCCAGTCCATCCCGGGGGAGCTGTACGAGGCGGCCGAGCTGGACGGCGCGAACCGCCGGCAGCAGTTCCGCCACATCATCGCGCCCGGCATCAAGCCGGTGGTGACCCTGACCGTGATCCTCTCGGTCTCCGGCTCGCTGTCCGCCTTCGACATCCCGTACATCATGACCGGCGGCGCGACCGGCACCGAGACCTTCGTGATCCAGACCGTGAAGCTGGCCTTCCAGTTCAACAAGACGGGGCTCGCCTCGGCGGCCGCGGTCGTCCTGCTGCTGATCGTGCTGGCGGTGACCTGGCTGCAACGGCGTCTGGTCCCCGACGACAAGGTGGACCTCGTATGACACGCCGTACCGTCGCCCGCACCCTGGTGTACCTGTCGCTGATCACCGCGACGGTGGTCGTCCTGCTCCCCCTGGGCGCCGTCCTCCTGACGTCCCTGAAGACCCCGGACGAGATGGCGAACGACAGCGGCGCCCTCGCCGCCCCCCACGACCTGTTCAACTTCCACAACTACGTGACGGCGTTCCAGGACGGCGGAATGCTCCGGGCCTTCGGCAACACGGCCTTCATCCTGGTCTTCGCCATCGGCGGCACCGTCCTCATCGGCTCGATGACGGCGTACGCCATCGACCGCTTCACCTTCCGCTTCAAGAAGCTGGTGGTGGCGCTGTTCCTGCTGGCCGCGCTGGTCCCCGGCGTGACCACCCAGGTGGCCACCTTCCAGATCGTCAACAGCTTCGGCCTCTTCGACACCCGCTGGGCCCCGATCCTGCTCTACATGGGCACGGACATCGTCTCGATCTACATCTTCCTCCAGTTCGTCAGGTCGATCCCGGTCTCCCTGGACGAGTCCGCCCGCCTGGACGGCGCCAACGCCTTCACGATCTACCGCAAGATCATTTTCCCGCTGCTGAAACCCGCGACGGCGACCGTGGTGATCGTGAAGGGGATCACCGTCTACAACGACTTCTACATCCCCTTCCTCTACATGCCGTCCCAGGATCTTGGCGTGATCTCGACGTCCCTGTTCCGCTTCCGCGGCCCCTTCGGCGCCCACTGGGAGACGATCTCGGCCGGAGCGGTGCTGGTGATCCTGCCGACCCTGATCGCCTTCCTCGCCTTGCAGCGCTTCATCTACAACGGCTTCATGAGAGGCGCGACAAGATGACGCCGCCAAGGTGACGCGCCCCGAAGGGGCGCGGGGAACTGTGCGACAAGCCACGAGTAACCCGCAGCCGCCGTACAACAGAACCCCCAACGGCGCCTAGGCCCCCGTAGCGGCCAGCGCGGCAACAAGCACCGGCGTCACCAGCTCCACCTGCCAGGCCCGCGCACCGTACCCGGACAGCGCGGCACCCACGGACTCGTCGTCCACACCCTTCGGCGGCTCCCAGCAGAGCCGCCGTACCGTGTCGGGGGTGATCAGATTCTCCTGAGGCATGTTGAGCCGCTCGGCCAGCGAGGACACCCCCGCCCGAGCCGCCGAGAGGCGCGCGGCGGCGGACGGGTCCTTGTCCGCCCAGGCCCGAGGCGGCGGCGGCCCCGCGACCGGCTGCCCCGGCTGCGGCAGCTGCGACTCGGAGAGCGCCTTGGCGCGATCCACCGCGGCCTGCCACTGCTCCAGCTGCCGCCGCCCCATCCGGTGCCCAAAGCCGTTCAGCCCGGCCAGGACGTGCACATTGGCCGGCAAGGAGAGCGCCGCCTCCACGATGGCGGAGTCACTGAGCACCTTGCCCGGCGACACGTCCCGCCGCTGGGCGATCCGGTCCCGCGTCTCCCACAGCTCGCGCACGACGGCGAGTTGCCGGCGCCGCCGCACCTTGTGCATACCCGACGTACGGCGCCAGGGGTCCTTGCGCGGCTCGGCGGGCGGCGCCGACGCGATGGCGTCGAACTCCTGCCGGGCCCACTCCAGCTTGCCCTGCCGTTCGAGCTCCTTCTCCAGCGCGTCGCGCAGGTCGACGAGCAGCTCGACGTCCAGCGCGGCATACCTCAGCCACGGCTCGGGCAGCGGCCGGGTCGACCAGTCGACGGCGGAGTGGCCCTTCTCCAGTACGAAGCCCAGGACGCCCTCGACCATCGCGCCGAGGCCGACCCGCGGGAACCCGGCGAGCCGGCCGGCCAGCTCGGTGTCGAACAGGCGGCTGGGAACCATGCCTATCTCACGCAGGCAGGGCAGGTCCTGGGTGGCCGCGTGGAGCACCCACTCGGTGCCGGACAGCGCCTCGCCGAGTCCCGACAGGTCGGGGCAGGCTACGGGGTCGATCAGCGCGGTCCCGGCCCCCTCGCGGCGCAGCTGCACCAGATAGGCGCGCTGTCCGTAGCGGTATCCGGAGGCACGCTCGGCGTCGACGGCGACGGGGCCGGTGCCCGCGGCGAAGGCGGCGACCGCCTCGGCCAGCGCGGCCTCGTCGGCGATCACCGGGGGAATGCCCTCGCGGGGCTCGAGCAAGGGAACCGGCGCCGCCGTCTCAGAGGATCCGCCGTCGTCCGGAGGGGTTCCTCCGGTGGTGCGCAGTGGCATGTCTGCTGCGGTCTCTTGGGCGTCGGTCACATGTCAAGGGTATCTGTGTGTGGACAGCGCCCGTCGACGGAACGTTCCGTCGACGGGCGTCGGAGGGTCGTAAACCAGTCAGGAATCGGTCAGGCGGGTGAAATGCCTGGTTCACATGGGCGAACCGTTATGAGGTCAGTGGATGGCGGTCAGTGGATGGCGGTCAGGGGGTGAGGGTCAGTGGATGATCCCGGTGCGCAGGGCCACCGCCACCATTCCGGCCCGGTCGCCGGTGCCGAGCTTGCGGGCGATGCGGGCGAGGTGGCTCTTGACGGTGAGGGCGGACAGGCCCATCGAGACGCCGATCGCCTTGTTGGACTGGCCCTCGGCGACCAGGCGCAGCACCTCGACCTCGCGGCCGGACAACTCGCGGTAGCCGCCCGGGTGGCTCGGGGCGCCCGGGGGGCGTCGGTGCATACGGGCGGCGGCACCGATGGGGGCGGCGCCCGGTCGGCTGGGGAGCCCGATGTTGGTCCGGGTGCCGGTGACGACGTAGCCCTTGACCCCGCCGGCCAGGGCGTTGCGTACGGCGCCGATGTCGTCGGCGGCGGACAGCGCCAGGCCGTTGGGCCAGCCAGCGGCGCGGGTCTCGGACAGCAGGGTCAGGCCGGAGCCGTCGGGAAGGTGGACGTCGGCGACGCAGATGTCGCGGGGGTTGCCGATGCGGGGACGAGCCTCCGCGATGGACGAGGCCTCGATGACATCGCGCACGCCGAGCGCCCACAGGTGGCGTGTGACGGTGGAGCGGACGCGCGGATCGGCCACGACCACCATGGCGGTCGGCTTGTTCGGGCGGTAGGCGACCAGGCTTGCGGGCTGCTCGAGGAGAACGGACACCAGGCCTCCTGGGGTGCGGGGACGGGGCCGGCTCCTGGGGATGAAGCCGGGACGAACCGTGATTTCAAGGTCACAGTCGTCTTCGGCACCAAACCCGTCCGCCTTTAGGGAATGATCACGATCCAGTGAGTAACAATCCGTGCAATTCGGACACGCGGTCGATCATTCGGAGATCGAGTCGGTTCGAGCGGGTGCGATTCGGATTCCGGAAGTGGCCGTATCGACAAAGAGATGGTCAATGAAGGGTGAGTCGCGCGACTGCCGGGTGGACGAGAACGCCCCGCCGGCGATGCCGACGGGGCGGAGGTACTGAACTGCGGGGGTCAGCGGGACTGCGGCCCCCTGCGCTGCGGCAGGGTCACCACGGACGCGTCACCGGGGGCGGCCGGCGGCAGGCCCGCGACCTGGGCCAGCAGATCGCACCAGGAGGCCAGATGAGCGGCGGTGTCCGGGACCCCGCCCAGGCCCTCGCGGGGCGTCCAGGAGGCGCGGATCTCGATCTGCGAGGCGGCGGGCCGCTCGGACAGCCCGCCGAAGTAGTGCGAACTCGCCCGCGTGACCGTGCCGCTCGGGTCGCCGTACGCGAGCCCGCGCGCCTGGAGGGCGCCGGTCAGCCACGACCAGCACACCTCGGGCAGCAGCGGATCGGCCGCCATCTCCGGCTCCAGCTCGGCCCGCACCAGCGTCACCAGCCGGAAGGTGCCCCGCCAGGCGTCGTGCCCGGCCGGGTCGTGCAGCAGCACCAGACGGCCGTCGGCGAGGTCCTGGTCGCCGTCGACGACCGCGGCCTCCACGGCGTACGCGAAGGGGGCGAGCCGCTGCGGGGCAGGCGTCGGCTCCACCTCGATCTGCGGCCGCAGCCGGGCGGCCCGCAGCGCCTCCACGGCGGCCCGGAAGGCCGGCGGAGCCGCACTGCCGTCATGCCGGTCCGCCTCCCCCGTCTCCTTCTCGTCGTCCATCCCGCCAGCGCCGTCCGACAGTCGTCCCTGAGCCGCAGCCATGCGGGGAAGAGTAAGGGGAAGCGGGGCGTCGTGCGGGGCAGACACCCCGCGCCGCCGGTCGCCGCACCCCGGCAGGGCTCCCGGCACCGCCGTGCGAGACTTTCCCCGTGAGTGCCAACGAGACTGACCACGAGACTTCCACGGGCCGGCGGCCGACGCGGCCGTCCGCGACGTACGACTCCGCCTTCCTCAAGGCGTGCAGGCGTGAGCCCGTGCCGCACACCCCGGTGTGGTTCATGCGGCAGGCCGGGCGCTCCCTGCCGGAGTACCGCAAGGTGCGCGAGGGCATCCCCATGCTGGAGTCCTGCATGCGGCCCGAGCTGGTCACCGAGATCACGCTTCAGCCGGTGCGCCGGCACAACGTGGACGCGGCGATCTACTACAGCGACATCGTCGTACCCCTCAAGGCCATCGGTATCGACCTCGACATCAAGCCGGGCGTCGGCCCGGTCGTCGAGCGCCCGATCCGCACCCGCGCCGACCTCGCCCAGCTCCGTGACCTCACCCCCGAGGACGTCTCCTACGTCACCGAGGCGATCGGCCTGCTCACCCGCGAGCTCGGCCCGACCCCGCTGATCGGCTTCGCCGGCGCCCCGTTCACCCTCGCGAGCTACCTGGTCGAGGGCGGCCCCTCGCGGACGTACGAGAACGCCAAGGCGATGATGTTCGGCGACCCGGAGCTCTGGGCCGACCTGCTCGACCGCCTCGCCGGCATCACGACCGCGTTCCTCAAGGTGCAGATCGAGGCCGGGGCCTCGGCCGTCCAGCTCTTCGACTCCTGGGCCGGCGCCCTCGCCCCCGCCGACTACCGGCGCTCGGTGCTGCCCGCGTCGGCGAAGGTGTTCGAGGCGGTCTCCGGGTACGGCGTTCCGCGCATTCACTTCGGCGTCGGCACCGGCGAGCTGCTGCGGCTCATCGGCGAGGCCGGCGCGGACGTCGTCGGCGTCGACTGGCGCGTCCCGCTCGACGAGGCCGCCCGCCGCGTCGGCCCCGGCAAGGCGCTCCAGGGCAACCTCGACCCGACCGTCCTGTTCGCCGGCACCGAGGCCGTCGAGGCCAAGACCCGCGAGGTCCTCGACACGGCCGCGGAGCTGGAGGGCCACGTCTTCAACCTTGGCCACGGGGTCATGCCGTCCACCGACCCGGACGCGCTGACCCGGCTCGTGGAGTACGTGCACACGCGGACCGCCCGCTGACCTACCAGGTCTGCCAGGCCTGCCGGGGCCGGGCCCGTCTGCCGAACAGCAGGCCGCGCGGCTCCGGCGGGGGCGGGGTGCCGGGCTTGAGCGGCCAGGCGAGCAGCATGCCCGCGAGGAAGCCGACGACGTGCGCCGAGTAGGCCACCGTGCCGGCGCCGGACACGCCGTGCCCGGAGGAGTACACCGCCTGGAGACCGAACCAGAAGCCCAGCACCAGCCAGGCGGGCAGCCGCAGCGGCAGGAAGATCAGGAACGGCACCAGCACCCACACCCTGGCCCTCGGGTAGAGCACCAGATAGGCGCCCAGGACTCCGGCGATCGCCCCGGACGCTCCGATCAGCGGGTCGCCACTGTCGGCGTTGAGCAGCGCGAAGCCGTACCCGGCCGCGTAGCCGCAGACGAGGTAGAAGAGGAAGTACCGGACGTGGCCCATCCGGTCCTCGACGTTGTTGCCGAAGATCAGCAGGAACAGCATGTTGCCCAGCAGGTGCAGCCAGCTGCCGTGCAGGAACATCGCGGTGAACACCGACAGCGGCGGCGACTTGTCGTAGCCCGGCGGCCCCACCACACAGCCCGGGCCGTGCGGGCCCACACCCACGCCCCCCGTCGGGACCATCCTCGGCAGCTGATGGTGGATCAGCTCCCTGGGGACGGCCGCGTAGTGGTCCATGAAGGCCTGGAGGTTGCACAGCTGGGCCAGATCGCTGCCCCCGGCCACGGATCCGGCTATGCCGGGCGTGGACAGGAACACGAGGACGTTCGCGGCGATGAGCGCGTATGTCACCCATGGGGTACGGCGCACCGGGTTCACGTCATGCACGGGGATGACCACACAGAAGTACTGCCCGCGATGCGGCGGACGAATCGGTGAACGCCGCCGCGCAGGCGTGCGTATCTCTCCTCAACCGACGTGAGGATCAGGCGATGAACGACCGAATCACCCCTCCGATGCACGCCACGCCCGACGGCGAGGCGGAGATCGCCCTCGTGGTGCGGCTCCCCTGGGAGGACGTCGCACGGCTCGGCCAGGAGGCGGGGCGGCTCGCCTCGCAGATGCAGCGGCCGGTGACGCTGGACGAGGCGGTGAGCCATCGGCTGCGGTCCACGAGGGCGTCCGCGGCCCATGCCAAGCCGGCGGGGGAGCAGCCCGCGGCCGTGACGTCCAGCACCTCGGTGACCTCACTCCCGAGGATCAGCGGCACGGGCTGAGAGCCTGTGTCACACAGGCTCTAACCGGCACTCGCACGCACCTTCGCCGACGCCTTTCTCGCCGCCACCAGTACCGGGTCCCACACCGGTGAGAACGGCGGGGCGTAGCCCAGGTCCAGGGCCGTCATCTGTTCCACCGTCATGCCCGCGGTGAGGGCCACCGCGGCGATGTCGACCCGCTTGCCCGCGCCCTCCCTGCCGACGATCTGCACGCCGAGCAGCCGTCCCGTGCGGTGCTCGGCGAGCATCTTGACCGTCATGGGCGAGGCACCGGGGTAGTAGCCCGCGCGGCTGGTCGACTCGATGGTGACCGTCTCGAACCTGAGGCCCACCCGGCGGGCGTCCTTCTCGCGCAGACCGGTGCGGGCGATCTCCAGATCGCAGACCTTGCTGACGGCCGTGCCGACCACGCCCGGGAAGGTGGCGTAACCGCCGCCCGCGTTGGTGCCGATGACCTGGCCGTGCTTGTTGGCGTGGGTGCCGAGCGGGACGTACTGCTCCCGGCCGGAGACCAGGTTCAGCACCTCGACGCAGTCACCGCCGGCCCAGATGTTCTCGTGGCCGCGTACGCGCATGGCGAGGTCGGTGAGCAGGCCGCCACGGGCACCGAGGGGGAGGCCCGCCGCGGCGGCGAGCGCGGTCTCCGGGCGGACGCCGATGCCCAGGACCACGATGTCAGCGGGGTATTCGGCCTCCTCCGTGGCCACCGCGCGGATCCGGCCGTCCTCACCGGTGAGCAGCTTCGTCACCGCGGCGTCGTTGACCATGGTGATGCCGAGGCCCTCCATGGCCCGGTGCACCAGACGGCCCATGTCCGGGTCCAGGGTCGACATGGGTTCCGTGCCGCGGTTGACGACCGTCACCTCGAAGCCGCGGTCGATCAGCGCCTCGGCCATCTCCACACCGATGTAACCGGCACCCACCACCACCGCACGGCGGCCACGCGTGTCCGCCAGCGTGTCGAGGAGGGCCTGACCGTCGTCCAGGGTCTGCACGCCGTGCACACCGGGAGCGTCCACACCCGGCATGTCGGGGCGGACCGGGCGGGCTCCCGTGGCGACGACGAGTTTGTCGTACGACGTCCAGGACTCGGCGCCGGAATCGACGTCACGCGCGCGTACCCGCTGCCCGGCCACGTCGATCTCCACGACCTCGGTGCGCATGCGCAGGTCGATCCCGCGCGCGCGGTGCTCCTCGGGAGTGCGCGCGATCAGCTGGTCGCGTTCGGGCACGGCACCGCCCACCCAGTACGGGATCCCGCACGCCGAGAAGGAGGTGAAGTGGCCGCGCTCGAAGGCCACGATCTCCAGTTCCTCCGGGCCCCGCATCCGGCGTGCCTGCGACGCCGCGGACATCCCCGCGGCGTCGCCGCCGATCACGACCAGCCGTTCCGACCCGCGCCGTTCACCGCTCATGCTCATGTGCACACGCTAGGGCACGCCGGATTTCGGGCCCGCTCAGCCCTGCTCGTCCGGTTCGGCGGCGGCCTGCGGTGCCGCGGGCCGGGAAGCCGCGGGCTGGGGCGCCGGACGGGCCGTCGGCAGCGGCCCCGGGTCGGCCGTCGCCGGTGAGGCGGCGCGCGGCAGCCGGGGGCGTACGACCCGCAGCCACAGCAGCGTCAGCAGCGCGGCCAGGGCCGCGAACGGCAGCACCGCGCCGAGGGCCAGGGCGATCCAGCGGAGCATCGTGACGAACGCGTGCCAGCCGCCCGCCAGGGCGTCCCCGAAACCGGGGGAGTCGTCCCCGGCCGCCTTCCGCACCGGCGTCCGCGACAGCGACAGGGTGATGGTGGCCAGGCTCGTACGGTCCTTCAGGGACGCCTGCCGGGCGAGCAGCGCCTCCAGGTCCGACTCGCGGCTGCTCAACTCCCCTTCCAGGGTGACCACGTCACCGAGCTTGCCGGCCCGGTCCATCAGCTCCCGGATCCGGGCCACGCTGGCCCGCTGCGACTTGATGCGGCTGTCGACGTCCACCACCTGGTCGGTGACGTCCCGCGCCTTGGCCGTGCGGTGGATCAGCCTGCCCGAGCCCTCCAGGCCGGTGAGGACCGCGTCGTACTTGTCCGTGGGCACGCGCAGTACGACCCGGGTGCGCTCGTGGCCCGCGGAGTCCCGGCTGGTGGTCTCGTCGCCGACGTAGCCGCCCGCGTTCTCGGCGGTGGCGCGGGCCTCGTCCAGTGCCTTGGGCACGTCCTTGACCTGCACGGTGAGGGAGGCGGTGCGGATGATGCTGCTCGCGGTGAGCCTGGGGGCCTTGGTGGCGGCGTCGGCGCCGCGCGCCTTGCCGCCGGACGCCCGGTCCTGCGCGAGGCCGGCGGAGTTGGCCTTGCTGTCGGCGGAGCCGCCGCCGGCGTCGTCCGCGCCGCTGCATCCGGCGAGGGCGAGGGACGCGGCGAGCAGGACGGCGGCCAGGGCCTGAACGGGCCGTAGGGATCGTGGTGTGCGCATGTGGCGGTACCCCCCGAGAGGTTCGCGACGACTGACGTTCCTTCGACGCCCGGACGGCGCGGCGCGTTGGGGGGTGGACGGTTCCGATGAGGTCACGGTCACATCGCGCCGGGGCCACAAGGCCCTGGCGCCGCTGTCAGTGGTGTCTGAGAGGGTGGAGCCATGAGCGGATCACGTACGGGCACGGGTCACGTCGTCGTCATCGGAGCGGGCATCGCCGGGCTGGCCGCCGCGCACCGGCTGCTCCAGCGCGGGGCCCGGGTGACCGTGCTGGAGGCCTCCGACCGGGTCGGCGGCAAGCTGCTGCCCGGCGAGATCGCGGGCGTGCGCGTCGACCTGGGCGCCGAGTCGATGCTCGCGCGCCGCCCCGAGGCGGTGGGCCTCGCCCGCGAGGTCGGACTGGCCGACCGCCTTCAGCCGCCGGCCACCGCCACGGCCTCGATCTGGACCCGGGGCGCCCTGCGCCCCATGCCCAAGGGCCACGTCATGGGCGTCCCCGGCACCGCCGCCGCCCTGACCGGCGTCCTGTCCGACGAGGGCCTCGCCCGCATCGAGCGCGACGCCGACCTGCCCCGCACGGAGGTCGGCGAGGACGTGGCGGTGGGGGAGTACGTGGCGGCGCGGCTGGGCCGCGAGGTCGTCGACCGCCTGGTCGAGCCGCTTCTGGGCGGGGTCTACGCGGGCGACGCGTACCGCATCTCGCTGCGCTCGGCCGTCCCCCAGCTCTTCCAGGCCGCCCGCACCCACACCTCACTGACGGAGGCGGTCCGCGAGATCCAGGCGAAGGCTGCCGCCAATCAGCAGACGGGCCCGGTGTTCATGGGCATCGAGGGCGGCGTGGGCCAACTGCCGCTCGCGGTCGCGGACTCGGTGCGCCGACGGGGCGGCGACATCGTCACGGGCGCCCCGGTGGGCGAACTGCGCCGGGAACCCGGCGGCGGCTGGCGGGTGGCCGCCGGTGACCGCGTGCTGCGCGCCGACGCCGTGGTCGTCGCCGTCCCCGCCCCGGCCGCCGCCGGGCTGCTGGCCGCCGAGTCCCCGGAGGCCGCCGCCGAGCTGCGGACCGTCGAGTACGCCTCCATGGCCCTGGTCACCCTCGCCTACCGCCGCGCCGAGGTCGCCCTCCCGGACGGCAGCGGCTTCCTCGTCCCGCCCGTCGACGGGCGCACCATCAAGGCCTCCACCTTCGCCTCGCAGAAGTGGGGCTGGATCGCCGACGAGGACCCCGACGTGATCGTGCTGCGCACCTCCGTCGGGCGGTACGCCGAGACGGAGATCCTCCGGCGCGAGGACACCGACCTGGTGGAGGTCTCCCGGCACGACCTGCGCGAGGCCACCGGCCTGGACGCCACTCCCCTCGAGACCCGCGTCACCCGCTGGACCGACGGCCTGCCCCAGTACCCCGTCGGCCACCACGCGCGCGTGGCCCGCATCCGCGAGCACGTCGCCAAGCTGCCGGGCCTGGCCGTGTGCGGCGCGCAGTACGACGGTGTCGGCATCCCCGCGTGCATCGCGAGCGCGAACGCGGCGGTGGACCAGCTGGGTGGTGACCTGCGCGGTGTGCAGGAGCTCACCGCCGACCCGGTGCAGAGCCTGCACGGCGGAGCGGGAGAATAGCGGCATGAGTGACGACGCTCCCACCACCGCCTCCGAGCGGATCCCGAACAAGGGCAAGCTGGCCAAGGACCTCAACGAGGTCATCCGCTACACCCTGTGGTCCGTCTTCAAGCTGAAGGACGTACTGCCCGAGGACCGCGCGGGTTACGCCGACGAGGTCCAGGAGCTGTTCGACCAGCTCGCCGCGAAGGACGTGACCATCCGCGGCACGTACGACCTGTCCGGGCTGCGCGCCGACGCCGACCTCATGATCTGGTGGCACGCCGAGACCAGCGACCAGCTCCAGGAGGCGTACAACCTCTTCCGCCGCACGAAGCTGGGCCGCGCCCTCGAGCCGGTCTGGTCGAACATGGCGCTGCACCGCCCGGCCGAGTTCAACCGGTCGCACATCCCGGCGTTCCTCGCCGACGAGACGCCGCGCAACTATGTCAGCGTCTACCCGTTCGTCCGTTCCTACGACTGGTACCTGCTGCCTGACGAGGACCGCCGCCGCATGCTCGCCGACCACGGCAAGATGGCCCGCGGCTACCCGGACGTGCGCGCCAACACGGTCGCGTCGTTCTCGCTCGGCGACTACGAGTGGGTCCTGGCCTTCGAGGCCGACGAGCTGTACCGGATCGTCGACCTCATGCGCCACCTGCGCGGCTCCGAGGCCCGCATGCACGTCCGCGAGGAAGTCCCGTTCTTCACGGGCCGCCGCAAGGACATCGGCGAGCTGGTCGCCGGTCTGGCCTGATCGGGATCGGGCGGGTTGTCCTGTGTGCTGCCGGGGGTCCGGGGGGTGTCCCCCGGGGGATGCAGCACGGGCCGCCGCAAGGACATCGGCGAGCTGGTCGCGGGCCTGGCCTGATCAGAGTCGCCCGGCCTTGCCCTTCAGCTGGTCCCTCAGGGCCTGCCTGCGGGGCGTCCCCGGCTTCGGCTCCGGGTGCGGCGCGCAGGACGCGTGCCGCACCGGGACGCGGCCCGCGAGCAGGTAGGCCTCGAGGTGGGCGTTGACGCACGCGTTCGGCCCGCCCGCGATGCCGTGCGTACCGGCGTCCCGCTCGGTCACCAGCACCGAGTCCGCCAGCCGCCGGCGCATCTCCAGCGCCCCGTCGTAGGGCGCGGCGGCGTCCCGCTCGGCGGCCAGGATCAGCGTCGGCGGCAGCTCACCCGGGCCGGTCCGTACGTCGACGGGCCGCTGCCGGGGCGCCGGCCAGTAGGCGCACGGCAGGTTCATCCACGCGTTCTCCCAAGTCTCGAAGGGCGCCACGCGCGCGAGCCGGGTGTTGTCGCGGTCCCACACCGCCCAGTCCGTCGGCCAGGGCGCGTCGTTGCACTCGACGGCGGTGTAGACCGCGTTCAGGTTCTCCCTCTCCGCTGCCGTCTTGGCGCTCGGCGCGGCCAGCTGGACCAGCGGCTTGGGGTCACCCTTCAGATACGCCGACAGCGCCTCGGCACGGCTCGGCCAGAAGTCGTCGTAGTACCCGGCGGACAGGAACGCGCCCTGAAGCTGCCCGGGGCCGACCTTCCCGCCCGCCGGTTCGGCGGCCAGCCGCGTCCGTGCCGTCTCGTAGCTGCGGCGCACCTTCTCGGCGGTGTCGCCGAGGCCGTACACGTCGTCGTGCCGGGCGATCCACTGCCTGAAGTCCGTCCAGCGGTCCTCGAACGCGGCCGACTGACCGAGGTTGTCGCGGTACCAGACCTGCGCGGGGTCCGGGTTCACCGGCGCGTCCAGCACCATCCGCCGCACGTGCGAGGGGAACAGCGTCGCGTACAGCGCCCCGAAGTAGGTGCCGTACGACGCGCCCATGAAGGTCAGCTTCTCCTCGCCCAGCGCCGCGCGCAGGACGTCGAGGTCGCGGGCGTTGTTCAGGGAGTTGTAGTACCGCAGCGCGCTTCCGGCCCGCAGGGCGCAGCCCCGCGCGTACGCCTTCGCGCCGGCGATGCGCTTCTTCTTGTACGCCGTCGAGGGGTGCGTCGGCGCCTGCGCGGGCCCGGTGACGAGCTGCCCCGGGTCCTGGCAGGACAGCGGTGCCGAGCGGCCCACCCCGCGCGGGGCGTAGCCGACGAGGTCATAGGCGGCGGCGACGCGCTTCCACTCGGGCAGGAGTCCGATCACCGGGAAGTACATGCCGGAGGCGCCCGGGCCGCCCGGGTTGAAGACGAGGGCGCCCTGACGGGGCACCTTGCGCTTGCTGTTGCGCGGGTCCTTGTGGGTCGCCTGCGCCCGGCTGACGGTCAGCTTGATCTGCCTGCCGTCGGGACGGGCGTAGTCCAGCGGGACGGTCACCGTGCCGCACTGCACGCCGTCCGGCGCGCCCTGGTCGGCGGGGCACTTGCCGAAGTCGATGCCGGCCGCACGCGCGCGGGCGGCGGCCACCGCGGTGCCGCGCTGTTCCGCCGTCGTGTCCGGGGCGTGGGGTGCGCCGCCGGCGGGGGCAGCGACGAGGGTGGTCAGGAGCAAGGAGCCGGCGGTCGAGTAGAGGGCGGCAGCTCTCATCGCGTATCCCTTCGGTGGGGGCGGCGGCGCACCGCCAAGACAAAAGGGATATTTCGTTCGGTGGTCGGCGAAGGCAAGCACCGTCCGGCCGGTGTCGGCCCCAATGCCCCCTATGCGCCCCCGGGCGGCGTCCTCACTCCCGCCAGGGCTGGTCGCGGTGCGCGAAGGCGGCGCGCAGTTCCGGTTCGCCGATCGCGCGGATGCCGCGTACCGCGACGGAGGTGAGGTAGCTCCGGTCGTCGCCCGCGCCGGGCGTCTGCCGGTTCAGCGCGCCGAGCAGCCGCTGCCCGGCCGGGGAGGCCCAGGGTGAGTACGGGTGCACCTCGACCCGCGCCATGGCCAGGCAGCTCAGGGTGAGGGTGAGGGGGAGCGCGAACCACAGGGCGACCAGGTCGCGCGGCATCTGGGTCGGCGCGGGCGTCAGCAGTGCGGCCGCACCCAGCACGAGGACGGCCAGCGCGGCGGCCCGCACCTGGCGGACGCCGGCCGCGACGGTCGTACGCGCCCCGTCGGGCACCGCGAGCCCCGCGCGCACCAGGTCGTCGGCGAGGCTGCGCACCGCGTCCGCGCCCGCCGCCGCGAACCGCACCGGCTCTATGCGGGACTGCCCCTCCGGGCCGATGGCGCCTATCACGGACCGCTCCATGTCGTCCCGGCCGCGCGGGTCGACGACGGTCGCCCAGCCGGTGTGCGCGAGCAGCAGCCGCCGCTGCCGGGCCATGGAGACCATGGTCAGATCGGCGACCCGCGCGGGCCCGCCGGACAGGAACGCCGCCTCGTACAGCGTCAGATCGTGCTCCTGTCTTGCGATCGCGTCCTGCCTGTCGGCGGTCGCCGCGCGTACGGCGGCCAGGCACAGCCGGGTGCAGGCCGTGCCGGCGACGGCCCAGGCCAGCAGCAGTAGAAGGACCCAGAACATGACAAGTTTCTATGCCAGTGGTCTGGGAAACTCCATGCCCTGTTCACAATCCGGACGTAGTGTTCCCGGTATGTGACGTTCCGTTTGCCCCGCAGGTCAGGAGCCGTTCGACGGCAACGGGCTCGAGGCGGCGGGCGGGAGCGAGTAGCTCGGGACCGGTGACGGTGCGACCGGGATCGGGGAGCCGGTGGCCGCGCTCGGCAGGGCGGAGCCCGGGGGAGTGGGCGTGCCGCTCGCGGCGAGGTCACGGGCCAGCGCGGCGAAGTCCACGTACCCGGTCGCCTCCAGGACCTTGATGTGGTCCAGGACGGTCGTGTTGGCGTCGTCGGCGAGGCCGCGCACCAGCGAGTTCTGCGTGCCCGCGCGTACTTGGGCGACCACCGAGAACACCCTGCCGTGCGCGAGCCGCACGATGTTGGCGAACTGCCGGTCGAAGTCCTCGCCCTGCGCCGCCTTCAGGGTGGCGAGCCACTGCTTCTGCTGGCCGGTGGGCTCGTTGGGCAGCCCGAGGTTCATCTTGGCGGCGACGTCCCGGACGCGCTGGTCCAGGAAGGTGTGGCCGTCGACCAGGTGCTGTCCTGCCGTCCGCACGGCCGGGGTGGTGCCCTTCTCCTCCGCCAGCCGGCCGGCGGGCAGTTCCCACAGTCCGGCCAGCCGGACCTTCGTGATGAAGTCCCGGTCCTGCGCGGACAGCGGGCCGTACAGCGTCAGGGTCGTGTCCGCGCTCAGCACGTCCGCGCCGGTCGTGCCCGGCCGGTCGGTGTACGACCAGATCGGGAAGGCCAGCGCCACGAATGTCGCGGCCAGGCCCGAGATGATGATCCCGGTGCCGCTGAATATGCCTCGGCCCTTGACGGGGCGTCGCGATCGCATGGCGCCTCCTGTTGCGGCACCGCACGCCCGTGGGTCCTGGGGTGCGGAATTGGCATATTACTGCGGTGCTCTCCCCACTGCCGTCCCGCATAAGCCGGTAAATAATGCCAATTCGGACGTGAACCGGGTAACACCGCGGCCGTCACCCCCGCCGCAGCAGCACCCTCCGCGCCGCGCGGGCGGCCCGCACCACCGGTCGGCTCGACCGCGGCACCGGCCCCGAACGCTCCAGCCACCACTCCCGCAGCTCCCGCCGCGCTCCGGCGTCCGCGCACCGCCCCGTGAACAGCAGGTGCCCCGCGAAGTCCAGGGCGTCCTGCCGGTAGCCCCCGGTCATCGGCTGCCCCCGGGCATAGTCGAGGAACGCGGCCCGGTACCCCTTCCCGAGGATCTCCGGCAGCTCGGGCGCCACCTTCGCCACCACATCGGCCCGCTTCGCCGCAAGCGCCTGGGCCTGCACCCGCATCCGCGTCCCGTCGAAGCCCTCCGGCACCGGTGTCCCGGCGACCAGCGCGGACAGCATCGCGGCCTGCGCGAGCCCGAGGCGCCGGCGGACGGCGTCGGTGGCCGCCGGCCGCGGTGCCGTGGCCCCTTCGGCCGCCTGCGGCGAGGCGGCGGCCCTCGTCGCCCACCCCTTCGCCACGGCCCCCCGGATGGACCGCAACTCCCGCTCCAGCTCAGCCGGTTCGGGGAAGTTCTCGTCCCGTTCCAGCAGCACCCCCGGCGGGTCGACGCGGGCGGCGAGGTCGGTCAGGATGTCGAGGACGGGCTGCGGCACGGCGTGGGCGTGGCTGTCGTGCCAGACGCCGTCCCGTTCGAAGCCGCCCGCGACATGCACGTACGCGATGGCTTCCAGGGGCAGCTCGGCCAGCGCCTCGGCCGGGTCCTCGGCCCGGTTGACGTGGTTGGTGTGCAGGTTCGCCACGTCGATCAGCAGCCGTACCCCGGTCCGGTCGGCGAGTTCGTACAGGAACTGACCCTCGGTCAGCTCCTCGCCGGGCCAGGCGATCAGCGCGGCGATGTTCTCCACGGCGAGCGGCACCGGCAGCGCGTCCTGGGCGATGCGGACGTTCTCGCACAGCACGTCGAGGGCGTCCCGGGTGCGCGGCACGGGCAGCAGATGGCCCGCCTCCAGGCGCGGCGAGGCGGTCAGCGGGCCGCCCGCGCGGACGAACGCGATGTGCTCGGTGACCAGCGGTGAGCCCAGCGCCGCCGCCCGCTCCGCGAGAGCGGTCAGCCGTCCCTCGTCGGGCCGGTCGGCACCCCCGAGGCCGAGCGAGACCCCGTGCGGGACGACGGTCACCCCGCGCTCGCGCAGCCGCCGCAGCGACTCGGGGAGGTGCCCGGGGCACACGTTCTCCGCCACGACCTCGACCCAGTCGATGCCCGGCATGCGCTCCACCGCATCCGCGATCTCCGGCCGCCAGCCGATCCCCGTCCCCAGTCGTTGCATCGCCGCCCCCTCTCACCCGTGTTCCGGCGTGAGGGGGGTATGGCCCCGGCGGCGGCCCGCGAATCCGGCGGCCCGCACCTTCAGAGCAACATTTGAGGTTCGTACCCGTGGCGTTGACGCGTCAGCCCCGAGCGGGCCGCGTCACCGCAGCGCGGGGTGGTCGGCGACCACCGTGCAGGAGCCCGGCGCGATCTCGGTGAAACCGGCGTCCCGCACCAACGGCAGGCCGGAACGGGTCAGTTCGGCCCACCGGGCCGGGGCGGCCGTGCGCACGGCCAGCGGGAAGCCCGCCTCGCGCCAGGCGGTGCGCTCCTCGTCGGACAGCTCCCACCAGGCGAGCTGGGCCCCGTGACCGGCCTGGGCCATCGCCTTGCCCGCCGACATCGTCACGTCAGGGTTCAGCCACACCACCGGCGCCGTGAGATCGGCGTCGACGGGCGGCTCCGGGTCGTCCAGCTCGGTGCCCGAAACCTGGAGCTTGGCCAGGTCCTTGGGCCAGCCGTCCAGCGGGACCGGCGGGAAGACCCGCACCTGGGCCGACTTGCCCGTGACGGTGATGCCGGGCAACGCCTCCGCCCGCCGCCACTCGGCCCCCCGCGCCCGCCTGACCACCTTCCGGATCCGGGCGTCCTCCCAGTCCCGCATGGCCCGCGCCCACTCGCCGTCCGCCACCGACCGCTCGTCGCCGAGCATCGTGAGCACGGCACGGGCGGCGGTCTCCAGCGCGTCGGTACGCGCCGGCGGCGCCGCCTTCTCGATCCGCGCGACGAGGGGCAGCACGAACTGCGGAACCTCGTCGCGCGCGGAGCGCTCGGCACGGAAGGGACTGTCGCCGGGAACGGTGGGATCACTGGTCACGTCCTCCAGTCTGCCAGGCGGAAGATCCGTACTCGCCCGCGTGTACGGGCGGACGACTACGCGAGAACGGAAGAAGGGCGGCGGACTCATGAGCGAGGATGACCACTCATGACACGTGAGCTACGGCTGGAACGCGTGGGCCGCCGCTACGGCCTGCACGGCCCCTGGGTGCTGAGGAACGTCCGGCTGACCGTCGCCCCCGGATCACTCACCCGCGTCGAAGGCGCCAACGGCACCGGCAAGTCCACGCTGCTGCGCCTGCTCGCCGGGATCGACGCCCCCACCGAGGGCCGCGTCACCGGCCGCCCCCGCACCGCCTACGTCCCGGAGAGATTCCCGTCGGCCCTGCCCTTCACCGCCGCCGACTACCTGACCCACCTGGGCACCATCCACGGCCTGTCCCGCCGGACGGCACCGCGCGCGGCGGCCGAATGGCTGGACCGCTTCGGCGCGGGAGCGTACGCCGGGACACCGATGGACCGGCTGTCCAAGGGCAGCAGCCAGAAGGTGGCGGTGGCGCAGGCGCTGCTCGCCGAACCGGAACTGCTCGTGCTCGACGAGGCCTGGACCGGACTGGACACAGAGGCGCGGGCGGAGTTGGAGCGGGCGGTGGCCGAACGCGTCGCCGCCGGGGGCGCCGTCGTGTTCGTCGACCACGAACCGCGCCGCCTGGCGGGCGCGGCCGACGCGACGTACGCGGTCGTCGGCGGCACCCTCGAACACCGTACGGAACAGGCGACTTCACCGGCCGGGCCGCACACGCTCCTCACCGTGCAGGGCCCGCCCGGCGGCCGCCTGCCCGACGAGGCGGCCCGGCTGGCCGGCCCGGCCGAGGAGGAGCCGGCCGGCACCCACCGGCTCCGCGTCCCCGCGTCCCATTCGGACGTCGTCCTGCGCGCCCTGCTGACGGCCCGCCCGCCCTGGCACGTGGTGAGCGTGCGCCCCGGCCACCGTGACCTCGACCCCGAAAGCCGCCCATGACCGCCCTCCTGCGCTACCAGGCCGCCCTGCTGCTGCGTTCCCAGCGCTGGCTGCCGCCGTTCATCCTGTACGCGGCGTTCCTGGCCATCGGCGTGCAGGGCGGGCAGCCGGTGCTCGACTCGCTCGGCTACACCGCCGCCTTCCTGCTGCCGGTCGCCGCCTGGCTGGTGCGGATCTGCGTCACCAACGAGCCGCCCGCGGCCCGTACCTGTGTCGCCGCGGCGGCCGGGCCCGCCAGGGCGCACCTCGCCTGCCTGCTGGTGGCCCTGTCCGCCTCGGCGGCGCTCGGCACGGTGGCCACCCTGGTCGTGACCTGGATCAGCGATCCCGCGAGCGTCGGGGACCGGGTCCGCGTACCGCGCCTCGACGCCGGTGCCGCCGGGATCCTGGCCGCGCTGGTCTGCGCCCTGCTGGGCACGGCCGTCGGCGCCCTCACCAACTGGCCGCTGCTGCGCTCGCCGGGCCGGGCGGTGCCCGCGATGCTGCTGACCGCGCTGCTGGTGCTGGTCGTGGCCGGCTCCCCGGCGCAGGCGGCGGTGCACGGCCTGGTCACCGGCTCGCAGTCGGGGCACGTCCCGGTACCGCTGCTGCCGCTGGCCGGTGCGGCCCTGGTCGCCGCCGCCTCCTCGGCCCTGGCCTGCGCCCTCACCGCCCGCCGGTCACCCTGAGCAGGCGGTGCGCTGCGCCTCCTGCCACTCGCACACCGGGCAGAGCGTGATGCCCTTGTACGACTCGGGGTACTCCGTCGGCTCCCGGCACAGCACGCACTCCGCATACGGCGGCCCGTCGGCTTCGGGCGGTTTGGTGGCGTCGGCGATGGTGCAGTAGTCCGTGTCGCTGGTGTCGCTCATGTCTCCAGCGTAGGCCGGTCAGTGCCGGGCGTCCGTGGCCCCGATCAGCTCCGAGACCTTCACGAACCGGTAGCCCCGCTTGCGCAGTTCCGGCACGACCGTGCGCACGGCCCGCTCGGTCGTCGGGGCCGCGCTGCGCGTGCAGTGCATGACCACGACCGATCCCGGCTTCACCCCGTCCAGCACCTGCCGGGCCACCGCGTCCGCGTCCGTGGCGAACGCGTCGCCGCTCACCACGTCCCACTGCACCGCGGTGACACCGAGACCGCTCAGCGCGCGCAGTGCCTTCTGGTCGTAGCAGCCGCCGGGGAAGCGGAAGTACGGCATCGGGTGCGGCACGCCCGCCTTGCGGATGGCGGTGTACGCCCGCTCCACGTCCGAGCGCATCCGGTCCGCGGCTACCGTCGGCAGGCCGTAGCAGTCGCCGGTGAAGGCGTAGTGGCTGTACGAGTGATTGGCGACCTCGAACTGCCGATCGTGGCCGAGGGAGCGGGCCTCGGCCGGGTACTCGTCCGCCCACCGGCCGGTCATGAAGACGGTGGCCGGCACCTTCAGCGCACGCAGCGTGGCGATCAGCGCCGGGTTGTCGAAGTGCTCGCCCGCCGCCGCGCGCGGCCCCTGGTCGGCGGTCATGTCGGCGTCGAAGGTCAGCGCGACCGTCTTGCCCCGTGTCCGCGGCCCGTGCTCGAAGACCGGGGTCAGGCCGCCCGGGCCGGGGGCGAGAGTGGGCGGGTGCGCGGCGGAGGGGGCGGGCCTGGCGGGGGCCGGTTGGCCGGCGCTGGGCGCCCCGGCGGTGCCGCAGGCGGCGAGGGCCGCGCTCAGGGCGCAGACGGCGGTCATGCGTCGTACAGATCTGATCACCGTACGAAAATAGGGCGAGTTATCCCTTAGTGTGACGATCTGATGTATGGCTCGACCGTGCGGTCACCCGCCCGGCGGCAGCCCCTCACACGTCCCGCTGCTCCAGCGGTTTGATCGCCGGGCCCTGGACCACCTTGCCGTCGACGTCGAAGCGGGAGCCGTGGCACGGGCATTCCCAGGCACGTTCGGCCGAGTTGAAGGCGACCAGGCAGCCCAGATGGGTGCACCGGGCCGAGAGGGCATGCAGGTTGCCGCCCTCGTCGCGGTGGACGGCCAGCCGTTCGTGCCCGGCGTGCACCACCGCGCCGTCGCCGGGGCGGATCTCGTCGAGGGACGGCGAGGACCGCAGCCGGTCCCCGACGAAGTGCCGGGCGACCTGCGCCTGGTGCTTGAGGAACGACGGGGCCTCCCGCACGGCCGACTTTACCCGCCGCGGGTCGTACAGTTCCGCCCACGGGCAGTCCCGGCCGGTGATCAGCGAGGTGAGCAGCAGCCCGGCCATCATGCCGCCGCTCAGCCCCCAGCCGCCGAAGCCGGTGGCGACGTACGTGTGCCGGGCACCCGGGTGCAGCGGGCCCACCAGAGGCACGGTGTCGGTCGGGTCGTTGTCCTGGGTGGCCCAGGCGTGGGTGAGCTCCACGCCGGGGAAGTGCTCGCCGGCCCACGCCTCCAGACGCTCGAAGCGGGCCGGGGTGTCGCCGGTGCCGGGCGTGAAGTGCTCCCCGGTGACGATGAGCAGCCGCTGCCCGTCCTCGCCGCAGGGCGCGGTGCGCACCGAGCGGGTGTTCTCCTCGGGCGTGATGTACATGCCGCCGGGATCCCGGTTCGCGTCGAGCCGTCCGGCGACGACCAGTTCCCGGCGCGGGGAGAGACGGGTGAACAGCAGGGCCCGGTCGAAGACCGGATAGTGGGTGGCGACCACGACGTGCCGGGCGGTCACCGTGGCGCCCGAGGCGGTGGTCAGCTTGCACGGCTCGCCCTCCTCCAGGCCGGTGACCGTGGTGTCCTCGTACACCTGCCCGCCGCGCGCGAGCAGGTCCTCGGTGAGGGCCAGCAGGTACTTGCGGGGGTGGAACTGCACCTGCCCGGCAACCTCCACCGCGCCCGCCACCGGGAAGGGCAGGCCCGTCTCCGTCACGAACGAGGCCGGCAGCCCGGCCTCCCGCGCGGCCTCCGCCTCGGCCCGCACCTCTTCCACCCGGCTCCGTTCGCGGACGAACGTGTAGGCGCTCCTGCGCTCCCAGTCGCACGCGATGCCCAGTTCCTCCACCAGCGCGGCGGCGTGCTCGATCGCCTCCGACTGGGAGCGGGCGTACAGCCGGGCGCCCTCGGCACCCCGGGTGCGGCGCAGCTTGTCATAGATCAGCGTGTGCTGCGCGGTCAGCTTGGCGGTGGTGTGCCCGGTGACCCCGGCCGCCACCCGCCGTGCCTCCAGCACCGCCACGCCGAGCCCGGCCCGCGCCAGCTCGTACGCCGTGCTCAGCCCGGCCACGCCCGCGCCGATCACGGCCACGTCGACGTCCAGGTCCTCGGTCAGGGCGGGGCGGGACGGGCCCGGTGCCGTCTCCAGCCAGTACGAACCGCTCAGGTGCCGGTGCTCGCTCATGGCCGCCGGGTACCCCGTCCCGGCCGGGTCGACCGTGCCCTTGCCGTCATGCCTCCTTCAGCAGCCGCTCCCGGCACCGATCCACGTCGAAGTCCGCCGGCGGGTACGAGGGGTCCAGGTCCTCCAGGTGGGCGAGGAGGAGGCGGCTGATCGCCCAGTTGCGGTACCACTTGTGGTCCGCCGGGACCACATACCAGGGCGCGGCCGGGGTCGAGCAGCGCTCCAGGGCGATCTCGTACGCCTCCTGGTAGGCGGGCCACTTGGCCCGCTCCTCGATGTCGCCGGGGTCGAACTTCCAGTGCTTTTCCGGGTTGTCGAGGCGTTTGAGGAGGCGGCGGCGCTGTTCCTCGTACGAGATGTGCAGGAAGCACTTGATCACGGTGACGCCGTCCTCGGTGAGGGCCCGCTCGAAGTCGTTTATCTGGGGGTAGCGCAGCTCGATCTCGGTGCTCGGGGCGAGTCCGTGGACGCGGGCGACCAGGACGTCCTCGTAGTGGGAGCGGTCGAAGACGACGATCTCGCCCGGTTCGGGCAGCGCCTTGCGGACGCGCCAGAGGAAGTGGTGCCTGCGCTCCTCGTCGGTCGGCTGCTTGAAGGCCTGGAGCCGGCAGCCGGACGGGTTGAGCAGGCCGATGACGTGCTTGACCGTGCCGCCCTTGCCGCTGGTGTCCATCCCCTGGAGGACGAGCAGCAGGCGGCGGCGGTCGCCGCAAGTGCTCGCCGCCCACAGACGCTCCTGGAGGCCGGCCAGGCGCTTGCCGGTCCGCGCGGTGGCGAGCCGGGCGGCGGCTTTGCCGCCCGCGTAGCCGGGGGTGGCCGCGGTGTCGTACGCGGCGAGGTCGACCGGCTCGCCGCCGGGCACGCGCAGCGGCTCGCGGAGGTCCGGGCTCTTCTTCGTGTCCATGTCAGCGGCCGTAGCGTCCGGTCAGCGTGCCCTGGGCCAGGGTGTGGCCGCTCAGGGCAGTGCGGACGGCGTCGGCTGTGGCGCCGGGGGGCAGGTCGTTCAGGGGCCGGTCGGTGGCGTACACCGAGAAGACGTACCGGTGCGGCCGATCGCCCCTGGGCGGGCACGGGCCGCCGTAGCCGGTCTTACCGAAGCCGTTGCGGCCCTGGGTCGCGCCCGCGGGGACCCGTCCGGCGGCCAGTCGTGTCTCGTGCGGGTCGATGCCCCACACCAGCCAGTGCGTGAACGTGCCGTGCGGGGCGTCGGGGTCCTCGACCAGGACGACCAGGGCGGCGGTGTCCGCCGGAACGCCGGCGAGGGCGAGCGGGGGCGACACGTCCTCGCCGTCACAGGTGTGGCGGCGCGGGATCGTGCCGCCCTCGGCGAAGGCGGAACTCGTCACCGTGATGCGGTGCGCCGCGGTGGGGGAGGGCACGGACGGGTCGCCGCCGCCGGTGTCCGCGCAGCCGGAGACGACGCCCATCGCGGTCACCACCGTGACGATCAGGGAACCCGGTCGCATGCGGCGCACACTAGCCGTGGTGCGGGAGTGCGTCGGTGATTGCGGTCGGCTGCTGTCCCCTCTCCAGGAAGCGCAGCAACTCCACCGGAATGGGTAGTACCAGCGTGGAGTTCTTCTCCGCGGCCACGGCCATCACCGTCTGAAGCAGCCGCAACTGAAGGGCGGAGGGCGTGTCGGCCATCTGCTGCGCGGCCTCGGCCAGCTTCTTGGAGGCCTGGAGTTCGGCGTCGGCGTTGATGATCCTGGCCCGGCGCTCCCGGTCGGCCTCGGCCTGGCGGGCCATGGAGCGCTTCATCGTGTCCGGCAGGGACACGTCCTTGATCTCCACCCGGTCGATGGTGACGCCCCATTCCACGGCCGGGCTGTCGATCATCAACTCGAGCCCCTGGTTCAGCTTCTCGCGGTTGGACAGCAGGTCGTCGAGGTCGCTCTTGCCGATGATGGACCTGAGCGAGGTCTGCGCCATCTGGGAGACCGCGAACCGGTAGTCCTCGACCCGGATGATCGCGCTGGTCGGGTCGACGACCTTGAAGTAGACGACGGCGTCCACCCGCACGGTCACGTTGTCGCGGGTGATGCCCTCCTGTGCGGGCACCGGCATCGTGACGATCTGCATGTTGACCTTGCGCAGCCGGTCGACCACGGGGATGATCATGGTGAAGCCCGGCGGCCGATCCGCGTCGGTGACCCGGCCCAGCCGGAAGACCACCCCACGCTCGTACTGCTTGACGACCCGCGCCGCGGCGGCCAGATACACCAGACCGGCGGCACCGGCTGCCACGATCACGCCCACCAGTTCCTGGATCATGACGACCTCCTCCACACCAGAGGCATCGTCTTGTAACGATATGCCCGCAGCCGTCCCGAGGCCATGCCCTGGCGACCCGGGCCGGACGGATGCCGCGCCGACCGGGCCGCTGTCGGCTTTCGCCGGTTCGCTTCGCTGTGGCGCTGTGGCGCTGTGCGGTTGGGTTCGCTGTAGCGCTGTGCGGTTCGGCTTGGATGCCGGCGCCGGTGGGGGAGAGGTGGTGGCGGTGGGGCCGGCGGCCGGGGCCGGACGCGTGCCGCCACGGCCCGGTGGTTGGTGCCGGCTCGGGGCTGTCGTGCTGTGCTTCGCTGTGCGGCTCGGGAAGGGGGTTCGGTGTCCGGTGCCCGCCGGGCCGGGGCCGCCGTGGTTCGGTGGCCCCGGCCCGGCGGGCGTGCCGGGCGGCTAGGCCGCCATCAGGCGTACCGGCTCCGTGCCTGCCGCGCTGTGGCGTTCGGCCCAGTTCTCCAGGGCCGTACGGCAGGCGTGGTCGAGGTGGTGCAGGCCGGACAGGTCGAGCTGGACCGGGCGGTCCTGGGGGAGGGCCTCCAGGGTGTCGAGGATCTTCGGCAGCCGCAGGAAGGTCGCGTTGCCGGTCAGGTACGCCTCGACCGGACCCGCGCCCTTGTCGGCGACCTCCAGCTTGACGTGCGAGGCCTCCCAGGCGGTCTTGACGACGGCCAGCGCGAGCCCGATGAGCACGCCCTCGAACATGCTGACCGCGACGATCGACACCGCCGTGACGGTGAGGATCACCGCCTCGCCGCGGTGCTCGCGCCACAGGGCGGCGAGCGCGCGAACGGGCACGAGCTTGGCGCCCGAGTAGATCAGGATGCCCGCGAGCGCCGGGATCGGGATGTAGCCGAGGACGTCCGGCAGCAGCGCCGCGAACAGCAGCAGCCAGACGCCGTGCATCACCCGGGACGCCTTGGTCCGCGCACCCGCCTGGACGTTCGCCGCGCTGCGCACGATCACCGCGGTCATCGGCAGCGCGCCGAGCAGCCCGCAGAGGGTGTTGCCCGCGCCCTGGGCGACGAGCTCCTTGTCGTACTCGGTGCGCGGCCCGTCGTGCAGCCGGTCCACCGCCGCCGCGCTGAACAGCGACTCGGCGGACGCGATCAGCGTGAACGCGACGATCGTGCCGAGCACCCCGACGCCCGCCAGCTCCCCGAAGGAGCCCATCGGCGGCGGCTGGATCGAGTCGAGCAGCCCCTTGACCTCGACGGCGGCCACGGGCAGGGACAGGACCAGGGCGGCGAGCGTGGCGAGCCCGACCGCGGCGAGCGGTCCCGGGACCGTACGCACCTTCGCCGGCATGTACTTCCACAGCAGCAGCACGGCTATCGTGCCCGCGCCGAGCGCGAAGGACGCCATCGCCCCGGTGTCCCCGAGGGCGTCCGCGAACGCCCCCGGGAGCCCGGCTATCTTGCCCAGGCCTGAATCGGGGGCCTTGGCGGCCAGCGCCGGATAGAGCTGTCCGGCGATCAGCACCAGGCCGATGCCGGCCAGCATGCCCTCGACGACGGACACGGAGATGGCCCGGAAGTAGCGGCCCAGCCTGAGCACGCCCATCAGGACCTGGAGCAGACCGGTGGCGAGCACGATGGCACCGAGCGCGGGCAGCCCGAACTCCTCCACCGCCTCGAAGACCAGCACGGTCAGCCCGGCGGCCGGCCCCGACACCTGAAGGCTGCTGCCGCGCATCAGCCCGGTGACGAGGCCGCCCACGATGCCGGTGACCAGTCCGAGCTCGGCCGGGACACCGGAGGCGACGGCCACGCCCACGCACAGCGGGAGCGCGACCAGGAACACGACGAGAGAGGCGGCGAAGTCCTGCTTCAGGTGCGGGAACCGGGAGTTCGGGGGCGTCGGGGATATGGAGGTCACGTTGGTCATCGGCGCGCTCACAGGGACTCGAAGGTGTCGGTCTGCGGGCGGTGCGTCCGGACGGCGCCGGTGTGCACCTCGTAGTACCAGGCATGCAGGGCCAGTCGGCCCTGCGCCAGCTTCTCGGCGACGCACGGGTACGAACGCAGCCGCAGCAACTGGGTCAGGACGTGGCTCTGCACGCCCTCGGCGACCGTCGGGTCCTCCACGGCCCCCTTGGGCCGGGGTGTGGCGTGCGAGAGCCAGTCGCGCACGGCGGGCACGGCGTCGAGGTCGTCACCGCGCACCAGCGCGCCGACGGCTCCGCAGTGGGAGTGGCCGCAGACGACCACGTCCCGGACACCGAGCACCTCGATCGCGTACTCGATGGTGGCCGCCTCGCTGGTGGGGTGCTCCGAGGCGTACGGAGGAACGATGTTGCCCGCGGTGCGCAGCTCGAAGAGCTCGCCGGGGCGGGCGCCCGTGATCAGGGCCGGGACGACCCGGGAATCGGAGCAGGTGATGAACAGCACCTGCGGGGACTGGCCTTCGGCGAGCTTGGCGAACTCCTCAGGGCGCTGTCCGAACGTACGGGCGTTGTCGATGAGGGGCTGCTGCATGTGTGTGGACTCCTCCTGGCGCGCCCAGGCGGCGCGTCGGGCTTGCACGACGGGATGTGGGGGGACGTGGCGGGAACAGCACCCGGCTCTCAGCAGCGGAAGACCTGCAGCGCGGCCGGAGAGGGTGCTCTCACGGGTCTGGCTGTGCGGTGGTGCGTCCCACGGGGTGCGGCCGCCGGATGCGCGACCGCCGGATCCCGGGTGGGCAGCGGGCGTTCGAGCGCCCACCCGGAGGCGGCGGCGCGGTGGCGGTTGCGGGTGTGCGGGGGACCGGCCGGATCCCCGGTGGAGCTCAGATCGCGGAACGTGTCGGAACCGTCGCGCACCGGCTTCGAGGAGGACTTGATTCCGGGCTGAGCCTTGGCCTCTACCTGACGGAAAGTGTGCGCGGATGCGAAGCTTCCGGTGGGCGTGAAGAGCTGTAGCGCGAGCAGGGCGGCGGCGAGGAGCGAGATCACGGTCCGGGCCGTCGTACCTCGGAACATGCGCCCCCCTTCCCGCGTTCACGCCTCTGGTCCATGCCAAGGGTTGGTCAATGGATGGTCAAGAAACACGTTAACCCTGCAAAGTTGTTTGCAGGGTTAACTCGGTGTTTCGCGCAGAAGAGAGCGTGAAAAGTGCTGGTGGAGTGGCCTGAACTGATCCTTGACCGGCGCGTCCGGTTGGGGTAAGGACCGAAGTAGGGGCCCTATTCGACCGGCACCAGGCCCTTGGCGTCCCTCGCGAGCGCGGTGAGGCGGGATATCGCGCGGAAGTACTTCTTGCGGTAGCCGCCGTTCAGCATCTCCTCGCTGAACAGCTGGTCGAACGGCAGCCCCGAGGCCAGGACCGGCACCTCGCGGTCGTAGAGCCGGTCCGCGAGGACGACGAGCCTGAGGGCGGTCGACTGGTCGGGGACCGGCCGCACCCCGGTGAGGCAGACGGCCCGCAGGCCGTCGGTCAGCGCGCCGTACCGGCTGGGGTGCACCTTGGCGAGGTGGTCCAGCAGCTGCGGGAAATCGTCCAGCGACGCGCCCTCGGTGGCGTGCGCGGCCCGGGCCACCTGCTCCTCGGAGAACGGCGCCGGCGCCTCGGGCAGGCCGCGGTGGCGGTAGTCCTCGCCGTCGATGCGCAGGGCGCGGAAGTGGGCGGACAGGCCCTGGATCTCGCGCAGGAAGTCGGCCGCCGCGAACCGGCCCTCGCCGAGCTTGCCGGGCAGTGTGTTGGAGGTGGCCGCGAGCGCCACGCCCGCCTCGACCAGCTTGCCGAGCAGCGTGGACACCAGGACGGTGTCGCCCGGGTCGTCGAGCTCGAACTCGTCGATGCACAGCAGGCTGTGCCCGGAGAGCGTCTGCACCGTCTTCTGGAAGCCGAGCGCGCCGACCAGGTTCGTCAGCTCGACGAACGTGCCGAACGCCTTGCGGGAGGGGTCGGCCGGCGTGGCGTGCCAGAGGGAGGCGAGGAGGTGGGTCTTGCCGACGCCGTAGCCGCCGTCCAGATAGACACCGCGGGGACCGGCCGGGGCCTTGGCGGCCTTCGCCCTGCCGAAGCCGAACAGCCCCCGCCTGGCGGTGCCGCCCGCGGGCGTGCCCCCGATCCCGGCCGCGAAGCTCTCCAGCACCCGTACCGCCTCGGTCTGGCTCGGCTGGTTCGGGTCCGGGATGTACGTGGCGAAGCGCACCGAGTCGAAGCGCGGCGGTGGCACCATCTCGGCGACCAGCCGGTCCGCGGGGACGTGCGGCTCGCGGGCGCACAGGGACATCGGGGCCGCGTCGGTCATGGGGTTGAAACCGGAGGCGGAGGCGGCTGTGGAGGACGACACGGTTCCCCATGCTAAGCGGCGTGGAACACTGCACGGCATGCGACGCCTGTTCCCTGTGACCGACGAAACAGCTGCCCGGACCCTCGGCGGTGCCATTGAGGCGGAGGGGGTCGGGGAGCCCGGTGGGGCCAGTGAGGCTCCCGATGCTCTCGTCGACCGTGAGTGGAGCCTCGCCGAGCTCGCCGCCGCCTACGCCTATCCCGAGCCCGCCTCGCCCGGCGGGCCGGTGCCCTGGCTGCGGGCCAACATGGTGTCCACCCTCGACGGTGCCGCCCAGCACGAGGGCCGCTCGCACCCCATCTCCAACGCGACCGACATGCGGATCTTCGGCACGCTGCGGGCGCTGGCCGATGTAGTGGTCGTGGGCGCGGAAACGGTACGTCAGGAGGGGTACCGCCCGGCCCGGGAGCGCGCGGAGTTCGCGGGGCTGCGGGCCGCGGCCGGGCAGAGCCCCGCCCCGGCGATCGCGGTCGTCACCGCGAGCCTGGACCTCGACTTCTCCCTCCCCCTGTTCGCCTCGCCCCTCGTGCCCACCCTGATCCTGACCGGCGCCGCGGCGGCCCCCGACCGGGTCGCCGCCGCCGAGAAGGCGGGCGCCCGCGTGGTGATCGCGGGCGACGGTGTCGGCGTGGACCCGGCCCGCGCCGTCCAGGCCCTCGCCGGCCTCGGCCACACCCGGCTGCTCACCGAGGGCGGCCCCCGGCTGCTCGGGCAGCTCGTGGCCGCGGAGGTGCTCGACGAGCTCTGCCTGACCGTCTCCCCGATGCTCACCGCGGGGGACGCGCAGCGCATCGCCGGGGGACCGTCGGTCGACGTGCCCCGGCGGTTCGAGCTCGTGTCCCTGCTGGAGGAAACCGGATTCCTGTTCAGTCGCTACCGTCGGTCCTGAAAATCCGTGCGATCACGGGGCAGGATGGTTTCCGCAGGGCCCGTCGGGGCCCTCGCGAAAGAAGAGGCCCGCGGGTGCGCGAAGGAGAAGGGGCGCTGGTGTTCACAAGCGTATTGATGATCGAGAAGGCCCTGACGTCCGCGGACGTGGAGTTCGTCACCACCCTGCACGGGGATGAGCAGGTCACCTTCCATGTGCTGCTCCAGCCGCGCGGCGACCAGGCCGACCGCCTGCTCAGGGCCATCGACGACATCGCGCTCGGCGAACTCGACGAGGCCGCCCGCGAGGGCGCCACCCCCGAGGGCGACGACGCGAAGGCACTCGGGGCGCAGGCCCTGGGCGTGTCCCTCACGGCGCTGCGTACGGCGGGCAGCGCGGCGGAGGGCCGGCTGATCGAGGACCATCCGCTGGACGCGCTGAAGACCCTCGTCGACGAGGTGGACGCGGACGAGGTGATCGTGCTGACCGACCCCCACTACGTGGAGGAGTTCTTCCACCGCGACTGGGCTTCGCGGGCCCGGCACAAGGTGGGAGTACCGGTGCTGAAGCTGTTCTCGCACAGCAGGGCGTGACGGCGGGCCCTCGCTGACCGAGTACTTGGACAGCACGGAATAAGGTGGGGGCGCGCCCATCGCTGGGCGCGCTCACCGACGTACCGGATCTTGGGAGATACGCGCATGGCACCCGGCCTTCCCCCCGCCATGGACCGACCGCACTTCATCGGCATCGGCGGCGCCGGGATGTCGGGTATCGCGAAGATCCTCGCGCAGCGCGGGGCCAAGGTGGCCGGCAGCGACGCGAAGGAGTCGGCGACCGCCGAGGCGCTGCGGGCGCTGGGCGCGACCGTGCACATCGGGCACGCGGCGGAGCACCTCGCCGACGACGCGAGCTGTGTGGTCGTGTCCTCGGCGATCCGGAAGGACAACCCGGAGCTCGCCCGCGCCGCCGAACTGGGCATCCCGGTCGTGCACCGCTCCGACGCCCTCGCCGCGCTGATGGACGGCCTGCGCCCGATCGCCGTCGCTGGCACCCACGGCAAGACCACCACGACGTCGATGCTGGCGGTGTCGCTGACCGAGCTGGGGCTGAGCCCGTCGTACGCCATCGGCGGCGACCTGGACGCGCCCGGCTCCAACGCCCTCCACGGCGAGGGCGACATCTTCGTCGCCGAGGCGGACGAATCGGACCGCAGCTTCCACAAGTACGCCCCCGAGGTCGCGATCGTCCTCAACGTGGAGCTGGACCACCACGCCAACTACGCCTCGATGGACGAGATCTACGAGTCCTTCGAGACCTTCGCGGCCCGGATCGTGCCCGGCGGCACGCTGGTGATCTCCGCCGACCAAGAGGGCGCCCGGGAGCTGACCCGGAGGCTGGCCGGATCGGTCAGGACGGTGACGTACGGCGAGGCGGCGGACGCCGACGTACGCGTGCTGTCGGTCGTCCCGCAGGGTCTGAAGAGCGAGGTCACCGCCGTCCTGGACGGGCAGGAGCTCACCTTCACGGTCTCCGTCCCCGGCCGCCACTACGCGCTCAACGCGGTGGCCGCCCTCGCGGCGGGCGCGGCGCTGGGCGTCCCGGCCGCCGAACTGGCCCCCGCGCTGGCCGCGTACACCGGCGTCAAGCGGCGCCTCCAGCTCAAGGGCGAGGCGGCCGGCGTCCAGGTGATCGACTCCTACGCCCACCACCCCACGGAGATGACCGCCGACCTCGAAGCGATGCGCGCCGCCGCGGGCGACGCCCGGATCCTGGTGCTCTTCCAGCCGCACCTGTTCTCCCGCACCCAGGAACTGGGCAACGAGATGGGCGGGTCCCTGGCCCTCGCGGACGCCTCGGTCGTCCTCGACATCTACCCGGCCCGCGAGGACCCGATCCCCGGCGTCACCAGCGACCTGATCATCGAGGCGGCGCGGGCGGCGGGCGCGGACGTCACGGCCGTCCACGACAAGGACCGGGCGCCGGCGGTGATCGCGGGAATGGCGAAGGCCGGTGATCTCGTTCTCACCATGGGCGCGGGCGATGTCACCGACCTCGGCCCGCGGATCCTGGACCAGCTGTCGAAGTGAGGGGCTGAAGCTCATGTCGTACGACGTCGAGAAGCCGGACGAGCAGTGGCGCGCGGAGCTGAACCCGGCCGAGTACGCGGTGCTGCGGCAGGCCGCCACGGAGCCCGCCTTCACCGGTGAGTACACCGACACCAAGACCGAGGGCGTGTACTCCTGTCGCGCCTGCGGTGCCGAACTGTTCACCTCCACCACCAAGTTCGAGTCCCACTGCGGCTGGCCGTCCTTCTTCGACCCGAAGGACACCGACGCCGTGGAACTCATCGAGGACCGCTCCCACGGCATGGTCCGCACCGAGGTGCGCTGTGCCCGCTGCGGTTCCCACCTCGGGCACGTCTTCGAGGGCGAGGGCTATGCGACACCGACGGACCAGCGGTACTGCATCAACAGCATCTCCCTGCGGCTGACGCCGGACGAGGGCTGATTCCGGGATACCAGCGGCCCAACGTGGTCGGGTCCCCCCCAGTGGGGACCCTCCCAACAAGGTGGCGCATATCGTCCGATCGAGCTGTAGCCGGCGCAGGCGTCGAGCGGGGACGACATCACACCGAGAGGGACGCTCCGACGGGCAGCCGAACCGTGAACACGGTCAGTCCCTCACCGCCGCCCAGCGCGATCGTCCCCCCGTGCGCCTCCACCAGCGCCCGGGCCACCGACAACCCCAGCCCGCTGCCGCCCCGGTCCCGGCTGCGGGCCTTGTCGAGGCGGTAGAAGCGGTCGAAGATGCGGGCGCGGTCGGCGGCAGGTATCCCGGGGCCGGAGTCGCTGACCCGTACGGCCACCGTGCCGGCCTCTCGGGAGACCGCCACGGACACCTCGGTCCCGGCCGGCGTGTGCACCGCCGCGTTGGTCAGCAGGTTGTCCAGGACCTGCCGGATCCGCAGGGGATCCAGGCGCAGCTTCACCGCTTCCGGCCCGGTGGTGACGGTCAGCGGACGGTCCGGATGGCCCGCGCGGAAGGCGTCCGCCGCCTCCCGCACCAGCTCCGTGAGGTCGGCGTCCGCCGGGCGCAGCGGCGCCTCCACCTCCGCCGCGTCCAGCCGGGCGAGCAGCAGCAGATCGTCGAGGAGCACACCCATCCGGGCGGCCTCGGCGCGCAGCCGGGCCAGGTGGCGGTCGCGTTCGGCGGGCTCGTTGGCGGCCGCGTACTGGAAGAGGTCCGCGTAGCCCCGTACCGACATCAGCGGGGTGCGCAGCTCGTGCGAGGCGTCCGCGACGAAGCGGCGCAGCCGCTGCTCCGCCTCCGCGCGGACGGCGAGGGAGGCGTCGATGTGCTCCAGCATGGTGTTGAAGGCGGTGCGCAGCTCCTCCACCTCCGGGCCGCCGCCGGGGGCGTCCGCGCGCAGCGGCAGCCGGGCCGCCGACTCCGTCAGGTCGTGCGAGGCGATGCCGTGGGCGGTCGTCGCCATGTCGCTCAGCGGTTGCAGACCGCGCCGCAGCATCTTGCGGCCGAAGACCACCAGGGCCAGCAGCGCCACGGCGAACGCCACCACCTGCACCACGACCAGCCGGCGCACCGTCCCCTCGACGTCCGCCAGCGGCGCGGCGCTGACCAGTACCACCCCGGGCTCCACCTCGCAGGCCCGCAGTTGGTAGATGCCCTCGCCGGAGATGTCCGCGGTGCGCGAGACCTCCGCGTCCGAGTGGGCCCGCGCCTCGGCGAGCGCGGTGAGGGCACGGGTGTCGTCCGGCACGTCGGCCGGCCTGCGCAGCACCGCCGAACCGCCGGAGACGTCGTACACCGCCGTGTACCAGCCGTAGTACGGCTTGCGGCGGACCGTGCCGTGGGTGAACGCGTCCTTGGTCTGCACGGTCTGGACGAGCTTGAGCTGCTGGGCCAGCTGCTGCTGGAGGTAGTCGCGCATGTACGTGGTCAGCGCCGTGCCGACCACCGCGAACACCACCAGCGACAGTGCGCCCAGGCCCAGCGCCAGCCGGGTGCCCAGGCGCAGTCTGCGGTACGCGTGGCGGAGCCGGCGTATCACTCGGCCGCCTGCCGGACGACGTATCCGAAGCCGCGCACGGTGTGGATCAGCGGCTCCCGGCCGGTCTCCTCGAGCTTGCGACGCAGCCGGCTGATGACCAGTTCCACGACGTTGGAGCGGCCCCCGAAGCCGTACTCCCAGACATGGTCGAGGATCTGCGCCTTGGTGAGCACCGTCGGGGACTTGCGCATCAGATAGCGCAGGACTTCGAACTCGGTGGGGGTGAGGGACAGGAGCCGGTCGGCGCGCCGCACCTGTCGGGTGTCCTCGTCGATCGTCAGGTCGGCGACCCGGACGACCGACCGCTGGAAATCCGGTCCGGCGCTGCGCCGCAGCACCGTGCGCAGCCGGGCCATCAGCTCCTCCACCGCGAACGGCTTGACCAGGTAGTCGTCCCCGCCCCGGGTCAGCCCCGCGACCCGGTCGGCGATGCCGTCGCGCGCGGTGAGGAACACCACCGGCACCATCGTCCCCGAGCGGCGCAGCCGGTCGAGCACGCCGAAGCCGTCCACGTCGGGCAGCATCAGGTCCAGGACGACGATGTCCGGGCGGAACCCGGCGGCCTTCGTCAGCGCCTCCTCACCGGAGTACGCGGTCACCGCCTCCCAGCCCTCGTACCGGGCGACCGTGGCCACCAGGTCGGCGATCGGCGGGTCGTCGTCCACGACGAGGAGTCGTACTTTTTCCACCCGCTCATCCTCGTCGACGCGCCTCAAGGCGCCAGCCCCGCCCGTTCCCACCGGCCACATCGATATCCAGTTGAAAGTAGTCCGACAGGAAAACGACAGCAGCCCCGGGCGAAGCTCGACTCCCCGGACCCGATCAAGGAGCTGCCGTCCCGTGACGACCGTCCAATCACCCCCTGCGCCCCCCACGGCGATACGCCCCAGGGTGGTGGCCCGCACCGGTCTGTACGCCGTGCTGGCCGCGAACGCGGCCGTGGTCGCCTACTTCTTCGCCCAGGCGGGATTCGCCTCGAACGCCCTGATCGTGATCGGCCGCTTCGCCGGCCTGTACGGGGCCCTCCTCATGGCCTTCCAGCTGGTGCTGGTGGCCCGGCTGCCCTGGCTGGACCGCCGTATCGGCATGGACCGGCTGACCTCCTGGCACCGCTGGACCGGCTTCGGCATCCTGTGGACGCTGCTCGCGCACGCCGTGTTCATCAGCCTCGGGTACGCGGACGGCGCCCGGATCGGCCCGATCAGCGAGCTGGTCGACCTCGCCGAGACGACTCAGGGCGTGCTCCGCGCGATCGTCGCGCTGGCCGTCGTCATCGTGGTCGGAGCCGTATCGGCCCGCTACGCCCGCCGCCGCCTCGCCTACGAGACCTGGCACTTCATCCACCTGTACACCTACGTGGCCGTGGTGCTCGCGTTCAGCCACCAGGTCGCGGTCGGTACGACCTTCACGTCGTCGTCCGCCGCGAAGACCTACTGGTACGCGGTGTGGGGCGTGGCGCTCGGCTCGATGGCCGTGGGCCGCCTGATCCTCCCGCTGTGGCGCAATACCCGCCACCAGTTCCGCGTCTCCGCGGTCGTCCCCGAGTCCGACGACGTCGTCTCGGTCCACGTCACCGGCCGCGACCTGGACAAGCTGCCCGCGCGGGCCGGCCAGTTCTTCCTGTGGCGTTTCCTGACCCGCGACCGCTGGTGGCAGGCCAACCCGTTCTCCCTCTCCGCCGCCCCCGACGGCCGCACCCTGCGCCTGACCGTCAAGGCGGCCGGCGACGGCAGCGCCGCCCTGCGGCACCTGAAGCCCGGCACCCGCGTCTTCGCCGAGGGCCCCTACGGAGCCTTCACCACCCTGCACCGCACGAGGTCCGAGTCCCTGCTCATCGCCGGCGGCGTCGGTGTCACCCCGATCCGGGCGCTGCTGGAGGACCTGGAGGGCCACGCGGTCGTCATCTACCGGGTCGCCGGTGAACGCGACGCCGTCCTCTACGACGAACTGCGCGACCTCGCCCTCGCCAAGGGCGCCGAGCTGCACCTGGTCACCGGACCGCCCGTCCCCGACAAACTGGCGCCGCGCGAGCTGGCCCGGCTGGTGCCGGACATCGGCGACCGGGACGTCTTCCTGTGCGGGCCGCCCCCGATGATGACCGCGGTACTGCGCAGCCTCGGCGACCTGGGCGTGCCCAAGCAGCAGATCCACTTCGAGCGTTTCAGCCTGGCGGGATGAGAGAGACACCGTGAAGCGAGCCATACCTGTCGTCGCCCTGAGCATCGCGGGCCTGGTCCCGGTCTGGCGCTACGAGCCGTCGATCGGCGCTGCGACGTCGTCCAGCGCCGAGCCCGCAACGACACCGTCCGCCTCCTCGGGGACCACGACCTCCGGCACGGTCGTCAAGGGCACGACCATCGACACCGAGAAGGGTCCCGTCCAGGTCCAGGTGACCTTCGACGGCGACAGGATCACCGCGGTGCGCATGCTCCAGCAGCCGAACCATCCGCAGACGACGGCCGCCGTGCCGAAGCTGGTCGCGGAGACGCTGAAGGCGCAGAGCGCGGACATCGACACGGTGTCGGGCGCGACGATCACCAGCGAGGCGTACGAGAAGTCCCTCCAGGCCGCCATCGACGCGAACGGGAAGTCGGCCTCCTCGTCGCCTTCGCCCTCCGCCTCCGCCAGTTCGCAGGTGGTCGCCGGTCCGACGGTCGACACCGAGAAGGGTCCCGTCCAGGTCGAGGTGACCGTGGAGGGCGAGAAGATCACCGCGGTGCGCATGCTCCAGCAGCCGAACCATCCGCAGACGACGGCCGCCGTGCCGAAGCTGGTCGCGGAGACGCTGAAGGCGCAGAGCGCGGACATCGACACGGTGTCGGGCGCGACGATCACCAGCGAGGGCTACAAGAAGTCGCTTCAGGCGGCGCTGGACGAGGCCTAGATGCGGCGCGTGGAACAGGTGATGGGGTTCCCCGTGTCGTTGCGGATCGACGACGAGCGGGTCCCCGAGGGCGTCGCGGACGCGGTCTTCGACTGGCTGCGCGAGGTCGACACCCGCTTCAGCCCCTTCAAGCCGGACAGCGAGGTGTCCCGGCTGGACCGGGGCGAACTGGGGCCGGGTGAGCTCAGCGACGACCTGACCGAGGTCCTCGAGCTGTGCGAGGAGTACCGGACCGCGACCGGCGGCGCCTTCGACGCCCGGCTGCCCGGCCGGGGCCTGGACCCCTGCGCGGTGGTCAAGGGCTGGTCGGTGCAGCGGGCGGCGGAACTCCTCGCGGCGGCCGGGGTGCGGCGGTTCTGCCTCAACGCCGGCGGTGATGTGGTCGCCGCCGGGGGCCCCTGGCGGGTGGGGATACGGCACCCGGAGCACGCCGACCGGCTGTGCGCGGTGCTGGGGATCACCGACGGGGCGGTGGCGACCTCCGGGCGCTACGAGCGCGGCGACCACATCGTCGACGGGCGCACCGGGCGTCCCGCGACGGGCCGGCCGAGGGGTGCGCCGATGCAGTGTGCGACGGACGGGCCGCCGGAATGTCCGGTGGCCCGTCGTGCAGGGGTACCGGTCAGCCGGCGTCGGAGGCGTCCAGGCGGTACAGGCCGCTGCTCGTGGACGTCGAACCCGAGCTGTAGGCCGAGGACTTCACCGCCGTCCCGTGCTTCTTCACCCAGGCGGTGATCTCGGAGTTCGAGCCCTGGCCGCCGGCACCGACCATGACGTAGTGCAGCTTGCCCGCCTTCACCAGGCTCTTGAGCTTGGCGAGGGTCATGGCGTTGTCGCTGCCGGACCAGCCACCCATGGAGATGACCGGCTCGCCGGACTCCAGGATGACTGAGGAGGCCGTCTGGTCGGTGGCCACCGCGACCAGCCAGGTGGCGCCGTCCTGGTGCTTCTTGAGGTAGGTGATCATCTCCGAGCTCACCTGGGTGCCGCCGCCCATGCCGCCGCCACCGCTTCCGGACGGGCGCTGCCCCGTCGACTGCCCTCCGGACATCGGCTGCCCGCCGGACGCCGAAGCCGAGCCGCCGGCGCCGGGCTTGGTGCCGCTCGGGGCTCCGCCGCTCGAGCGCTGTCCGCCGCCGCCCATGCCGCCGGTGGTGGGACCGGCCGTCGGGTTGGTGCCGTTGGTGCCGGCCGTGGCCGCCGACACCGCGTACGCGGCGGGCCCGGCCAGCAGCGCCACGACCGCCGTCAGCGCCGCCAAGCCCATCAGCCGCTGTCGCCGCATGAACCGCCCGGCGAGCAGACCGAGCACGGACACCGCACCCGTGACGCCGACCACGACCTCGGCGACCGTGTACACCGCCCCGGACCCGGACACCCGCTGGAGCAGGACGACCGCCCACACCGCGCTCACCGCGACGGCACCGGGCAGCACCCACCCCCTCCCCCACTCTCGGCTTCGCTCGAGCGGGGGGACCCCCACGGCCGCGCCGCCCTCCCGGAACGCCCGGTACAGCAGCACCCCGCCCGCACCGGCCAGGGCCGCGATGCCGGGGGCCATGGCGGTGACGTAGTACGGGTGGAAGGTGCCCTCGGCGAGGGAGAACGTCAGGTAGTGCAGGACGAACCAGCCGCCCCACAGCACGAGCGCCGCCCGCTGCGGGGCGGTACGCGGCGCCCGGCCGCGCAGCACCAGCCCGCCGGCCAGCGCGACGGCCGCGAAGGGGATCAGCCAGGAGATCTGGCCGCCCATGATGTCGTTGAACATCCGGTACAGGCCCGCGCTGCCGCCGAAGCTCGCCCCGTTGCCCTGCGAGCCCACCGACGAACTCGCCCCGAAGATGCGGCCGAAGCCGTTGTAGCCGATCACCAGGTCCCAGACCGTGTTGTCGGTCGAGCCGCCGATGTAGGGGCGCGAGGAGGCCGGGACCAGGTCGACGACCAGCATCCACCAGGCGCTGGAGACCGCCAGGGCGAGCGTGCCGACGGCGAGGTTGCGGATGCGGCGGCCGAGCGAGGCGTTCGCGGCCCACAGGTAGACCAGGAGGAACGCGGGCAGCACGACGTACGCCTGCATCATCTTCGTGTTGAACGCGAAGCCGATCGCGACCGCCGACCACACCAGCGGCATCAGGCGTCCGGTACGCACCGCCTTCAGCAGGGCGGCCGCGCCGAGCAGCATCAGGAACACCAGGACCGGGTCCGGGTTGGTGTCCCGGGTGATCGCCACGGTGATCGGGGTGAGCGTCAGGGCCAGCGCGGCGATCGTCGCCGCCACCGGCCCGAAGTCCCGCTTGACCAGCCGGTGCAGCAGGGCGACGGAGCCGGTGCCCACGGCGACCATCGGCAGCATCAACTGCCAGGTGCCGTATCCGAACACGCGGGCCGACAGGCCCATCACCCACAGGGCGAACGGCGGCTTGTCGACGGTGATGAAGCTGCCGGAGTCCAGGGCACCGAAGAAGAACGCCTTCCAGCTCTTGGTGCCGCTGTAGACGGCCGCGTCGTAGAAGGTGTTGCCGGTGACGGAGGAGAGGTTCCAGGCGTACAGGGCCGTGGCCAGCACCAGGATCGCCCACAGTGCGGGACGGGCCCAGCGGGGGTCCTCGGGGGCGTCGGCGGCGCGGCGATGGCCTGCTCGGGCGGGCGTGGGCGGCGGGGCGAGAGTCGTCATGGCAGTGACCATCGGGGCCGTGTCTGGGCCCGCGCTGAGGCTTCGCTGAGGGGCGGATGAGAATCAGCGGACTCACAGCTTGCGCACAGTGCGGTCACGACCGGCTGCCAGGCCGTCGCCCGCCAAAGTACTGAAACACTTCAGGTCTAGACTCTCCCCCGCAACGGCCTGCGCATCGACGACCGTGGCCGAGAACGGGCAGTTCCTGCCACACCCGAAGGGTATTCGGCGTTTTGATACGGATAGATTCAGTCACCAAGCGGTACCCGGACGGCACGGTGGCGGTCGACCGGCTGTCGCTGGAGATTCCGGACCGCTCGATCACCGTCCTGGTGGGGCCCTCCGGCTGTGGCAAGACCACGACCCTGCGCATGATCAACCGGATGATCGAACCCAGCGAGGGCGCCATCCTCCTCGACGGCGTCGACATCCAGAAGCAGCCGGTCAACACCCTGCGCCGGTCCATGGGTTACGTCATCCAGAACGCCGGTCTCTTCCAGCACCGCACGATCATCGACAACATCGCCACCGTGCCCCGCCTGCTGGGCTGGAGCAAGGACAAGGCGCGGGGGCGCGCGGCGGAGCTGATGGAACGGGTGGGGCTCGACTCCGCACTGGCCAAGCGCTACCCCTACCAGCTGTCCGGCGGTCAGCAGCAACGCGTCGGCGTGGCACGGGCGTTGGCCGCGGACCCGCCGGTGCTGCTGATGGACGAGCCGTTCTCGGCCGTCGACCCGGTGGTGCGCAAGGGCCTTCAGGACGAACTCCTGCGGCTGCAAGCCGAGTTGGGCAAGACCATCGTCTTCGTCACCCATGACATCGACGAGGCCATCAAGCTGGGCACCACGGTCGCCGTGATGCGCACCGGCGGCAAACTGGCCCAGTTCGCCCCGCCCGCCGAACTCCTCTCCGCGCCCGCAGACTCCTTCGTCGAGGACTTCCTCGGCACCGACCGCGGCATCCGCCGGCTGTCCTTCTTCCCCGCCGCGGAGCTCGAGTTGCAGACCGCGCCCGTCGTCGCCGTCGACGCGGGCGCCGAGAAGATCGCCGCGCGCGGCACCGCCGACGTGCCCTACCTCCTCGTGACCGACGCCGACGGCCGGCCGCTCGGCTGGAGCAGGCCGCAGGACCTCACCCCCGGCGAGATCGACCCCGAGCGGCTGCTGTCGTACGGGCGGCCCTTCGCGCCCGCCACGGACTCGCTGCGGGCCGCGCTCGACTGCGCGGTGCTCTCCCCGACCGGCTGGGCGGTCGGCGTCGACGGCGCCGGGCGGGTCGTCGGCGTCGTCTCGCAGCAGGTCATCGGCGAGGCCATCCGCAGCGCCCACGCGACGGTACCCACCGCCGCGAAGGTGGCCGGATGAGCGGCGGCCTCTTCCACCTGCCGAGCGACCTTCAGAACAGCTACTCCGGTCTGATCGGGCTGCACCTGCGCGAGGCCCTGCTGCCGGTTCTGGGCGGCCTGCTGGTGGCCCTGCCGGTCGCCCAGCTGTGCGTGCGGCTGCGCTGGCTGTACGCGCCCGTGCTGTGGGTGACGACCGTGCTGTACGCGATACCGTCGCTGGCCTTCTTCGTCGTACTCATCGACTACACCGGCCAGACCGAGACCACGGTGATGATCCCGCTGGCCGTCTACAGCCTGGTCGTCCTCGTCCCGGCGATCGTCGACGCCGTCCGCTCGGTACCGCAGGAGACCCTCGACGCCGCCACCGCCATGGGCTTCGGGCCCGTACGCCGCTACGTGCAGGTGCAGTTGCCGATCGCGGTGCCCGCCATCCTCGCGGGGCTGCGGGTCGCCACCGTGTCGAGCATCTCACTTGTCAGCGTGGGCGCGCTCATCGGCAACCAGGGCGCGCTCGGCAACCTGCTCTACGACGGCATGTCCTACCACCAGCCGCGCCTGGTCTGGCTCTCCGTCATCGGCACGGCCGTCCTGGCCGTCCTCGCGGACGCCATGCTGGTCGTCGTCCGTCTGCTCCTTACGCCCTGGATGCCGCGCGGCACCCGCAGGCCCCGACCCGTCGACGCCGAGGCCCGGCCCGAACCGGCCGCGGCAGCCCTGGAGGACGCCGTCCGATGAACGTGCTCCACTTCGTCAACGCCTTCTTCAGCGACGGCTCCCACTGGCACGGCTACGACGGCATCCCCACCCGGCTGCGCGAGCACGTCCAGTACTCACTGCTCGCCCTCGCCATCGCCGCCGCCATAGCCCTTCCGGTCGGCCTGCTCACCGGTCACACCGGCCGCGGCGGCAACGTCCTGGCCCTCATCGCCACCGCCGCCCGGGCGCTGCCCAGCTTCGGCCTGCTGGTGCTGATGTTCGTGCTGATCGGCTTCGGCCTGGTGCCCGTCATGATCCCGCTGGTCGCGCTCGCCGTCCCGCCGATCCTGGTGACGACGTACGAGGCGATGCGGTCCGTCGACCCGTCCCCGGTGGATGCCGCACGGGGCATGGGCATGGGAGAGCCGCGGATCCTGTTCCAGGTCGAACTGCCGGTCGCGCTCCCGCTGATCCTCAGCGGGCTGCGCTCGGCGGCCATCCAGATCGTCTCGACGGCCACCATCGCCGCCTATGTCAGCCTCGGCGGGCTCGGGCGGTACGTCATCGACGGCCTCTACCAGCGCAACTTCGAGAAGGTGGTGGGCGGCGCCACCCTGGTGGCCGGGCTAGCGGTGGTCACCCTCACGGTCTTCTCGGTGCTGAACAGGATCGCGGTGTCACCCGGAGTGCGCCGCGCGGGCTGAGCACCCCTGTCTATCGCGCCTCGGTGCGGGCCAGCGCCAGCTCCAGTACGACGAGCAGCGCGTCCCGCACCGAGCCGCGTTCACGTGCGTCGAAGACCAGCACCGGGACGCCTTCGGTGACGTCGAGCGCCCAGCGGACCTCGTCCAGGCTGTGCTCCACCTTCCCGTCGAAGGCGTTGACCGCCACCGCGAACGGGATGCCCTTGTGCTCGAAGTAGTCGACGGCGGCGTAGCAGTCGTCCAGCCGGCGGGTGTCGACGATGACGAGCCCTCCGACCGCGCCCTCGACGATGTCGTCCCACATGAACCCGAACCGCTCCTGCCCGGGCGTGCCGAACAGGTACAGCTTGAGGGTCGGGTCGATGGTGAGACAGCCGAAGTCCATCGCCACCGTGGTGGTGGTCTTGCGCGGGGTGTGCGTGAGATCGTCCACGCCCGCCGCGACCTCCGTGATCGCGGCCTCGGTGGTCAGCGGCTCGATCTCCGAGATCGCGCCCACGGCGGTGGTCTTGCCCACGCCGAAGCCGCCCGCGATCACCATCTTCACCGGCAGCGGCGGCCGTACGGCCGTCCGCGCGGCAGGGCCGCCGGTCGGAGCTTCAGTCGGTGTCACTCAGTACCCCCCGGGAGTCGGGGATGGCGCGGAGGCCATCGATAACCCTGCGCAGGACGGACGCGTCGTGGGTGGCGTCGAAGTCGGGCACGTACACCGTCAGGTGCCCGGCCGCGCGCAGATCCTCGGCCAGGACACGGACCACGTTGAGGTGCAGTCGCAGCCGGGCCGCGAGCTCCGCGATCGACTGCGGGAGCCGGCAGGCGGCGACGATGTCGTGCTGCTCGAAGGAGAGCCGGTCGAGCGCGTCGAGCCCCTCGGCGGTGGCCACCACCTGGGTCTCGACGGGCACCGTCCGGCCGGAGCCGCTGTCCGCGACCCGGCCGGCGGTGACCAGGAACGGCCGTACGGCGGAAGCTGGGCCGACCGGGTCGGGGCCCGGGGGCGGGAGGCCGTCCGCCATGACTGCGTTTCTTCCTCTCTCGGCTGTCTCGATCCGCGTGACCGGCGGGCCGGTCAGCGCCTCGACGGGACGCCGACGGTGTTCTTCAGTTCGAGCACGAGCTGGGGGCTGAGCGCGGCACCGGCCCGGTTGGCGAACAGCGTCATCTCGTACGCGATGTTGCCGAGCTTGGCCTCCTTGTCGGCGACGACGCCGAGGACGGCGCCGTTGCCGATCGCGGAGACGATGACGTGGCCGCCCTCCAGATCGATGATGACCTTGTTGAGGCCGCCCAGCCCGTAGTTGCCGGAGGCACCGGCGGCCAGGCTGGTGATGCCGGAGACGATCGCGGCCAGCCGCTCGGAGTGGGCGCGCTCGCGCAGCTCCGACACGGCGATGAGCAGCCCGTCGGAGGACACGGCGATGGCGTCCACGACACCCGCGGTCTCGGTCGCGAATCGGTTGAGCAGCCAGTTGAAGTCGGCTGCGGCGGCCTGCAGATCGGTCGGCGGGGTGCCGCCCGTCGGGGTGTCACCTGTCGACGTGCTCACTGCTCGGCTCCTTCCGTACGGTGGTTCTGGTCGTGCTTGTGGTGCGTAATCTGGGTCTCGCCGGTCGCGCCGGGTAGCGGGAAGTCACCTGTGTCGCTGTCCCGTTGGGCGCGTTCCACCGCCGCCTCGAACTCCTCCAGCGCGTCCCGCACGGCGTCCGCGTCGGCGGTCCGCGCCGTCTGCGGCACGACCTGCGAGGCACCGGCGGTCGTGCGGAGCGTCGCCCCGCGCACGCGGCGGCGGAGGGGGCGGGCGCCGTCGGCGGCCGGGGGAGTGTCGGCGCCGGCGCTGCTGTGCGGGGGTGTCTCGGCCGGGGCGCCGGGGATGCGCGGGCCCTTGTCGTCCTCGCCTGCCGACTCGCGGCGCGGGATCCTGCGGGGGAGCGGGGAGGGGTGGTCCTGGCCGGGGGCCGTGTCCGGGGACATGGCGTGACCGTGGCCGTCGGACGCGTCCGCGTCCCTCGAGCCACTGGGTTCCGCGGGCACGGAACGGGCGACGGGGCTCGGCCCACCGGAGCCGGAGCCCACCGGGCCACCCACCGGCGTACCGGAAGGCACCGGGCCACCGCCCGCGGCCGGCACGCCGGCAAGCGCCGGAGCACTGTACGACTCCGCCGGACCGCCGGAGGCCACCGTCAGCAACAGGCGCGCCGGCAGGGTCACCTCGGCCGTCACACCCCCGCCGGGGGTACGGGACAGCTCGACGCCGATCTCCCAGCGGCGCGCCAGCGTGCCGACCACGAACAGGCCCAGCACCTTGGTGGGTACGACGTCCAGGCGCTCGCGGCGGATCAGGCGGGCGTTCTCCTCGGCGAGGCGTTCGGCGCTCATGCCGAGGCCGTGGTCGGTGATGACGACGTGGGTGCCCTCGGCGCCGGAGCGGACCGAGACCTCGACGGGGCTGCCCGCGGGCGAGAACGACACGGCGTTCTCAAGGAGTTCGGCCACCATGAGGGTGAGGTCGCCGATGATGTCGGGCTGGACCACCGCGTCCGCCGCGGCGTTCAGCCGTACCCGCTGGTAGCCCTCGATCTGTCCGAGCGAGGCTCGTACGACGTTGCTGAGCGCGGTGGGCCCGCCGTCCAGGACGGTCTCCCGGATGCCGGCCAGCAGCATCAGGCTGTCGGCGTTGCGGCGCAGGCGCACGGCGATGTGGTCGATGGAGTACAGCCGCTCCAGCAGCGCCGGATCGGTCTCGCCCCGCTCCACCGCGTCGATCAGCGCGAGCTGCCGGGTGGTCAGGTTGCTGACCCGGCGGCCGACGTTGCCGAACATCTCGGCGACGTTGCGCCGGCTGAGCACCTGGCGCTCCAGCAGCCCGGCCGCGGTGGTCTGCACGCGGTTGAAGGCGTGGGCGAGGTCGCCGATCTCGTCGCGGGCGGTGACGGGTATGTCCCGCAGCCGGGGCGGTCCGTCGTCCTCGGCGTCGTCGTCGGCCACCCGGGCCAGCTCCCGGCCGGCGACGTCCGCGACCTCCTGTGCCACTCCGGTGAGGGCCTCCACAGGCCGGATCACCGAGCGGCGGACCATGACGGCGAAGGCGAGCCACAGGGCGAAGCCGATCAACGCGACGCTCAGCAGCAGGCCGGCCCGCCACTGGGCCGAGCCGGCCGCCTCGTCGGCCCGGTCGGCGATCCGGTCGATCAGCGAGGTGGTGATCTCCAGCCGGGCCGCGGCCTGACGCGGGTAGTCGGGGTAGTCGAGCAGCGCGTCCTTGACCGCCGCGCTGATCTCCGTCTGGTTGCCGGCCTCCAGCTTGCCGGGGTCGATCTGAAGCTCGGCGTACGACTCGGCGATGTTGCGCTGCGCGGGGGTGTGCTCGATCCCGGCCAGCGCCTCGGCCTGGTCCTCGGTGGCGAACCGGGCGAACCGGTCCGCCTGGTGGTCGTACAGGTCGTAGGCGCCGACCGCGTTGGTGAACTCGATCAGCGCGTTGGTGTCCCCGGTGGTCGCCGAGAACACGCTGGTCTCGAAGGAGCTGTGGGCGGCGTCCGCGCGCAGCAGCGAGTCCAGCAGGTTGCCGGTGAAGGTCGAGGCCAGGGACGCGTTGCGGTCCAGGTCCAGCCCGTCGATCAGGTTCTGGGCGGCGTTGGTGTACGCCGGGTCGATGTTGTCGGCCGGGAGGTAGCCGTCCTGGACGGTGCCGCGCAGGCTGCTCAGGCCCTCGACCTGCCTCAGGGCCTGCGCCTCGGTGTCCGCCAGCCGGTCGCCGAAGGTGTCCCGTACCTTCTCCACCTGGGCGTCGACCGCCTTCTGCGCCGCCCGGTAGCCGTGCGGTGAGGGTGTGCCGCCACCCGCCTCGTAACGCACGGAGAGCAGGATGGCCTGCCGGTGTTCGGCCTCCACGAGGTTCGCCAGCCGGGCGACCTGGGAGCTGTCGCGGACCAGCTGCGCCGCCGTCCGGGCGGTGCCGGACTGCTCGACGAGGTCGGTGATGAGGTAGGACAGCAATACGGCGATCACCGCGAGCGGCACGCCGACCAGGACGTTCAGCTTGCGCCGGAAGGGCCAGCGGTCGGCGAAGCCCCGGGCGTGCGCGTCCACGGTCGTGGACACCGGGCCTCCTTGGTAGGGGTGTCTCCACCCGAACTGATGCGTGACGACACCGAAGCGGGGCCCCGTACACCGCTGTGACCGACGTCAACTGCGGTGAGACTACAGCGTCCTTGAAGGGCTGATCAGCGGGCTCCATGTCAAGAATCTGTTACAAAACAACCGCTTGCCCTACACAACTAGTCAGCAAGTGCAGCCAATCAGTGACCATGAGACTCTTGACTGACCGAGAACCGCCTGGATTGGATCAGTCGCAGAGCGGTCCTCCGCTGTGCACGTTGTCCACCGCACCATCTGAGCCCGGAACGGGAACCGTGACTGCCAACACCCACACCAGCAGGTCATTCCGGAGACACCCCGGCGCGGCGATCGTCGCGCTGGCCGCGGCGACGGCCCTGCTGGCGGGCTGTTCCTCCTCCTCCGACAAGTCCGACGACCCGCTCGCGGGCGAGAAGGCGAGCGGCGGCACCGTAGTCGTCGGCTCCAACAACTTCCCCGAGAGCATCCTGATCGCCGACATCTACGGCGAAGCTTTGAAGGCCAAGGGAATCAAGGTCAGTTACAAGCCGAACATCGGCAGCCGTGAGACGACCTACGGTCTGCTCAAGAACGGCACCATCTCGGTCCTGCCCGAGTACAACGGCGCGCTGCTGGCCTACCTCGACCCGAAGGCCACTCCGAAGACCGTCGAGGCGACCACCGCCGCGATCGAGGCCAAGCTCGACTCCAAACTCACGCTGCTGAAGCCGGCGTCGGCGCAGAACAAGGACTCCGTCACCCTCAACAAGGAGACGGCCGACAAGTACAAGCTCACCGCCGACTCCTCCATCGCCGACCTCAAGGACGCCGCGAAGGACCTGGTCATCGGCGGCTCCCCGGAGTTCCAGACCCGGCAGCAGGGCCTGGTCGGCCTGAAGTCGGTGTACGGCGTGGAGTTCAAGACCTTCAAGGCGCTGGACGCGGGCGGCTCGCTGACCCTGGCGGCGCTGAAGAAGAACACCGTGCAGGCCGCGGACGTCTTCACCACGGAGCCGACGATCTCCAAGGAGAAGTTCGTCGTCCTCCAGGACCCGAAGAACCTCTTCGGCTACGAGAACGTCCAGCCGCTGGCCTACAAGAGCGCGCTGAACCAGAAGGGCACCGACGCCCTCGACGCCGTCTCGGCCAAGCTCGACACGAAGACGCTGCTGGACCTCGACACCCAGGTACAGTCGCAGAGCAAGGACCCGCTGGACGTCGCCAAGGCCTGGCTGAAGTCGGCCGGCCTCGACTGACCTCCCGCCCTTGGCCGCGACCGCCGACGGAACGACGCGGGTGCCCCCGGACGCCGGGGGC
>NZ_JBSGZV010000052.1:0-65115 GCF_053611185.1 Streptomyces sp. NPDC054834 | reverse complement strand
GCCGGCACCTCAGCGGTGCCGGCCGCCCCTCACGCGGGCAAGGATTCCGTGCTCAGCTCTCGGCGCTCGCCGGCTCGCGGGTCACGGCCGGGGCGGTGTGCGCCACCGCGCGGGTCTGCTTCGGCTGTCCGAGGCCCATCGAGCGCATGATGGCGCCCACGACACCACCGAGGGCCACGATCACCATGCCGGCCCAGAAGCCCAGCGGCTGTGCCATCACCATGAAGGCGCCCGAGACGCAGAAACCGATGAAGGCGATGATGACACCGGTCCAGGCGGCCGGGGTGTGACCGTGGCTGCTGCCCGCCATTGCTTGCTCCTCGTTGCTGGTGTGCGTGCCGTACGTGCCGTACGTCTCCGGGTCCGCCCGTGTCCGGGCCGGACGCTCGCCGTCCATTGTCCCGTACGCGCACGCGTGCCGTGAGCGGGGGTGGCCAGTGACGTGCGTCTGTTTCGCCACATCCCGGAGGGGGTCCGGGACGGTGTCACGCCCCGGTGGGGTCCTCGCCCCGGTCCAGGGCCTTCCAGAGCTCCTCGGGGCGGTCGGGGTCGGCTGCCTTGGGGGTGCGGCGCGGGCGGGGCGTGCCGTCGCGCTCGTAGCGGCCGGACATGGCGGGCCACAGCCGGCCGTACCGCAGGGCGAGGAGGCCCGCGAGCAGCAGGAGGGCGCCGCCGACGGCCGCGACGTAGGGCCAGCCGGTGTGCGTGAGCGCGGCGACCGTGGCGGAGGTGTCGCCGGTGGTCTCGGCGGCCTTCTCGTCGAGCGCGGAGCTGTCGGAGGCGCCGATCAGGGCCGCGGCGACGGTACCGGCGCCGGAGAGGGCGAGAAGCCCCGCGACCAGGAAGCGGCCGGCCTTGCGGACGGCGAAGACGGCGACGAGCGCGGCGAGGCCCACTATGGCGAGGGCCGCGGGGACGCCCGTGACGTCGCTGCCCTTGGCGGTCAGCGGAAAGGCGCCGCCGGCCACCGTCGCGGTGCCCTCCGACCAGCGCTGCCGGGTGGCCAGCAGCGCCACGGCCGCGCCGAGCGCGCCGCACAGCAGGGCGACGGCGAGGCTCCGGCGGCCGGACCGCGCGGATACGGGCGCCTGGGAACGGGGGTTGGGTACGGCAGTCACGTACTCCACTATCTCCCGAACCCCGGCCGAACCGTCACCCGGGGTTCATGTGAGGAACGTGATAAACGCCCTACTTGCCCAGCCGGTTGGCCGTGTACACCGCCCGCAGCACCGCCGCCGCCTTGTTGCGGCACTCCTGGTCCTCGGCGACGGGGTCGGAGTCGGCGACGATGCCGGCGCCGGCCTGGACGTAGGCGGTGCCGTCGCGCAGCAGGGCCGTACGGATGGCGATGGCGGTGTCGGAGTCGCCGGCGAAGTCGAGGTAGCCGACGCAGCCGCCGTACAGCCCGCGCCGGGACGGTTCGAGTTCGTCGATGATCTGCATCGCGCGGGGCTTCGGCGCTCCGGAGAGGGTGCCGGCCGGGAAGCAGGCCGTCAGCACGTCGAAGGCGGTGCGGCCCTCGGCGACGCGTCCGGTCACCGTGGAGACGATGTGCATCACGTGCGAGTACCGCTCGACGGACATGAAGTCGACGACCTCGACGGAGCCGGGCTCGCAGACCCGGCCGAGGTCGTTGCGGCCGAGGTCGACGAGCATGAGGTGCTCGGCGCGCTCCTTGGGGTCGGCGAGCAGTTCGTCGGCGAGGGCCTGGTCCTCCTGCGGGGTGGCGCCGCGGTGCCGGGTGCCGGCGATGGGGTGGACCATGGCCTGCCCGTCCTCGACCTTGACCAGGGCCTCGGGGGACGAGCCGACGACGTCGAAAGCGCCTCCTTCCCCGTGGGGGAACCGGAACAGATACATGTACGGGGAGGGGTTCGTCGCCCTGAGGACCCGGTACACGTCCAGCGCGCTCGCCGTGCACGGCGTCTCGAACCGCTGTGACGGTACGACCTGGAAGGCCTCGCCCGCGCGGATGCGCTCCTTGATGTCGTCGACGGCCCGCTGGAAGTCGGGGCCGCCCCACAAGGCGGTGTACTCGGGCAGTTCGGAGGGCGGCAGCACGGCGGGCGGCTGGGCGACCGCGCGGGTGAGGTCGGCCTCCATCGCGTCGAGGCGGGCCACCGCGTCCGCGTACGCCTCGTCGACGCCCGTCTCCAGGTCGTTGTGGTTGATCGCGTTGGCGATCAGCAGGACGGAGCCCTCCCAGTGGTCCATGACCGCGAGGTCGCTGGTCAGGAGCATGGTCAGCTCGGGGAGCTTCAGGTCGTCCCGCTCGCCGGGGCCGATCTTCTCCAGGCGGCGGACGATGTCGTAGCCGAGGTAGCCGACCATGCCGCCGGTGAAGGGCGGCAGGCCCAGGTCGTGGGCCAGGTCGCGGGGGGTGTGCAGGGCCTCGACGGTGGCGCGCAGGGTGGCGAGCGGGTCGCCGCCGGTGGGGACGCCGACGGGCGGGGTCCCGAGCCAGTGGGTCCGGCCGTCGCGTGCGGTCAGCGTGGCCGCCGACCGCACGCCGACGAAGGAGTACCTGGACCAGGAGCGGCCGTTCTCCGCCGACTCCAGCAGGAAGGTGCCGGGGCGCTCGGCGGCGAGCTTGCGGTACAGCGCGACCGGGGTGTCGCCGTCGGCGAGGAGCTTGCGGGTGACCGGAATGACGCGGCGGTCGGAGGCGAGCTTGCGGAACGTCTCGAGGTCCATGGCGGCAGACCTTACTGATCCGGGGCCTGAACGCCGGAATCGGCGTCCTTGAGCAGCACGTCGGCGTCGAAGCAGGTCCGCGCGCCGGTGTGGCAGGCGGCGCCGACCTGGTCCACCTTGACCAGCACGGTGTCGGCGTCGCAGTCCAGGGCGACGGACTTGACCCACTGGAAGTGGCCGGAGGTGTCGCCCTTGACCCAGTACTCCTGGCGGCTGCGGGACCAGTACGTGCAGCGGCCGGTGGTGAGTGTGCGGTGCAGCGCCTCGTCGTCCATCCAGCCGAGCATGAGCACCTCTCCGGTGTCGTACTGCTGGGCGATGGCGGGCAGGAGTCCGTCGGCGCTGCGCTTGAGGCGCGCGGCGATCTCGGGGTCGAGGCTGCTGGGCCCGGTCGTACTGGTCATGAGTGCCATTGTGCCGGGCGGCACCGCCGCAGCGGGGTGATGTCCAGTGTGCGGACCTGGGGGGCGGTCGTAAGCTGACGGTATGTCGACCTTCGCCAAGCGTGAACGGCTCCTGCTCGCCGACCTCTTGGAAACGACCGGTCCGGACGCCCCGACCCTGTGTGAGGGCTGGCGGACCCGGGACCTGGCCGCGCACGTGGTGGTGCGCGAACGCCGCCCCGACGCGGCCGGCGGCACCCTGCTCAAGCCGCTCGCGCCGCGCCTGGAGAAGGTGATGGCGGAGTACGCCGCGAAGCCGTACGAGGAGCTGATCCAGCTGATCCGTACGGGCCCGCCGCGTTTCTCGCCCTTCCAGCTCAAGCAGATCGACGAGGCGGCCAACATCGTCGAGTTCTACGTGCACACGGAGGACGTCCGCCGCGCCCAGCCCGACTGGGGCACGCGTGAGCTGGACCCGGTCTTCCAGGACGCGCTGTGGTCCCGTCTGGAGCGCACCGCGCGCCTGGTGGGCCGGGGCGTGCCGACGGGTCTGGTGCTGCGCCGCCCGGACGGCCAGACGGCGGTCGCCCACCGGGGCACGCCGGTGGTGACGGTCACCGGCGAGCCGTCCGAGCTGCTGCTGTTCGCCCTCGGCCGGCAGAGTGCCGCCAAGGTGGGCGTGGACGGCGACGAGGACGCGATCGCCAGGCTGCACGAGTCGAAGCAGCTCGGCATCTGAGGGAGCTCCCATGATCAAGGTCGCGATGACCGGCGTGTACGTCGACGACGTGCCGAAGGCCCACGCGTTCTACACGGACGTGCTCGGCTTCGAGACCCGCACCCGTCTGGACCTGGGCGGCGGCACGCTGTTCATCACGGTCGGCGCCCCCGGCGGGGCCCAGCCGGATCTCCAGTTGCTGCTGGAGCCGGGCGCGGGCCCCATCGCGGAGCCGTACCGCCGGGCGCTGTACGAGGCGGGGATCCCGGCCATCGTCTTCTCGGTGGACGACATCGCGGCGGAGTACGAGCGGCTGCGCGGGCTCGGGGTGCGCTTCACCCACGAGCCGCAGGAGCAGGGTCCGGTGATCGCCGCGGTGCTGGACGACACCGTGGGCAACCTGGTGCAGCTGGCCCAGCCGAAGGAGTGACCGGTCAGCGGGGCAGCTCAGCGCGGCGCAGGTCCGGTACGCACAGGGCGACGACCCCGCCGAGTCCGCACACGGCGGCGCTGACGGCGTACACCGGTCCGAGACCCCAGGCGCCGATCGCGGCGGCGGAGAACGGCATGCTCAGCGGGGTCAGGCCGAGGCTGACCAGGCTGGAGACGGCGGTGACCCGGCCCAGGTAGGCAGGGTCGGACTGGGTCTGGAGCAGGGCGCCGCACATCACTCCGCTCAGCCCGGTGAGCAGCCCGACGGCCAGGGCGGCGGCGACGGCGCCGGCGAGGTCGGGGACGAAGGCGAGGGCGCCGACGGCGACGGAACCCGCGATGACGGCGCACCCGGCGACCAGCCCGGCCCGGGGCAGCCGGCCCCGGACGGTCAGCAGCAGCGAGGCGGCGCCCGCGCCGACGCCGAACCCGGCGAGCACCCAGCCCATTCCGGAGGCGCCCCAGCCGCGCCGGTCGGCCAGCAGGGTCAGGCCGACGTTGAGCGGGCCGACGAAGCCGAGGTCGCCGAGGGCGATGGTGATCATCAGCGGGGCGAGGACGCGGTGGCCGCGGATGTAGCGCAGACCGGCCACGAGGTCGGTCCAGGCGGTGCCCCCGGCGGTGTCGGTACGGGCGGTGTCGTCGCCGGGCAGCTCCCGTACCCGCACGGTGATCAGCAGCGGCAACGACACGGCGATCAGCAGCCCGGCGAGCCCGAACGCGGCCGCCGCACCGCCGACCGCCACGCCGAGGCCGCCGAGCGGGGCGCCGGCGACGTTCGCGAAGCGGATCGCGAGGCCGCGCATGCCGTGCACACGGCCGAGCTGGCCCTTGCCGGTGATCCGCGCGGGCAGGGCGCCCACGGCGGGCACGAACACGGCGTCGACGGTGCCGAAGACCAGCGCCAGCAGGGCCAGCGGCCACAGGCCGGGGCTGGTGAGGAACAGCAGGGCGGCCACCGCGAGGACGGCGGCGCAGCGCACCGCGTCACTGCCGATGACGACCCTGCGCGGCCCCAGCCGGTCGGCGATCACGCCCCCGCCGAGCATCAGCACGGCCCTCGGCAGCGCGCTGACCGACATCACGATGCCGGCCTGCGAGGGGCTTCCGGCCCGCACGGCGGCCCAGGACAGGGCGATGTAGTAGACGCTGTCGCCGACCATCGAGGAGGTGTACGCCCCGAGCCAGCGCAGGACGTTGGGGTCACGGTGGGCGGGGCGGTCGGTGGTGGGCCGCGCAGGGGATACGAGCGTGGCGGTCATGGGGCGGCGAGGTCCTCTCAGACGCGGAACGGGAATCCGTACACGTGCAGCGCGACGTTCTCGCGCCCTTCGGTGTCGCCCGAGGCTTCGGCTGACCGGCCTTTCTCGTCGTACTTCCTGGCGAGGGCCAGGAGTTCCTCATGCAGTTCGTTCAGCTCGCTCGCGGTCAGACGGAGCAGGGACTCGCTGTCGTGAGCGGCGGCGTTCCACTCGGGGCCCCAGGCAGGCCGCTCGTCGAGGTAGCGGCGGTACATGTCCACGCGCTGTTCGTGGAAGAGCCGGGTGGCCGCCAGGTGCGCGGCCGTCTTCTCGGGCGCGTCCCGGAAGTCCCGGTCGCGGATGCTCACGCCGTCCGAGGACGGCTGCCACCACCGCTCGCGGCCGTCCCCGCTCTGCGGCTCGGCCTCCTCGATCAGCCCGTGCTCGGCGAGCTTGCGAAGGTGGTAGCTGACCAGCGAGACGGCCTCGTCGACCTGCTCGGCGAGGTGCGAGGCGGTCGCCTTGTCGGCCACGCACAGGGCCCGGTACAGCTTCATCCGCAGCGGATGGGCGAGCGCCTTGAGTGTGCCCACGTCCGTGATGGCACGACTCCCCTTGGTTGTCATGCCACAACCATAAGTACGAAAGAAAAGTTGCACAACAGATTTTGCGCAACTTCTCTTTCGCGTCTTGGTCCGTGTTACGTCACCGGACCGGGTGACCCGCTTCCCGCAGCGCCTGCTTCACCTCGCCGATCCGCAGGTCGCCGAAGTGGAAGACGGAGGCCGCGAGCACGGCGTCCGCACCGGCGGCGACGGCCGGGCCGAAGTCCGCGAGCTTGCCCGCGCCGCCCGAGGCGATGACGGGGACCGTGACGTGCTTGCGTACGGCGGTGATCATCTCCAGGTCGTAGCCGTCCTTGGTGCCGTCCGCGTCCATCGAGTTCAGCAGGATCTCGCCCGCGCCGAGCTCGGCGGCCCGGTGCGCCCACTCGACGGCGTCGATGCCGGTGCCCTTGCGCCCGCCGTGGGTCGTGACCTCGAAGGTGCCTTCAGGGGTGCGGCGAGCGTCCACCGACAGCACCAGCACCTGCCGGCCGAACCGCTCGGCGATCTCGCGGATCAGGTCCGGGCGGGCGATCGCGGCGGTGTTCACGCCCACCTTGTCGGCGCCCGCCCGCAGCAGCCTGTCCACGTCCTCGGCCGTGCGGACGCCGCCGCCGACGGTCAGCGGGATGAACACCTGCTCGGCGGTGCGGCGCACCACGTCGTAGGTCGTCTCGCGGTTGCCCGACGAGGCGGTGATGTCCAGGAACGTCAGTTCGTCGGCGCCCTCGGCGTCGTACACCTTGGCCATCTCGACCGGGTCACCCGCGTCACGCAGGTTCTGGAAGTTGACGCCCTTGACGACCCGGCCGTTGTCCACGTCCAGGCAGGGAATGACTCGGACGGCAAGGGTCATGCTCCGGACACTCCTCGGAACGCCTCCACCTCGACCTCGACGACCAGACTGGGGTCGACGAAGCCCGAGACGATGATCATGGATGCGGCGGGCCGGACGGAGTCGAACAGCTCCTTGTGAGCGCGTCCGACGTCGTCCACGTCCCGGGCATGGGTGATGTACATGCGCGTACGCACGACATCGTCGCGGCCCAGGCCCAACCGGCCCAGCGCGGCGAGCGCGACGTTGAAGGCGTTGACCGCCTGCTCGTACGGTCCGCCTCCGGCGATCTCACCGTCCACTATCGATGTGCAACCGGATACCAGCACCAAGCCGTTCGGCAGCTCCACCGCTCGGGAGTAGCCGAAGCTCTCCTCCCAGGGCGCACCGGTCGTGACACGTCGTACATCGCTCACTGGGCTACCGCCTCCAAGGCCTCTTCCAGGGTGAACGCCTTCGCGTACAGTGCCTTCCCGACGATGGCGCCCTCGACACCGAGGGGTACCAGGCCGGCGATGGCCCGCAGGTCGTCGAGCGACGACACGCCACCGGAGGCCACGACCGGCCGATCGGTCGCGGCGCACACGTTCTTCAGCAGTTCCAGGTTGGGGCCCTGAAGCGTGCCGTCCTTGGCGATGTCGGTGACGACGTACCGCGCGCAGCCCTCCTTGTTCAGCCGCTCCAGCGTCTCGTAGAGGTCACCGCCGTCGCGGGTCCAGCCGCGGCCCCGGAGCGTGGTGCCGCGTACGTCGAGACCGACCGCGATCTTGTCGCCGTGCTCCGCGATGACCTTGGCGACCCACTCGGGGGTCTCCAGCGCGGCGGTGCCGAGGTTCACCCGGGTGCAGCCGGTGGCGAGGGCGGCGGCCAGTGAGGCGTCGTCGCGGATGCCGCCGGAGAGCTCCACATTGATGTCCATGGCCCGGGCGACCTCGGCGATCAGCGCCCGGTTGTCGCCGGTGCCGAACGCGGCGTCGAGGTCGACCAGGTGCAGCCACTCGGCGCCGGACCGCTGCCAGGCCAGGGCGGCCTCCAGGGGGGAGCCGTAGGAGGTCTCCGTGCCGGACTCGCCGTGCACGAGGCGGACGGCCTGGCCGTCGCGGACGTCGACGGCGGGGAGGAGTTCGAGCTTGGCCATGTCTCTAGAGGGTTCCGATCCAGTTGGTGAGGAGCTGGGCTCCGGCGTCGCCGGACTTCTCGGGGTGGAACTGCGTGGCCCACAGAGCGCCGTTCTCGACCGCGGCCACGAAGGGCTTGCCGTGCGTCGCCCAGGTGACCTTGGGCGGGTGCAGCGCCGGGTTGTGGGTCTCCAGGCTCCAGCCGTGGACGGCGTAGGAGTGCACGAAGTAGAAGCGCGCGTCCGCGTCCAGGTCCGCGAACAGCTCGGAGCCGGCCGGGGCCGCCACGGTGTTCCAGCCCATGTGGGGCACGACATCGGCCTGGAGCGGCTCGACCGAGCCCGGCCACTCGTCGAGGCCCTCGGTCTCGACGCCGTGCTCGATGCCGCGCGCGAACAGGATCTGCATGCCGACGCAGATGCCCATCACCGGCCGCCCGCCGGACAGCCGGCGGTCGACGACCCAGTCGCCGCGGGCCTCGCGCAGGCCCTTCATGCAGGCGGCGAAGGCACCGACGCCCGGCACGAGCAGGCCCTCCGCGTTCATCGCCTTGTCGAAGTCGCGTGTTATCTCGACTTCGGCTCCCGCGCGCGCGAGGGCGCGTTCGGCGGAGCGGACGTTGCCGAAGCCGTAGTCGAAGACCACGACCTTCTTCGGCGCGCTCATCAGTTCCACACCTCCAGCCGCATGACGCCCGCGACCAGGCACATCGCCGCGGCGATCGAGAGCAGCACGATCAGGCTCCTCGGCATCTGCTGCTTGACGAACGAGTAGATCCCGCCGACCAGGAAGAGGCCGACGACGATCAGGACGGTGGACAGACCGTTCATGGGTTTACAGCGCACCCTTCGTGGACGGAAGGATGCCCGCCGCGCGCGGGTCCCGCTCGCTGGCGTAGCGCAGCGCCCGGGCCAGCGCCTTGAACTGGCACTCCACGATGTGGTGCGCGTTGCGCCCGTAGGGCACGTGCACGTGCAGCGCGATCTGGGCCTGGGCGACGAAGGACTCCAGGATGTGCCGGGTCATCGTAGTGTCGTACTCGCCGATCATCGGCGCCATGTTCTCGGGCTCGGTGTGCACGAGGTAGGGGCGGCCGGAGAGGTCGACGGTGACCTGGGCGAGGGACTCGTCCAGCGGGACCGTGCAGTTGCCGAAGCGGTAGATGCCCACCTTGTCGCCGAGGGCCTGCTTGAAGGCGGCGCCCAGCGCGAGGGCGGTGTCCTCGATGGTGTGGTGGGAGTCGATGTGCAGGTCGCCGTCGGTCTTCACGGTCAGGTCGAACAGACCGTGCCGGCCGAGCTGGTCGAGCATGTGGTCGTAGAAGCCGACGCCGGTGGCGATGTCGGTCTTCCCGGTGCCGTCGAGGTCTATCTCGACGAGGACCGAGGTCTCCTTCGTCGTGCGCTCGATCCTTCCGACGCGCGCCTCGCGAGTCATGCGCTCTCCTTCATCAAGTCACGGACCGCGTCGAGGAACGCGTCGTTCTCGGCCGGGGTTCCGGCGGTGACCCGCAGCCACCCCGGTACGCCGTTGTCACGGACCAGGACTCCCCGGTCGAGGATCTGCTGCCAGGTCGTGTGGGCGTTCTCGAACCGCCCGAACTGCACGAAGTTCGCGTCGGAGTCGGTGACCTCGTAGCCGATGGACCTGAGCTCGCTCACCAGCCGGTCCCGCTCGGACTTCAGCTGCTCGACGTACTTCAGCAGCGTGCCGGTGTGCTCCAGGGCGGCCAGGGCGGTCGCCTGGGTGACCGCCGACAGGTGGTACGGCAGCCGGACGAGCTGGACGGCGTCCACGACGGCGGGGTGCGCGGCGAGGTAGCCGAGGCGGAGACCGGCGGCCCCGAACGCCTTCGACATGGTCCGGGAGACGACGAGATTCGGCCGACCTTCGAGCAGCGGCAGCAGCGAGGCGCCGTGGCTGAACTCGATGTACGCCTCGTCCACGACGACCATGGACGGCTTGGCCGCCTGCGCGGCCTCGTACAGCGCGAGCACCGTCTCGGGCGGCACCGCGTTGCCCGTGGGGTTGTTGGGGGTGGTGATGAAGACGACGTCGGGCCGGTGTTCGGCGATGGCCCGCTCGGCGGCCGGCAGGTCGACGGTGAAGTCCTCGTTGCGGGGACCGGAGATCCAGCCGGTGCCCGTGCCGCGCGCGATGAGCGCGTGCATCGAGTACGACGGCTCGAAGCCGATCGCCGTGCGGCCGGGCCCGCCGAAGGTCTGGAGCAGCTGCTGGATGACCTCGTTGGAGCCGTTGGCGGCCCAGACGTTGGCCAGGGATACCTCGTGACCGGAGGTGTCGGTCAGGTACTTCGCGAGCTGTGTGCGCAGCTCGACCGCGTCCCGGTCCGGGTAGCGGTTGAGGTTCCGGGCGGCCTCGCGCACCCGCTCGGTGATCCGCTCGACCAGCGGCTCGGGCAGCGGGTAGGGGTTCTCGTTCGTGTTCAGCCGTACGGGGACGTCCAGCTGGGGCGCGCCGTAGGGGGACTTGCCACGCAGCTCTTCCCGTACGGGAAGATCGTCGATTCGGATGTTCACTTGCTCGTCGGTACCTTCCAGCCGAACCTCGCCTTGATCGCCCCGCCGTGCGCGGGCAGGTCCTCCGCCTCCGCCAGCGTCACCACGTGGTGCGCGACCTCGGCCAGCGCCTCGCGCGTGTAGTCGACGATGTGGATGCCGCGCAGGAAGGACTGCACGGACAGGCCGGAGGAGTGGCAGGCGCAGCCGCCGGTGGGCAGGACGTGGTTGGAGCCTGCCGCGTAGTCGCCCAGGGAGACCGGCGCCCAGGGGCCGATGAAGATCGCGCCCGCGTTCTTCACCCGGTCGGCGACGGCGGCGGCGTCGGCCGTCTGGATCTCCAGGTGCTCGGCGCCGTACGCGTCGACCACCCTGAGACCCTCGTCGAGGCCGTCGACCAGCACGATCGCGGACTGCCTGCCCTTGAGGGCCGGGACGATCCGGTCGTCGATGTGCTTGGTCGCGGCGACCTGCGGTTCGAGTTCCTTCTCCACCGCGTCGGCCAGTTCGGTGGAGTCGGTGACCAGCACGGCCGCCGCGAGCGGGTCGTGCTCGGCCTGGCTGATCAGGTCGGCGGCGACGTGCACCGGGTCGGCGGTGGAGTCCGCGAGGACCGCGATCTCGGTGGGACCGGCCTCGGTGTCGATGCCGATCTTGCCGGTGAAGAAGCGCTTGGCGGCGGCGACCCAGATGTTGCCGGGGCCGGTGACCATGTTGGCGGGGGCGCAGGACTCGGTGCCGTACGCGAACATCGCCACGGCGGTGGCGCCGCCCGCCGCGTACACCTCGTCCACGCCGAGCAGCGCGCAGGCGGCGAGGATCGTCGGGTGCGGCAGGCCGCCGAATTCGGCCTGCGGCGGGGACGCCAGGGCGATCGAGCCGACGCCGGCCTCCTGCGCGGGCACCGCGTTCATGATCACGGAGGACGGGTAGACCGACCGGCCGCCGGGCGCGTACAGCCCGACACGCTCGACCGGCACCCACTTTTCGGTCACCGTGCCGCCGGGCACGACCTGGGTCGTGTGGGACGTGCGGCGCTGGGCGCGGTGCACGAGGCGGGCCCGCCGGATGGACTCCTCCAGGGCGGCGCGCACGGCAGGGTCGAGCTGTTCCAGCGCGTCGGCGAGCGCCTGTGCCGGGACCCGTACGGATTCCAGCCGGACCCCGTCGAACCTCTCGGCGAAGTCGATCAGCGCCGCGTCGCCCCGATGATGCACGGCTTCGCAGATCGGACGCACCTTCTCGAGGGCGGCCTGAACGTCGAAGTCGGCTCGGGGCAGCAGGTCACGCAGAGCGGGTCCCTCGGGAAGGGCGTCGCCGCGCAGATCGATTCGCGAGATCACAGGTCCAATTCTCTCAGACCGGCGTCGGCTGTCGTCCGCGCGTATCAATGGCTGATACAGAACGTGGCCGGAACGCGGAAGATCCCCTTCGCCACTAGCGTTCGGGGCCTCACTCAGCGGGCATGAACGGCTGTACGAGCGGGCGACCCACGAGTAGATGAGGAGGAAGGAAGAGCAGTGACCGAGGGGGCCGGCCTGGACGCCGGGGACCTGCCGGACGACCTGACCGCCGCCGAGGCCGGGATGTGGCAGGCCTTCCGCAACGGCAGCGCGTACGACCTGAGCAGCGGGGACGCCGTGGTGGACGACCCGCACGGCGGGCATCCCTGGGGGCCCGAGCGGACCGTACGGGCCCGCATCGTGTGCTGGCTGCTCCTGGACGGTCCGCCCGCACTGGCCGGCCGCGTGTCGTCGCTGAAGCTGTCCGGCGTGCGGATCAGCGGGACCCTGGACCTGGCGGGCGGCACGGTGGTGCCGTACGTGGAACTGAAGGGCTGCCGCTTCGACCGGGAGGTCCTGGTGCCCGAGGCCCGGTTCACGACCCTGCGCCTGGTGGACTGCGCGGTCCCGCGCCTGGAGGCCGCCCGGGTGCACACCGAGGGCGATCTGCATCTGCCGCGCTGCCGCTTCCACAACGGCGTCCGGCTCACCGACGCGCACATCGGCACCGATCTGCTGCTCAACCAGTCGGTCGTGTACCGGGACCGCACCGGCCGCTCGATCGCCGCCGACGGCATGACCGTCGGCCAGGACCTCCAGGCGGAGCTCCTGGAGTCGCACGGCGAGCTGAGCCTGCGCAGCGCCAAGGTCGGCGTGTCGCTGAGCCTGCGCGGCGCCAAGCTGGCCAACCCCTACTCCCGGCTGGCCCTGAACGCGCCCCAGCTGACCGTCGAGCGCACTCTCTACATGACCCCGGCCGGCGTGGGCAGCCCGCTGCTCAGCGGCACCACTCCCGCGCGCGGGACGCGGGTCCAGCGCTTCGAGTGCCAGGGCGGGGTGCGCCTGGACGACGGGCGGTTCGGGGACGCGGTCGACCTCGAGCGGGCCCGGTTCGCCTTCACCGACGACCAGGAACTGTCGCTGCGCCGGGTGCAGACGCCCGAGCTGCGTTTCCTCGGGGAGCGGCCGCAGCGCGGCAAGGTGGTGCTGTCGGGGGTGCGGGTGGTCACCCTCGTGGACCGGGCGGCCAGCTGGCCGGGGCCGGGCAGTCTGCACATGGGCGGCTTCACGTACGAGAGCCTGGTGCCGCAGGGCCCGTTCCCGCTGACCGAACGCCTGGACTGGGTGGCGGCGGCGACCGCCGAGTACAACCCCGAGCCGTACGAGCGCCTGGCCGCCGTGCTGCGCGGGGCCGGGGAGGACGAGGACGCGCGCGAGGTGCTGCTCGCCAAGCAGCGCCGCCGCCGCGAGACCCTGCCGCTGGCCGCCAAGCTCTGGGGGTACGCGCAGGACTGGACGGTCGCCTACGGGTACCGGCCCGGCCGGGCCGCCGTGTGGATGGCGGTGCTGTGGGCGGCGGGCACGCTCGCCTTCGCGCACGCCAGCCATCCGCCGATGAACTCCGGCGGCCACCCGGCCTGGAGCCCGGCGCTGTTCGCCCTGGACCTGCTGCTGCCGGTCATCGACCTGGGCCAGGCGGGCCAGTGGCAGCTGCGCGGCGGCTGGCAGTGGCTGGCGGCGGCGATGGTGCTGCTGGGCTGGGTCCTGGCGACGACGGTGGCGGCGGGAGCGACGCGGCTGCTGCGGCGGAGCTGACCGGATCCGGGGCCCTTCCCGGCCCGGAGCCTCCGGCGGCTTGGCAGGTACCGATCAGTAGTTGAACTCTAATCAACTTTTACCGGTCCTTGACCGGGCGGCGTACAACTTTCCTCGGCCTTGCCGTAGGGGCTGGCGCGTCGTCGACCTGCGGTCTTTCAATGGTCGACACCATGGCTCTGCTGCCCCCGTTCATCCGCCCCACCCGGATGAAAAGGACCCCCTCGCGTCCGGCCGGACCGCCGGTCGATGACGAGGTGCTGCTCGACGCGCCCGACGACCGCCTCGGCCCCGCCCTCGTCGCGGCCGGGAGCGGCGAGTACCGCGCCGCCGCCGAGCTGCTGGCCGCCACGCGAGCGGCCGCCGAGTGGGAGAACCGCGACCGGTACACGCGGCGCCTGGCCGGCTTCGCCCGTTCGCGCTCCGAGTGGTTCGAGGAGTGGCGCAAGGCCGCCCCCGACGACCCCGACGGACTGCTGGTGGCGGCCCAGCTGGCGGTGGACCGGGCCTGGCCCTCGCCGGCCCGCAGCGAGCTGCTGCGCGAGCTGAGCCCGCTGATCACGGCCGCCGCCCGGGGCGACGACCGGGACCCGGTGCCGTGGCGGCTCGCGCTGGACCACGCGCGCGGGTCCCGGGCCGGCCACCGGTACTTCGAGGAGCTGTGGGAGGCGGCGGTCCGGCGCGCCCCGCACCACTACGGCTGCCATGTGGCGGCCCTGCGCTATCTGGCCGCCTCGTGGCACGGCTCGCACCGCGAGTGCTTCGACTTCGCCGACCTGGCCGCGCAGGACGCCCCGGCGGACTCGCTCGTCCAGGCGCTGCCCGCGCGGGCGGCCCTCGGCTACCTGACCGACGGCTGCGGACCCGAGGTGCCGCGGGAGCGGCTGGACGCGGCGGCCGACCGGGCGATCGCGCTCTCCGGCCGGTTCCCGGCGGCCGACCCCTGGCCCGCCGAGATCCGCAACAAGCTCACCTACGTGCTCCTGCGGCTGGGCCGCCGGGAGGACGCCCGTACCCAGCTCCGGCTGATCGGCCCGTACGCCACCTCCTTCCCCTGGGACCGGGCCTCCGACGACCCGCTCGGCCACTTCCTGCGGCTGCGCGAGGAACTCCGGACGGCGGCCCCCCGCACCGGCCGGACCGGGTCGGCCCCGGCCCCGCTGCGACCGCGGAGTGAGCTCCGCGGACACGTCCGTGCCGGTGACCATTAGGGTGGCGCCGTGACCACCGTCCGTCTCCCCCTCTTCCCGCTGAACTCGGTACTGTTCCCGGGCCTGGTGCTCCCCCTCAACGTCTTCGAGGAGCGGTACCGCGCCATGATGCGCGAGCTGCTGAAGACGCCCGAGGAAGAGCCGCGCCGCTTCGCCGTAGTGGCGATCCGCGACGGCCACGAAGTGGCGCCGAGCGCCCCGGGCATGCCGGACCCGACCGCCCTGCCCGAACGCGGACCCGCCGCGGGCTTCGGCGCCGACCCCACCCGGGCGTTCCACGCCGTGGGCTGCGTGGCGGACGCCGCGACCGTCCGGGAGCGGGCCGACGGCACCTTCGAGGTGCTGGCGACCGGTACCACCCGGGTACGGCTGCTGTCCGTGGACGCGTCGGGTCCGTTCCTGACCGCCGAGCTGGAGGAGCTGGCGGAGGACCCGGGCGACGAGGCGGGTGCGCTGGCCGAGGGCGTGCTGCGGGCGTTCCGCCAGTACCAGAAGCGGCTGGCGGGCGCGCGGGAGCGCTCGCTGTCCACGGGTGCGGACCTGCCGGACGAGCCGGCCGTCGTCTCCTACCTGGTCGCGGCGGCGATGATGCTCGACACCCCGACGAAGCAGCGTCTGCTCCAGGCCCCGGACACCGCGTCCCGCCTGCGCGACGAGCTGAAACTCCTTCGCGCGGAGACGGCCATCATCCGTAATCTGCCGTCACTGCCGGCGGCGGACCTGACGCGCGGCCCGACGAGTCTGAACTGAGGCCCGGACCCTCCATGGCTAAGAAGTCGAAGAAACAGCAGCAGCCGGGCGGCACCCCCGCGACGGTGGCCCTGACGGCGGCGGGCGTGGACTACACGGTCCACGCCTACGACCACGACCCGTCCCACCCCTCCTACGGCGAGGAGGCCGCCGAGGCGATGGGCGTCTCCCCGGAGCGTGTCTTCAAGACCCTGATCGCGGACGTCGACGGCACCCTGACGGTCGCCGTGGTCCCGGTGGCGGGCTCCCTCGACCTCAAGGCCCTGGCGGCGGCGGTCGGCGGCAAACGCGCGGCCATGGCGGACCCGGCCCACGCGGAACGCACCACCGGTTACGTCCGCGGCGGCATCTCCCCCCTGGGCCAGCGCAAGAAGCTCCCCACGGTCCTCGACGACTCGGCGACCGCCCACCCCACGATCTGCGTCTCGGCCGGCCGCCGGGGCCTGGAGGTCGAACTCACCCCCACCGACCTGACCACCCTCACGGAGGCCGTCCTGGCCCCCATCGGCCGCGGCTGACCTCCGGTCAGGTAGGCGCGGCCCCCTCCCAGCCCGTCCGGCCTTCGCTGCCGAGGCGGTCAGCCTGAGCTGGGGGCTCGCCCCCACTTCCAGCCCGTCCGGCGTTTGAGGACGAGGCCCTTCAGGCCGATGGGGTCCGGGGCGAAGCCCCGGCGGGGTCGAAGGGGCGGAGCCCCTGGGGACGGGGAAGGGGTGGGGGCGGCGGGGGCGAGAGCAGCCCGGCGGTCAGCCCTGCGCGGGCGGCGCCCCGTACGGGCCCTCCTGGTACGGATCAGGATCCCGCGGACCGAACAGCGCCGTCAGCCCCAGATGAACCAGCACCGCGGCCACCGACCACGCCAGCAACGCCCCCTTGGCGCCCAGCTTCAGCGGCGCCGAGAAGGCCACGCCCTTCCCCACGGACCTGGCATGGGCAAGGACGTCCTTCTCCGGCCCGAGCCACACCCCGAGCCGCCACGCCAGCAGCGACCCCAGCACACCCCCGACGGTCAGCGCGACCACCAGCGGCACACCTCCACGCCGCCGCAGCAGAAAGACGACGACCGCACTGACCGCCCCGAAGGCCAGCGCCAGCAGCGTGAACGTTCCGTCGACCCCGATCGCCTGCTCCCCTTCGGTGTCCTTGAGGTAGACGATCCAGTTCTTCCCGCTCTCGTCACCGACCAGCGGCACGTGCGGCGTGAGCCACAGCCACAGCAGCCCGAGCAGCACCCCACCGAGCGCCATCGCCACCGTGATCACGGCGGCCTCCCGCACTTCGGTCTTCATCCCGGGGCCGTCCTGTTCGTAGGCTGCTCCCGCGGACCCGGCGGGCTGCGCGCCCTGCCGGTCCTGGTGCGGGGACGGTTCGTGCGGCGGCGGAGGCGGAGTCAGTGGTGCGGTCACCCTGACATCGTGCCAGGTCGCCCTGTGCGGCGCGTCACCGGACGGCGGCCCGGCGGTACGCCCAGGTCGCCAGGGCCAGCGACACCACCCCGACCCCGGCGCACACGCCCAGGTCACCGGCGACGAACGCCCAGTGGGGACGCGCCCCGAAGGTCCGCGCGTACGCCTCGACGCCGTACGTGGACGGCAGCAGGTCGCGGGCCAGCCGTACGAGCTCCGGCATCCGGTCCGGCGGCAGCACGCCGAGGAGCAGCGCCGCCGACATGCCGAGCTGCCCCAGCAGCGTGGCCAGTTCGGGCCGCGGCGCGAGCAGCCCGCAGGCCGCGCCGAGCCCGGCGAGCGCGGCGCCCGCGAGCGGGATCACCGCGACGAGGATCCAGAGGTTGCCCAGCGGCAGCCCGAACAGCGCGCAGCCGAACACGGCGGTCACCAGGGTCCCGGGCACGGTGAAGGACGCGTACGCCCCCGCCGCGCCCAGCACCACCGCCGCCGGCGGCACCGGCAGCGTGGCGTAGTGGTCGAGCCCGCCGCCGGCCCGCAGTTGCCCGAAGTACTGGGCCAGCAGGTTCAGCGCGACGTACGCGACGACGACGACCGACGACCCGGCCACCACGGACTGGGCCTCGCCCCGGGTGTCCACCACCCCCCGCATCATGATCATGATGCCGACGGACTGGAAGGTCGCCACGAACAGCAGCGGTATCCGCGCCACCCGGGCCCGGGACAGCTGCGCCCGGTACACGGCGGCCATCGACGGCCACAGTCGCGCGCGCGGCCCCAGCCCGGCCGCGCCCGTCGCCGGCTCCGGCACGGACACGGCCCTCCCCGCGGGAGACTGCGCGGATACGGCACTCACGTCGAGCTGCTCCTCTTCCCTGCGGCGGCCGAGCCGTCCTTCGGGGGACCGTACGGATGCGGCGCCTCGCGTGCTCACGCCTTCACCAAACCCTGCCGCGCGGCACCGCCCAGTGCCAGGTACACGTCCTCCAGGCTCGGCGTGGCGAGGGTGAAGTCGTCCAGTGCGGCGAAGGCGGCCCCGCCGGTGACCGTGGCGACGGCCGCGCGGGCCTCCTCGGGCGCGAGCCGCAAAGTCCAGCGGCGCCCGGCCTCCACGGCCCGCTCGCGCAGCACGGCGACCTCCGGCACCTCCAGAGGCGCCTGTTCCCGCCACACCAGTTCCACCCGCACCTCGCCCGCCACGCGTTCCTTGAGCCCGGCGGGGGTGTCGCAGGCGATGACCCGGCCCTGGTCCAGGACGGCGACCCGGTCCAGGACGGTCTCGGCCTCGATGACGTTGTGGGTGACGAGCAGCACGGTCGTGCCGCGCTCGGCCCGCCGCCGGTCGACGGCGTCCCAGACCGCGCGCCGCGCCACCGGGTCCATGCCGGTGGTCGGCTCGTCGAGCACCAGCAGCGGGCGCTCCCCGACCAGGGTGGCGGCGAAGCAGGCGAGCCGCCGCTGGCCGCCGGACAGCTTCTTCAGCGCCCGCCCGGCGATCGGGGCCAGCCCCAGCTCCTCCAGCACGGCGTCCCGCTCGGCCCGGGCCCGCGCCGCGTCCAGGCCGCGCAGGCGTCCGGTGGTCTCCACGGCGAGGGAGACGGTCAGCTCGTCGAGGGCGGTCGACTCCTGGCCGAGGTAGGCGAGGATGCGCGAGGCCCGCTCCGGGTGCCGCACGATGTCGTGGCCGAGCAGTTCGACGCTGCCGGCGTCCGGCCGCAGCAGTCCGGTGAGCTGCCGTACGAGGGTGGACTTGCCGGCGCCGTTCGGCCCGAGCAGCCCGAAGATCTCGCCGCGGCGGACGTCGAGCGCCACGTCATCGGTGGCGCGGACCTCCGGGGTCCCGGGCGCGCCGCGCCGACCGCGCACGGCCGGATAGGTCTTGGTCAGTCCGCGCACGGCGCACACCACGTCATCCGGATGCCGAAGTGCCTGTGCCACGCGCGTACTCACAAGGGACGAGAGTACGCCGTCCGGGCCCTTTACTCGCCTTTGGGGCCTGGCGAGCGGGGGCTCACTCCCCGGCCGGCGCCTGCTCCGTGGCCGCGGGTACGTCGATCTCCCGCCAGAACCCCGCCCGAATGGCGTACCGGTCGTGCTCGTCGATCTGGTCGTCCTTGTGGGCGAGGAGGCCGAAGCGGGCCGCGTAGCGCAGCAGCTCGCCGTCGATGCGGTGCGGGATGCGCGGGTACATCGCGGAGAGTTTCGGCAGGTGGATCTGGTCGCCCAGGCGGGAGATCCACCGCCGGGCGAAGACCTGCCCGACCTCGTACGGGTCCCCGCCGACCGTGGTGATGTCCTCCTCGCGGTCGGCCCACCGCTGCTCGGCGGTGGTCAGCTGGGCCAGCGTCGGCATGGACGCGACCTCCGGCGGCTCGGCCACCACGCCCGGCCGGTCCACCCAGCCCTTGTCGGAGGACCAGCGCAGGGTGGCCGTGGCCGGATGCTGCGTGGTCTGCGCGCCGGGCGCGCGCAGCGCGGCGAGGTCCTTGGGAGTGGGTACGCCCTTGGCCGCGGGCACCCGCTCCTGCGCGCCGTTCTGCGCGGCGGGGGCGGCCGACGTGCGCTCGCCCTCCTCGGCGGGCCGCTCGGGCCCGGCGGCCAGCGCGGACTCGGGCAGCGGCGCGGAGAGGATGGCGGCGATCTCCGGGCGGGGCGCGGGCGGCGGTGCGCAGATGCCGGTGAGCTCCTTGGCCCGTACAGCCTGCGTGATCCAGGCCCGGTCCAGCACGCGCCGCTCGTCGGCCTCGGCGACCAGGTCCTCGGACTGGTTGTAGTCGCCGTCGGCGGCCTGTACGGCCCACAGGTGGACGGCGACGCCGTGCTCCTTGGCGGCCATCATGCCCGGCAGCAGGTCGCCGTCGCCGGTGACCAGGACGACGTCGGAGCAGGCGCCGTTGCGGGCGAGCTCGGTGAGCTCGGCGTGCATGGCGGCGTCCACGCCCTTCTGCGCCCAGCGTCCGTCGCTGCGGGTCAGCGCGCCGAGCCGGACGGTGACCCGGGGCATCACGCGCAGCCGGCGGTGCTCCGGCTGGGGGACGCGGTCGGGGGCGCCGTCGAACCAGTAGATACGCAGCAGGGGGCGTTCGGTGTCGGCCTCCGCTCGCTCGCGCAGCGCCTGGATGAGGGCGGTGTGGTCGACGGTGATCCGGGACCGTGAGGGCTCTCCGGCGAGGAGGCTGGCTGCGGCCCCCAGCAAGTACCCGGCGTCCACCAGGACGATGCAGCGGTCCACGCGACTCACCTTCTTCCCGGGAGGTTTCTGCTTGCGGCTTCATTCGAGTCTGCCCGACCGTACGGGGGTTAACGGCCCGAACTCGATCTTCGGCGTGGCGTTTCGGGGTCGTGCGCTCCGACAAGCCTGTCACAGACGGTAATTATCCGGAATGCGTTCATTGTCAGCCTATGTGAATCTGATGGCGGCCCTGGCCCCTAGATCCCCTTCAGGAGGCAGATCACCATGGCCAAGAACAAGAACAACCGCAAGCAGGCCGGCCCGAAGAACCGCTCCTCGCAGGCCGAGCAGCCGCAGGAGCACGCGCAGCGTGCCCCGGAGGCGCACGATCCCGAGATGGCGCACGTACCGGGCAGCCCGGCGAATGTCGCACGTAAGCAGCACAAGCGCTTCGGCCACAACTGAGACCGGCGCACGGGCCTTTGAGCCCAGGCACGGACGAGGGGCGTATCCGATCGCGGACACGCCCCTCGTTCACGTCGCACGCCCGGCCGCGCACCCGGGGCCTGTCCGGGCCGCTCGACCCGCGAGACTCAACCCGCGAGACACGACGGCCCGAGCAGCACCTTGAGGTCGCCGAAGAGCGCCGGGTCCGGCTTCACGCGGTGCCGGTCCAGGCGCAGGACCGTCGTCTTGCGCGGGCCCTGGAGCTTGATGCGGACCTCGCTCTCGCCCTTGTGGTGGCTGAGGATCTCGCCGAGGCGGCTGACCATCGGCGGGGTGACCCTCGTGGCCGGGATGGTGAGGATCACCGGCGCGTTGGTGCCGGCGTTCGACAGGTCCGGGACCTGAAGTTCCATGGCGACCAGCCGGGGCACGTCCTCGCGTTTGTCGAGGCGGCCCTTGACGAAGACGACCGCGTCCTCGACGAGTTGGGTCGACACGAGCTGGTAGGTCGCCGGGAAGAACATGCACTCGATGGAACCGGCGAGGTCCTCCACGGTGGCGATCGCCCAGGCGTTGCCCTGCTTGGTCATCTTTCGCTGAAGGCCCGAGATGATGCCGCCGATGGTGACCACCGCGCCGTCCGCGTGCTCGCCGCCGGTGAGCTGGGCGATGCCCGCGTCGGCCTTGTCGGACAGCACGTGCTCCAGGCCGAAGAGCGGGTGGTCGGAGACGTACAGACCGAGCATCTCCCGCTCCTGGGCGAGCAGATAGGTCTTGTCCCACTCCTCGGTGGTGAACTCCACGTCGAGTCCGAAGCCGGGCTCGCTGCTCTCCTCCTCGCCCATGCCGCCGAAGAGGTCGAACTGGCCCTCGGCCTCCTTGCGCTTGACCGCGACCACGTTGTCGATCATCGGCTCGTACTGCGCGGTGAGGCCCTTGCGGGTGTGTCCCAGGGTGTCGAAAGCGCCCGCCTTGATCAGCGACTCCGTGGTGCGCTTGTTGCAGGCGACCGCCTCGACCTTGTCGAGGTAGTCGGGGAAGGAGGCGTACTTGCCCTTGGCCTTGCGGCTCCTGATGATCGACTCCACCACGTTGGTGCCGACGTTGCGCACGGCTTCGAGGCCGAAGAGGATCACGTCGTCGCCCTGCGCGGCGAAGTTGTGCACCGACTCGTTGACGTTCGGCGGGAGCACCTTGATGCCCATGCGCCGGCACTCGTTGAGGTAGACGGCCGACTTGTCCTTGTCGTCCTTGACCGAGGTGAGCAGTCCGGCCATGTACTCGGCGGGGTGGTTCGCCTTCAGGTAGGCGGTCCAGTACGAGACCAGTCCGTACGCGGCGGAGTGCGCCTTGTTGAAGGCGTAGCCGGCGAAGGGGACCAGCACGTCCCACAGTGCCTGGATCGCCTCGTCGCTGTAGCCGTTCTTCTTCGCTCCGGCCTGGAAGATGGTGAAGTTCTTCGCCAGCTCGTCGGGCTTCTTCTTGCCCATCACGCGGCGGAGGATGTCGGCCTCGCCGAGCGAGTACCCGGCGATGATCTGGGCGGCCTTCTGCACCTGCTCCTGGTAGACGATCAGGCCGTAGGTGACGGCCAGGACCTCTTCGAGGGGCTCCTCCAGCTCCTTGTGGATCGGAGTGATCTCCTGGAGCTTGTTCTTGCGCAGCGCGTAGTTGGTGTGCGAGTCCATGCCCATGGGGCCCGGACGGTAGAGCGCGGAGACGGCGGAGATGTCTTCGAAGTTGTCGGGCTTCATCAGGCGCAGCAGCGAGCGCATGGGGCCGCCGTCGAACTGGAAGACGCCGAGGGTGTCACCGCGCTGGAGGAGTTCGAAGGTCTTCGGATCGTCGAGCGGCAGTGCCAGCAGGTCGAGGTCGATGCCCTTGTTGGACTTCACCATCTTGACGGCGTCGTCCATGATCGTCAGGTTGCGCAGCCCGAGGAAGTCCATCTTCAGCAGGCCGAGCGACTCGCACTGCGGGTAGTCCCACTGCGTGATGGTCACGCCGTCCGTGTGCCGCACCCAGATGGGGGCGTGGTCGACGATGGGCTCGCTGGACATGATCACGCCGGCCGCGTGCACACCCATCTGCCGGACCAGGCCCTCGACGCCCTTGGCGGTGTCGATGACCTTCTTCACGTCCGGCTCGTTCTCGTACATCCCGCGGATCTCGCCGGCCTCGTTGTACCGCGGGTGCGAGGGGTTGGTGATGCCGTCGAGGTCGATGCCCTTACCGAGGACGTCGGCGGGCATCGCCTTGGTGAGGCGGTCACCCATCGCGTACGGGTAACCCAGCACACGTGCGGAGTCCTTGATGGCGTTCTTGGCCTTGATCTTGCCGTAGGTGCCGATCATGGCGACCTTGTCGGCGCCGTACTTCTCCGTCACGTACCTGATCACCTCGACGCGCCGGCGCTCGTCGAAGTCGATGTCGACGTCGGGCATGGAGACGCGCTCGGGGTTGAGGAACCGCTCGAAGATCAGACCGTGCGGGATCGGGTCGAGGTCGGTGATGCCCATGGCGTACGCGACGATCGAACCGGCCGCGGAGCCACGGCCGGGGCCGACCGCGATGCCGTTGTTCTTGGCCCACATGATGAAGTCGGCGACCACGAGGAAGTAGCCCGGGAACCCCATCTGGATGATGACGTCCATCTCGTACTCGACCTGCTTCTGGCGGTCCTCGGGGATGCCGCCGGGGAAGCGGCGCTCCATGCCGCGGCGGACCTCCTCCTTGAACCAGGTGACCTCGGTGTAGCCCTCGGGGATGTCGAACTTGGGCATGAGGTCGCGCTTCTCGAACATGCCGGTCGTGTCGACCATCTCGGCGACGAGCAGCGTGTTGGCGCAGCCCTCCTGCCAGGCGTCCGAGGAGTCGATGGCGTACATCTCGTCCGTGGACTTCAGGTAGTAGCCGGTGCCGTCGAACTTGAAGCGGTCCGGGTCGGAGAGGTTCTTGCCGGTCTGGATGCACAGCAGCGCGTCGTGGGCGCCGGCCTCGTGCGCGTACGTGTAGTGCGAGTCGTTGGTGACCAGCGGGGGGATGCCGAGCTTCTTGCCGATCTCCAGCAGGCCCTTGCGCACCCGGTGCTCGATCTCGATCCCGTGGTCCATCAGCTCCAGGAAGTAGCGGTCCTTGCCGAAGATGTCCTGGTAGTCCGCCGCCGCCTTGAGTGCCTCCTCCTCCTGGCCCAGGCGCAGCCGGGTCTGGACCTCGCCGGAGGGGCAGCCGGTGGAGGCGACGATCCCCTCGGACCACTGGGCGATGGTCTCCTTGTCCATGCGGGGCCACTTCTGCAGCCAGCCCTCGGCGTACGCGTCCGAGGACAGCCGGAAGAGGTTGTGCAGGCCGGTCTTGTTGACCGCCCACATCGTCTTGTGGGTGTAACCACCGGAACCGGAGACGTCGTCCCGCTTCTGGTGCGGCTGGCCCCACTGGATCTTGCGCTTGTTGCGCCGGGACTCGGGGGCGACATACGCCTCGATGCCGATGATCGGGGTGATTCCGGCCTTCTGCGCGGAGTGGAAGAAGTCGTACGCCCCGTGGAGGTTGCCGTGGTCGGACATGGCGATGTGCGTCATGCCCATCTCGTTGCAGGCGTTGAACATGTCCTTGAGCCGCGCGGCACCGTCCAGCAGCGAGTACTGGGTGTGGACGTGCAGGTGCGTGAAGGGCGGCTTTGACACGGTTTCGGCCTCCAAGGAGAACAGGCGCCGACGATCTTCCGACCGGCTGCGGACCGACTGCGGACAGTCTGGGGGACAGCGTCGAAGTCTATGCCCCGGGACTGACACTCGCCGGGCACTCCCGCGTACCTTCGTGCGTTGGAGACGGCAGCAACGCCGTCGCACCCATTGACGCACCAGGAGGCACCCAGCGATGTCGGTATCCCAGCTCAACGACGAGCAGCGCGGCGAGGAGATCCTCGCCGTCTTCGACACCGCCTTCGGCCAGCTCCTGGCCGCCGACCCGGCCGCGTTCCGCGTGAAGTTCCGGAAGATGGCGGCCTCGGCCTTCGCGTTCTACCGGGGCACGGCGTGCCTCTTCTACCACGACCTCGACGCCGAGAAGCGTGGCGGTCCGTACCTCGACGAGCGCACCTCCAGGGTCTGGATCCACGGCGACCTGCACGCCGAGAACTTCGGCACGTACATGGACGCCAACGGCCGGCTCATCTTCAACGTCAACGACTTCGACGAGGCGTACGTCGGACCCTTCACCTGGGACCTGAAGCGCTTCTCCGCCTCCATCGCCCTCGTCGGGTACGCGAAGGCGCTCGGCGACGACCAGATCACCGAGCTGGTCAGGGTCTACGCGGCCGCCTACCGCGAGCGCGTCCACGCCCTGGCGACCGGTGCCAAGAGCGACGAGGTGCCGCCCTTCACGCTGGACACGGCGCAGGGTGCCCTGCTGGACGCGCTGCGTGACGCGCGCTCCCTCACCCGTTTCGGGCTGCTGGACTCGATGACCGAGATCCGGGACTTCGAGCGCCGCTTCGCCCCGGGCGGCGGCTCCATCGAGCTGGACGCGGCGACCCGCTACAAGGTGCTGGCGGCCTTCGACGGCTACCTGGAGACGCTGCCGGAGACCTCGCTGGCCCGCCCGGACTCGTACCGGGTCAAGGACGTCGTCGGGCGGCGCGGCATCGGCATCGGGTCGGCCGGGCTGCCGTCGTACAACATCCTGCTGGAGGGTCACAGCGACGCCCTGGAGAACGACGTCGTGATCTACATCAAGCAGGCCCAGACCCCGGCCGTCTCCAGGCACGTCACGGACCCGGCGATCCGGGACTACTTCCAGCACGAGGGCCACCGCACGGTGATCTCCCAGCGCGCCCTCCAGGCGCACGCCGACCCGTGGCTGGGCTGGACGGAGCTCGACGGGACGGGCCAGCTGGTCGCCGAGGTGTCGCCGTACGCCGTCGACCTGGACTGGAGCGACATCGACGACCCGGAGGAGATCGCGGCCGTCGTCGCCGACCTGGGCCGGGCCACCGCCACCATGCACGCGGCGGCGGACGACACCTCCGGCGAGTCCCTGGTGCCGTTCTCCACCGAGCGGGCCATCGACGCGGCGATCGCGGCCGACGAGGAGGGCTTCGCGGACCTGCTGACCGACTTCGCGCACGGCTACGGCGCACGCGCGCGTGCCGACCACCAGATCTTCGTCGACCTCTTCCGCAACGGCCGCATTCCGGGTCTGTGACCGACGGGCCGCTCACAGGTACCTTTTAGGGGTCTCTTACAGCGGCACATGACACACTCTCCCCGCTATGGACATATCCGGGATCCAGCTCAGAGCCGTACGCGCGGCGCTGTTCACGGCACTGGTCGTGACGCTCAGCAGCGCGTCGCACGTGCTGCTGTCCCGGGTCCCGCTGCCGGTGAACACGGTGGCCGCGGTCGCGGTCGCCGTGTTCCTCCTCGCGTACGCCCTCGCGGGCCGCGAGCGCGGCTTCGGCCGGATCGCCGCCGTGCTGATCCCGCTGGAACTGACCGCCGACACCGTCTTCACCACCGGCCAGCACGTCTGCTACGGCCGCGCCGGCGGCCCCGTCGCGGGTCCGCTGCGTTCGGTCGGCTGGGACGTGCTGTGCGGCAACGGCGCCGGCGTGGGCGCTCCGCTGGCCCAATGGAACAGGAGCGGCGCGGAGCGCCTCCATGAGGGGTGGTGGTCGGGTGACGGGTGGGCCGGCACCGACCGGCTCGCCGCCCTGCTCGCCCACGCCGATCCGGCGACCGCCTGGTTGCTGCTGGCCGCGCATGTCGGCGTCGGCCTGCTGGCCGCCGCCTGGCTGCGCCGGGGCGAGCGGGCGCTGGCCCAGCTGGTGCGCGCGGTGACCGCGACCACGTTCCGGCCGCTGCTGCTTGCGGTGGCCGCGGTGGCCGTCCGGCCGGATCCGGCGGCGGTGCGGCGGGTACGGACCCCGCACGCCCGTACGGCCATCGCCCGGGACCGGCTCCTCGTGTTCTCCCTGGGACGGCGTGGACCGCCGTGCTCGGTCGCCTTCCCCTGAGCGACACCTGAGCACGAACAGTCCCCCACACGTATCCCGCGTACGACCTGTGCGCGTCCCCTTTGGAGAACACCGACATGAGCAAGCGGAACAGTGCGGCGGCCAAGACGGCGGCCCGGGAGCGGCTGCGCCAGGAGCGCGAGCGCCAGGCGAAGCGCGCCAAGGCCAAGCGGCAGGCCATCGTGGCCGGCTCGGTCGTGGCCGTCCTGGCGGCGGCCGGCGGCATAGGCTACGCCGTCGTCCAGGCCAACAAGCCCACCTACTGGGCGGGGCTGAAGGACGCCAAGGTCGTCGCCCCGGCCAACACCACGGGCACCAAGGGCACGACGGTCGTCATCGGCAAGGACACCGCCAAGAAGACCCTCAAGATCTACGAGGACCCGCGCTGCCCCGTGTGCGCCGCGTTCGAGCAGGCCGTCGGTTCGACGGTGAAGAAGGACATCGACGACGGCAAGTTCAAGTTCCAGTACGTCGGCGCCACGTTCATCGACAACAAGGACAACGGCGTCGGGTCGAAGAACGCGCTGAGCGCCCTGGGCGCCGCGCTGAACATCAGCCCCGAGGCGTTCCTCGAGTACAAGTCCGCGCTGTACTCCGCGAAGTGGCACCCGGACGAGAAGGCCGACAAGTTCAAGGACGACAGCTACCTCATCAAGGTCGCCAACACGGTTCCCGCGCTGAAGAACAACGCGAAGTTCCAGGACGCGGTCAAGAAGGGCACCTACGACGCCTGGGCGATGGCTATGTCGAAGACCTTCGACGACAACAAGGACGGCGTGACCGGCACTCCGGGCTTCGTCATGGACGGCAAGCAGCTCAACGGGGGCAGTCCGCTTCTGACGGTGGCCGACTTCAACAAGGTGGTGGACGCGGCCCTCAAGGGCTGACGGCTCCTCGAAGACCGGCCTCCACATGAAGAGCGGGCGAACTTCCGGAGTTCGCCCGCTCTCGCACGTACCGATCAGTAACCTAATCGGTCGTGACCAGTCGCTACAGATCATCCGACGCTGCCGAGGGTCTCAAGTCCCTCTCTCCCCGCCGCCGTACGGTCGTCAAGGCCGCGGCGGCGACCGCTGTCCTGGCCGGCCCGCTCGCCGCCGCCCTTCCGGCGCGCGCCGCCGACCAGGCTCCCGCCTTCCTGCACGGTGTCGCCTCCGGTGACCCGCTGCCCGACGGCATCCTGCTGTGGACCCGGGTGACCCCGGTCCCGGAGGCGATACCCGGCTCCGGAACCGGCCCGGACACCGAGGTGAACTGGGTCGTCGCCAAGGACAAGGCGTTCACCAGCATCGTCACCAAGGGCTCCATCACCGCGACGGCGGCCTCCGACCACACCGTGAAGGCCGACATCCGCGGCCTGGAACCGGCGACCGACTACTGGTTCCGGTTCTCGGCCGGCGGCGCCGACTCCCCGGTGGCGCGCACCCGCACCGCCCCGGCGGCGGACGCGGCCGTCTCCGGCCTGCGTTTCGGCGTGGCCACCTGCGCCAACTGGGAAGCGGGTTACTTCTCCGCCTACCGGCACCTCGCGGCCCGTAACGACCTGGACGCCTGGCTGCACCTGGGCGACTACATCTACGAGTACAAGTCGGGCGAGTACGCGGCCCGGGGCACGGTCGTGCGCCAGCACGCACCCACGAACGAGATCATCACACTCGCCGACTACCGCGTCCGGCACGCGAAGTACAAGACCGACCCCGACCTACAGGCACTGCACCTGAAGGCGCCGGTCATCGCCATCTGGGACGACCACGAGTTCGCCGACAACGCCTGGTCCGGCGGCGCGGTCAACCACACCGAGGGCGCCGAGGGCACCTGGAGTGCCCGTCAGGCCGCCGCGCGGCAGGCGTACTTCGAGTGGATGCCGGTCCGCCCGGCGATCGCGGGCACCACCTACCGGCGGCTGCGCTTCGGCAAGCTCGCCGACCTGTCGCTGCTGGACCTGCGCTCCTTCCGCTCCCAGCAGGCGTCCACGGGCAGCGGCTCGGTGGACGACCCGAACCGCACGATCACCGGCCGCGCCCAGCTCGACTGGCTCAAGGCGGGTCTCAAGGCCTCCGACACGAAGTGGCGGCTCGTCGGCAACTCGGTGATGATCGCGCCGTTCGTCATCGGCTCGCTCACCGCCGACCTGCTCAAGCCGCTGGCCAAGTTGCTCGGGCTGCCGCAGGACGGCATCGGCGTCAACACCGACCAGTGGGACGGCTACACCGACGACCGCCGCGAGCTTCTCGACCACCTGCGGTCGAACGCCATCGGCAACACCGTCTTCCTGACCGGTGACATCCACATGTCCTGGGCCAACGACGTGCCGGTGGACGCGGGCACCTACCCGCTGTCGCCGTCGGCGGCCACCGAGTTCGTGATCACCTCGGTCACCTCGGACAACCTCGACGACATCATGAAGGTCCCCGAGGGCACCGTCTCCACCATCGCCGCGCCGGTCATCGAGGCCGCCAACCGGCACGTCCACTGGGTCGACACCGACCGCCACGGCTACGGCGTGCTGGACATCACCGCCGACCGCGCGCAGATGGACTACTACGTCCTGTCCGACCGCACGAGCCCGAACGCGACCGCTTCCTGGGCCCGTTCGTACCGCACCCGTAGCGGCACGCAGAAGGTCGAGCGCACCTACGACCCTGTGTAGGGAACCAACGCCCGGAGCAACCGAGGAGATCTTTCCGGCATCGAACACGTTGGCGGGTCGCTCTACCTGGCGGCCCGTCAGGTCTGTTCATGATTGGAGTCACATGGCCACCCCCCAAGGTGTCTTGAAGAAGACCGCGACGATTGCCGCTGCCATGACGCTCGCCGGGCTCGCCTCCGTCGCTCAGGCGACGGAGGTCTCGGCAGCACCGGCCTTCGTCAATCTGACCGTGCTGGACAGGAACGGTGCCCCCATCTACGCGGAGCCCACCTCCTCGTCGCACAGGTTCCGCACGGAGCCGTTCAAGACGACCCTGCGCATCCAGTGCTCGACCCGCCACACCCCCTCGGGGGCCCTGTGGTTCCGGCTCTACAACTCGAAGCCGACGGCCTGGGTGTACTCCGGGCACTTCGAGTCGCTGGTGCACAACCCCAAGGAGTGCTTCCCGGGCTAGCCCCGGTGGCCTGGCCCACTCACACGTGGCCCAGGCCGTCGAGGAAGCCGAGCGCCACCCGCCAGGTGGCCTCGGCGGCCTCCTCGTCGTAGTCCGGCAGGCCGGGGTCGGTGTAGAGGTGACCGGCCCCGGCGTACCGGTACACCTCGACGTCGGCGCCGGCTCTGCCCATCTGGAGGTACCAGGCGCTCAGCCAGTCGTCCGTCTCGAACGGGTCCGGCTCGGCGACGTGCAGCTGCACCGGCAGCTCGTCCACGGAGGCGTTCGGCGCGAGGTCCGACGTGCCGTGCAGGAGCAGCAGCCCGCGCGCCTTCCCGTCGCCCAGTGCGAGGGTCTGCGCGATGGAGGCGCCGAGCGAGAACCCCGCGTACACGAGCCCCCGGTCGGAGTACGGCGCGGCGGCCAGGACGGCCCGCTTCAGCAGCTCGTCCTTCCCGACCTCGTCGTTGAAGGCCATGCCCTCCTCGACCGTGTCGAACGTACGTCCTTCGAAGAGGTCCGGCGTCCACACCTCGTGCCCCGCGCCGCGCAGCCGGTCCGCGGCCTGGCGCACCGCGGGCCTGAGGCCGTAGGTCGAGTGAAAGAGCATGATGTTCATGAGGCCATGGTGCCAGCCGGGTACGACAGTGACCGACGGTGACCGCGCCGGACGTTACCCAGGAACGTGCCGAAGTCACATGTTCAAGGTCGCCGGTGGCCGGTTACGTTCGGAGGCATGGAGAACGTACTCCGCCCTCTCATCGTGATCGGCAGCTCGGTCGCCCTGACCCTGTTCGTCGGCTGGGCCACCGACCGGCTGCTGCGCAAGGCAGACGAACGGGACCACGACACGCTCTTGTGGGGGCTGCTGCGCCGCGGGCGCATCCCGTACCAGCTCGTGCTGTGCGCCGCCATGCTGAGAGGGTCGTACGACCAGGCGCGACTGCTGGAGCAGCACCAGGCCGGCATCGGCCGGACGCTGACCCTGGTGCTGATCGGGTCGGCCGCCTGGCTGGTCATCCGGATCGCGGGGGCCATCGTCGAGACGTCGTACAGCCGGTACGCGCGGGCCCACCGGGATCCGGCCCGGGTGCGCCGGGTGCGCACGCAGGTCGAGCTGATCATGCGGGTGGTGTCGGCGATCGTCATCGTCGTGGCCGCCGCCTCGATGCTGCTGACGTTCCCGGCGATGCGCGCGGCCGGTGCCTCGCTGCTGGCCTCGGCCGGCATCCTCGGCATCGTCGCCGGTGTCGCCGCGCAGTCCACGCTGAGCAACATGTTCGCCGGGCTCCAGATCGCCTTCGGCGACATGGTGCGGATCGGGGACACCGTGGTGGTGGACGGCGAGTGGGGCACCGTCGAGGAGATCACGCTGACCTTCCTGACGGTGCGGACCTGGGACGAGCGTCGCATCACCATGCCTGTGTCGTATTTCACATCCAAGTCGTTCGAGAACTGGTCGCGCGGCACCCCGCAGATGACCGGCATCGTCTACTGGCACCTCGACCACACGGCGCCCGTCGAGGCGATGCGCGAGAAGCTGCGGGACATCCTGCGCGAGTGCCCGGCCTGGGACGGCCGCGCCCACGGCCTCCAGGTCACCGACTCGACGCCCAACACGATCCAGGTCCGCGCCCTGATGACCGCGAAGGACGCCGACGACATCTGGACGGTGCGGGTCATGGTCCGCGAGCAGATGATCACCTGGCTGTGCGCGGAACACCCGTACGCCCTGCCCCGCGTCAACACGGCCGACGCGGCCCTGCCCCCGAACAGCCCCCGCATCCCGTCCCAGGACGGCGCCCACCGCCGCGCCTACGAGACCCCGAGAACGGGCAGGGCCTGACGCTCACGAACGGCCGGCCGCCGACGGCGCACCACCCCCACGGGAGAGCTGGAGCTCTCAACCGACTGGAAACGGGTGGTGCGCGGGTGGACAACCCCCGGCAAGCGCCCCGCACCCCACACCCGGCAACGAACCGTCACCGCAGACTACGCACGTCCAAATGCCGCAGCACCCGGTCCACGATCTCCGGATCCGCCCCGGGTTCGCTCCGCGCGGCCATCACCTCATGCCGCGCGGCGCTCAGCATCTCCCCCTGGATCCGCCGCACCCGCTTGAGCCGGCGCACCCGCCTCTCGTGCGCGTCGCGCCGCTCGTCCTCCCCCACGTCCGGACTGATCCGCAGCCCGATGTCGAACGCCCGCCGCGCCATCTGCTCGGACAGCTCCTCCGGCAGGTCCTCGACCGACTCGATCTCCTTCAGCCGCCGTTTGGCCGCCTTGGCCGCCCGCACGGCCAGCTGCTTCTCGAACTCCTTCTCCCGCTCCGTGTCCGCCCGCACTCCCAGCCGCTTGACCAGCCACGGCAGGGTCAGCCCCTGCAACACCAGCGTCGCCATGATCACGCCGAAGGCGATGAACACGATCTCGTCCCGGTCGGGAAACGGCGACCCGTCGTCGGTCTTGAGCGGGACGGCCAGTGCCAGCGCCACCGACGCCACGCCCCGCATCCCGGACCACCACATCACGACGGTCTCCCGCCAGCTCATCGGGATGTCCTCGTCGTAGTCCCGCTTGGCGTGCAGCCGTTTGGTCAGCCAGGTCGCCGGCATCAGCCACAGCAGGCGTACGAGGACCACCACGCCCACGACCGTGGCCGCCCAGCCGAGCAGCTCCCCCCACCGCCCGGACGCCGTCCGGATCGCGTTGTGCAGTTCCAGGCCGATCAGCCCGAACGCCACCCCGGTGACGAGCGTGTCGACGATGTCCCAGAAGGTGTGCCCGGCGAGCCGCGTCATCACGTCGTCCGGATGGGAGGCGTACTCGGCGAGGAAGAGCGCGGTGGTCAGCACGGCGAGCACCCCGGACCCGTGCAGCTCCTCCGCGAGCACGTACGAGGCGTACGGCACCAGCAGCGTCAGCCCGATCTGAAGGGTGGCGTCGTCCAGCACGTCCATCAGCCAGTTCGCGCCCCAGCCGAGTGCCAGTCCCACGACGACGGCGACCACCGCGGACAGCACCAGGTCCAGTCCGGCCCGCCAGGGCGAGAAGCTCCCGCTGACCACGGCGGCGATGGCCACGTGGTACAGCACGATGGCCGTGACGTCGTTGAACAGCCCCTCGCCCTCCAGGATCGACACCAGCCGGCGCGGCAGCCCGAGCTGTCCGGCGACGGCGGTCGCGGCGACCGGGTCGGGCGGCGCGACCAGCGCGCCCAGCGCGACGGCGGCGGCGACCGGCAGTCCGGGCACGATCGCGGAGGCGACGGCGGCCACGCACACCGTGGTGACGAACACCAGCGCGACGGCGAGCAGGAAGATCGGCCGCTTGTTGGCGGTGAACTGCCGCCAAGACGTCCGCCGCACCGCCGCGTACAGCAGCGGCGGCAGCAGCCCGGGCAGGATCAGCTCCGGCGGGATGTTCACGTTCGGGACGAAGTCGGCCACCGCGAGCACGATGCCGAGCAGCGTCATCAGCACCGGCGCCGGCACTCCGAACCGGTCCCCCACCGGCACACTCACCAGGGCCCCGAGCAGCAGCACGAACAGCAGGGCCAACTGATCCACGGCCAGCGCTCCGGGAGTCGACGTCACACAGCAGGTCTCAAGCCTGCCACGTCCCCGGGCGCACCGGCCGTCAGGCACCCCCCGGCGGCTACAGCGTGCGCCGCATCGCCCGGTGCGGGATGCCCGCCTCCGGGTACTCAGGCCCGTAGGCCTCGTATCCGAGCCGCTCGTAGAAGCCCAGCGCGTGGGTCTGCGCGTGCAGGTCGACGGCCGTCAGCCCGCGCGCGCGTGCCGCTTCCTCGATGGCCCGCACCAGGGCCACGCCGACGCCCAGACCGCGTGCCTCCCTGGTGACGGCGAGCCGTCCCAGGGAACCCACCGCGGCGTCGCCGCCGGTCTTCGTCGCCGCCGCAGCGCCGTGCAGCAGCCGTCCGGTGCCCAGCGGTACGCCGTCCTCCCGGACCGCCAGGACGTGCACGGCGGCGGCGTCGTGGGCGTCGTACTCGATGTCCTCGGGGACGCCCTGTTCGCCGACGAAGACCTCCTTGCGCACCGCGAAGCAGGCCTCCCGGTCGGCCGGGTCCTCGGCGATCCGCACGGTGTACGGCGTGCCACTCATGCGTAGGTCTCCTCGCGGACCTGGTCGAGCGCCGTCTGGAGGTCCTCCGGGTAGCCGCACTCGAACTCGACCCACCGGCCGTCCCCGGGATGCTCGAAACCGAGCCGTACGGCGTGCAGCCACTGGCGGGTCAGGCGCAGCCGCTTGGCGAGCGTGGGGTCGGCGCCATAGGTCAGGTCGCCGACGCACGGGTGGCGGTGGGCGGACATGTGGACGCGGATCTGGTGGGTGCGGCCGGTCTCCAGCTTCACGTCCAGCAGGGAGGCGGCGCGGAACGCCTCGATGAGGTCGTAGTGGGTCACGGAGGGCTTGCCCTCCGCGGTGACGGCCCACTTGTAGTCGTGGTTGGGGTGGCGGCCGATGGGGGCGTCGATGGTGCCGCTGGTCGGGTCCGGGTGGCCCTGGACGAGCGTGTGGTACCGCTTGTCGACCGTGCGCTCCTTGAACTGGCGCTTGAGCGACGTGTACGCGTACTCGGACTTGGCGACCACCATCAGGCCGGACGTGCCCACGTCCAGGCGGTGCACGATGCCCTGGCGCTCGGCGGCCCCGGAGGTGGAGATCCGGTACCCGGCGGCGGCGAGGCCGCCGATGACGGTCGGCCCGGTCCAGCCCGGCGACGGGTGCGCGGCCACGCCCACGGGCTTCACGATCACGACCACGTCATCGTCGTCGTGCACGATCTCCATGCCCTCGACGGGCTCGGCGACCACCTGCACCGGCGCGGGCGCCTGCGGCATCTCGACCTCGAGCCAGGCACCGCCGCGCACCCGCTCGGACTTGCCGACCACCGCGCCGTCGACCTGGACCTTGCCCGCGGCGGCCAGCTCCGCCGCCTTGGTACGGGAGAAGCCGAACATGCGTGAGATGGCGGCGTCGACGCGCTCGCCCTCCAGGCCGTCGGGCACGGGCAGGGTACGGATCTCAGGAAGCGTGCTCACCTGACGAGTATGCCGGACGGGTCCGACGGCCCCGAACGAGCCTGTGGACAACGCACCCTGTGGTCAAGCCGGCCAAGCCGGACAAGCCGGACAGGCGGACGGGCCGCGGAGCTCAGTCCTTGTGGACCGTGCCGTCGGGGTCCAGGCCACGGAAGGAGAGCAGCACGATCAGGACGCCGCCGCAGACGATCGCCGAGTCGGCCAGGTTGAACACCGCGAAGCCCTTGGGCGCGATGAAGTCGATGACCTCGCCCTGGAAGATCCCCGGCGAGCGGAAGATCCGGTCGGTCAGGTTGCCCAGCGCGCCGCCGAGCAGCAGGCCCAGCGCGATCGCCCAGGGCAGGCTGTAGAGCTTGCGGGCGAGGCGGACGATCACCACGATCACGGCGGCCGCGATGACCGTGAAGATGACCGTGTAGGCCTGCCCGAAGCTGAAGGCCGCGCCCGCGTTGCGGATGGCGGTGAACTCCAGCCACTCCCCGAGGACCTTGACCGGCGCGTGGTGCTCCAGCTTCGCCACCACGATCAGCTTGCTGACCAGGTCGAGGGCGTAGGCGAAAGCGGCCACCGAGAACAGCACGGCGATCCGGCGCCGCCCCCGGGGCCGCTCGGCCGGGGTCGTCGCGGTCACCGCACTCGCCGCGGCCTCATCGTGTCCCGCTCCCGCAGCATCCGGGGTCTCCGGCGTACCGATGATGTGTTCCGCCTCTGCCACGTGAGTCCCTCAACCCTAGGTACCTGACTGCACACGAGACTACGGCACGCCCCGGCGGGCCCCCGTGCCGGTCGACACCGGCTCAGTACCTACGTTCCTGCTTCTGCTTGCACTCCACGCACAGGGTGGCCCTCGGGAAGGCCTGCATGCGGGCCTTGCCGATGGCGTTGCCGCAGTTCTCGCACAGACCGTACGTACCCGCGTCCAGCCGTTTCAGGGCACGCTCGGTCTGGATCAGCATCTCGCGCGCGTTGGCGGCCAGCGCCATCTCGTGCTCGCGCGTGATGTTCTTGGTGCCGGTGTCAGCCTGGTCGTCGCCGGCACCGTCCCCGGAGTCCCGCATGAGCCCCACGAGGGACTGCTCCGAGGCGGTGATCTCGGCGCTGAGCCGCGCCTCCTCGGACTGCAACTCGGCGCGTGCCTCCTCGACCTCCTCGGACGTCCAGGGGTCCTCGCCGGGGCGCACCGCGAGGTCGCCGGGGTCCACCGCGGCGAGGCGTGTCTTGGGGACCGCGGTCTTCGCCGCCGTGGCTGTGCCAGGAGTCTTCTTCGCAACCACCGTCGTGGCTCCCGTCTGCTTCGCGGCCTGCGCCGCGCCCGCCTTCTTGGCCGAACCCTTCCCGACCACCGCCTCCTCGGTGCCCGCCTGCTGCCCTGCCGCCTGCGCGGCGACCACCTCCGTGGCGCCGCCCGCTCCCGCACCGGCGGTGTCGGCCCCGGGTTTCCTGCCGCCCGGTTCCTTGCGGCCGGTCTTCTTGCCGCCCCGCTCCTTGAGGCCGGGTTCCTTGCCGCCCGGCGCCTTGACCTGGGGTGTCTCGCCGCCCGGCCCCTCGGCGCGGGGCTCCTTGCCGCGTGCCCTGGTGTCGGGCTCCTTCGCCACGGCTTCCTCGGCGCCCGTCTTCCTGGTCGTGGCTCCGGCGGCGCCCGTCCTCCTGGCCGCGGCCTTCCGCGGGCCGGTCTCCTCGGCCGGGACCGCAGCCTTCCGGGAACCGCCCTTGGCAGCTGGCGCCGCCTTCTTGGCGGCGCTCTTCCCCGTCCTGGCCCTCGCCTCCTCGTCACCGGCCGTCGCTTTCTTGGCGGAGGTCTTCCCGGCGACCGGCTTCTTCCCCGCCCCACCCGCACTCTTTTCGGCGGCCCCCTCGGCGGAGGACTTCGTCCCGCCGGAGGCACCCGCAACCGTTCCCCTGGCCCTGCCGGGCGCCGCCGACTGCTGTACGGCGGTCTTCTTCGCCACCATGGCCGCGGCCCCTTCACATATTGTGAACTTGTTCGTGAATCGTGCTGGGACGATAAATCGACTTGAGTCCCGCGGCAACGGGGCACGCCGCCCGATTCGCCCGCCTCGCGACCCCCGCGCGACAAGCCTGCATGCGTTGTGCCCAGCTCCCCGCCGGGTAATCCGCCAAGCCGGGCATCCCAGGATCCGAACACGCGTACCTCGCCATTCAGGTCACATTCTGGACATATCAACCCTTCCCCGTCGGTCACCTCCCCGCACCGGAAATCGGTCTGCCGCTGTCGCCGGGGCGCCGTACACTGGGCGGAGCGAAAAGCGTGGATGGGGACGAGTAGCGGCGTACGCAGCCCAGAGCGACCCGGGGACGGTGGAAGCCCGGGGGTGAGCGCGACGTGAAGATCACCCCGGAGCCGCCGGAAGAAAGCCCCAGCGCAGGCCCAGGGGCCGGTAGAACCGGCATCGCGACCCCAATGAGGGGGCTCACCGGCGCATACGGCGCACGGGGAGCCAAGGAGGGTGGTACCGCGGGAGCGCGCCGCACCCGGCGCACGTAGCACATACGGCTCTCGTCCCTCCGACGGAAGGCAGCAAGTCCGTTGGAGGAAGCTCGCTGATGACAGCGCCGACGTACCGCCAGGTACCCGCCCAGGTCGACCTGCCCGCGCTCGAGCACGCGGTGCTCGACTTCTGGCGCGAGCAGAAGATCTTCGCCAAGAGTCTGGAGCAGTCCGAGGGCCGCCCGGAGTGGGTGTTCTACGAGGGCCCGCCCACCGCCAACGGCATGCCCGGCGCCCACCACATCGAGGCCCGCGTCTTCAAGGACGTCTTCCCCCGCTTCCGCACCATGCGCGGCCACCACGTGGCCCGCAAGGCCGGCTGGGACTGCCACGGCCTCCCGGTGGAGCTGGCGGTCGAGAAGGAACTGGGCTTCTCCGGCAAGCAGGACATCGAGGCATACGGCATCGCCGAGTTCAACGCCAAGTGCCGCGAGTCGGTGACCCGGCACACGGACGCCTTCGAAGAGCTCACGACCCGCATGGGGTACTGGACGGACATCGACGGCGCCTACCGCACCATGGACCCGGCGTACATCGAGTCCGTCTGGTGGTCGCTGAAGGAGATCTTCAACAAGGGCCTGCTGGTCCAGGACCACCGCGTCGCCCCCTGGTGCCCCCGCTGCGGCACCGGCCTGTCGGACCACGAGCTGGCACAGGGCTACGAGACGGTCGTCGACCCCTCCGTGTACGTCCGTTTCCCGCTCACCTCCGGTCCGCTCGCCGGCGAAGCCGCGCTCCTGGTGTGGACCACCACCCCGTGGACCCTGGTGTCCAACACCGCCGTCGCCGCCCACCCCGAGGTCACCTACGTCGTCGCCACCGACGGCGAGGAGAAGCTCGTCGTCGCCGAGCCGCTCGTCGCCAAGGCGCTCGGCGAGGGCTGGGAGACCACGGGGCAGACCTTCACCGGCGCCGAAATGGAGCGCTGGACGTATCAACGTCCGTTCGAGCTCGTCGAGTTCCCGGAACCGGCCCACTACGTCGTGAACGCCGAGTACGTCACCACCGAGGACGGCACGGGCCTGGTCCACCAGTCCCCCGCCTTCGGTGAGGACGACCTCAAGGTATGCCGCGCCTACGGCCTGCCGGTCGTGAACCCCGTCCGCCCGGACGGCACCTTCGAGGAGGACGTCCCGCTGGTCGGCGGTGTCTTCTTCAAGAAGGCCGACGAAAAGCTCACCGAGGACCTCCAGCAGCGCGGCCTGCTCTTCAAGCACCTGCCGTACGAGCACAGCTACCCGCACTGCTGGCGCTGCCACACCGCGCTGCTCTACTACGCGCAGCCGTCCTGGTACATCCGCACGACGGCCATCAAGGACCGGCTGCTGGAGGAGAACGAGCGGACCAACTGGTTCCCGGAGACCGTCAAGCACGGCCGGTACGGCGACTGGCTGAACAACAACATCGACTGGGCGCTGTCCCGCAACCGCTACTGGGGCACCCCGCTGCCGATCTGGCGCTGCGAGGACGACCACCTCACCTGCGTCGGCTCCCGCGCGGAGCTGACCGAGCTGACCGGCACCGACCAGTCCGGGCTGGACCCGCACCGCCCGTTCATCGACGAGGTCACCTTCGCCTGCCCGCAGTGCGAGAAGACGGCCACGCGCGTGCCGGAGGTCATCGACGCCTGGTACGACTCGGGCTCGATGCCGTTCGCGCAGTGGGGCTACCCGTACCAGAACAAGGAGCTGTTCGAGAGCCGGTACCCGGCGCAGTTCATCTCCGAGGCCATCGACCAGACGCGCGGGTGGTTCTACACCCTCATGGCCGTCGGCACCCTGGTCTTCGACAAGTCGTCGTACGAGAACGTCGTCTGCCTGGGCCACATCCTCGCCGAGGACGGCCGCAAGATGTCCAAGCACCTGGGCAACACCCTGGAACCGATCCCGCTCATGGACCGGCACGGCGCGGACGCGGTGCGCTGGTTCATGGCGGCCGGTGGCTCCCCCTGGGCGGCCCGCCGGGTGGGTCACGGCACGATCCAGGAGGTCGTCCGCAAGACCCTCCTCACGTACTGGAACACGGTCGCCTTCCAGGCGCTGTACGCCCGCACCTCCGGCTGGGCGCCCAGCGAGGCCGACCCGGCCCCGGCCGACCGTCCGCTGCTGGACCGCTGGCTGCTGTCCGAGCTGCACGCGCTGACCGACCAGGTCACCCAGTCCCTGGAGGCCTACGACACCCAGCGCGCCGGCAAGCTGCTGTCGGCGTTCGTCGACGACCTGTCCAACTGGTACGTCCGCCGCTCGCGCCGTCGCTTCTGGCAGGGCGACAAGGCGGCGCTGCGCACCCTGCACGAGGTCGTCGAGACGGTCACCAAGCTGATGGCCCCGCTGACGCCGTTCATCACCGAGCGGGTCTGGCAGGACCTGGTGGTGCCGGTCAGCCCCGGCGCCCCCGAGTCCGTGCACCTGGCCTCCTGGCCCGAGGCGGACCTGTCGGCGATCGACCCGGAGCTGTCGAAGCAGATGGTCCTGGTCCGCCGCCTGGTGGAGCTGGGCCGCGCCACGCGCGCGGAGTCGGGCGTGAAGACGCGCCAGCCGCTGAGGCGCGCTCTCATCGCTGCGACCGGCTTCGACGCCCTCGACACCGAACTGCACGCGCAGATCACCGAGGAGCTCAACGTCGAGGCGCTCGCCTCGCTGAGCGAGGTCGGCGGCTCGCTGGTCGACACGACGGCGAAGGCGAACTTCCGCGCGCTGGGCAAGCGGTTCGGCAAGCGCGTCCAGGACGTGGCGAAGGCGGTCGCCGCGGCCGACGCCGCCGCGCTGTCCCTGGCGCTGCGCGAGGGCACGGCGTCGGTGGAGGTCGACGGAGAGACGATCACCCTCGCCCCCGACGAGGTGATCATCACCGAGACCCCGCGCGAGGGCTGGTCGGTGGCGTCCGACTCCGGTGCCACGGTCGCGCTGGACCTGGAGATCACCGAGGAGCTGCGGCAGGCGGGCCTGGCCCGTGACGCGATCCGGCTGATCCAGGAGGCCCGCAAGAACAGCGGCCTCGACGTGGCCGACCGCATCGCGCTGCGCTGGACCTCCACGGACCCGGCGGTCGTCGCGGCCCTGACCGAGCACGCGGCCCTGATCGCCGACGAGGTCCTGGCCACGGCCTTCGTGAATGAGCACGGCTCCCAGGGCGACGCGGACGGCTCCTACGGCGACCCGTTCACCGACGAGGGCCTGTCCCTCACCTTCCGCCTGCGCAAGGCGTAGGCAGCGGTATGCCGAAGGCCCGGTCCCCCGAGGGGGCCGGGCCTTCGGCGTCGCGGGTCTCGGAAGGCGACGTACTTCCACCGGCGTCAACACGCGTAAAAAGGGCGGGGCCCCGGACCGAAGTCCGGGGCCCCGCCCTGAACGCTGCCGACGCCTAAGGCGTACTACTGACCGTGCCGGCCGTCAGTTGTCGTCCTCGTCGATCAGGAACCCGCGCATCGGCGAGGGAGCCTGGCCCATCGGCGACGGGCCCTGGGGACGGACCGGAGCCATCGGCTGGGTCATCGCCGGGGTCATCTGCTGCTGGCCGCCGTAGGACGGGCCAGCGGGGCTCGGCGCACCGCCCATGGTCTGGTTGCCGCCGTAGGACGGGGCGCTCGCGCCGGCCGGAGCCATGGAGGGCGCCGGGGACGGCGGCAGGGAGGCCGTGGCCGGGGTGCGCGGCGGGGCCAGGGAGTCGTCGGACTGGGTCTCCAGCTGGCGCAGCTGGGACTCGAGGTACGACTTCAGACGCGTGCGGTACTCGCGCTCGAAGCCACGCAGGTCCTCGACCTTGCGCTCCAGCGTGGCGCGCGCGGACTCCAGGGAGCCCATGGCGACGCGGTGCTTCTCCTGGGCGTCCCGCTCGAGCGCGTCGGCCTTGGCGCGCGCGTCACGCTCGAGACCCTCGGCGCGGCTGCGGGCCTCGCCGACGATCTTGTTGGCCTCGGAGCGGGCCTCGGCGATCGCCTGGTCGGCGGTCTGCTGAGCCAGCGAGAGGACTCGGGCGGCGCTGTCGCCACCGGGGCCCTGACCGGGGCCGCCCATCGGACCGCCCATGGGGCCGCCCATCGGACCGCCCATCTGCTGCTGCATGGGGGGCTGACCACCCATCGGGCCCTGGCCCATCGGACCCTGACCCATCGGGCCGGGACCCTGCTGACCCGGACCCTGACCGCCGGGACCGGCGGGCAGCTGCGGGGCACCGCTCGGCAGCTGGGGCGGGCCACCCATGGGGCCACCCATCTGCTGCTGCGGCGGGCCCGATATTCCGGCGGGTACCGGAGCGCCGGGACCTCGCATGCCCTGCTGCGGCATGCCGCCTTGCTGCATACCGCCCTGCTGCATACCGCCCTGCTGCATACCGCCCTGCTGCATACCGCCCTGCTGCATACCGCCCTGCTGCATGCCACCCTGCTGCATGCCGCCCTGCTGCTGGTCCTGCTCCGGGGGCTTGCGCATGTTCTGCTGGTTCTGCGCAGCCGCGCGCGTAGCCGCGGCCAGCTTGGCGCGCAGGTCCTCGTTCTCGCGGAGCAGACGGGTCAGTTCGGCTTCGACCTCGTCGAGGAAGGCATCGACCTCGTCCTCGTCATAGCCTTCTCGGAGGCGGACGGTCGTGAACTGCTTGTTCCGCACGTCCTCGGGGGTCAACGGCATCTCTTCACCTCAACGTAGTCATCGGCAGTCGGCAAGACCGTATCGTCCACAGCTCACCCCACCAGGTTTCCCACGATGGAGATCAGGATGTAGACGATGATCATCAGTACGAAGAAGGACAGGTCGAGCGCCACGCCCCCGAGACGCAGCGGCGGAATGAACCGCCGCAGAAGCTTCAGCGGTGGATCGGTGACAGTGTAGGTGGCCTCCAGTACGACCACCATGGCCTTGCCGGGTTGCCACGAGCGGGCGAACTGGAAGACATAGTCCATGACCAGCCGGAAGATGAGCACGATGAGGAACACCATCAGCGCGATGTAGATCACCTGCGCGAACACGCTCATGGATTGTGCTTCCCTCTCCCCTGCTTCGTGCTTCGTTCCGGTCGTACTTCTCAGCTCTGGTTGAAGAACCCGCCCTCTGCGATGCGGGCCTTGTCCTCCGCCGTGACATCGACGTTAGCAGGAGACAACAGGAACACCTTCTGCGTCACCCGCTCGATGCTGCCATGGAGACCAAACACCAAACCGGCCGCAAAGTCGACAAGTCGCTTCGCGTCTGTGTCATCCATCTCAGTCAGATTCATGATCACCGGGGTGCCCTCACGGAAGTGTTCCCCGATGGTACGGGCCTCGTTGTAGGTCCGGGGGTGGAGCGTGGTGATCCGGTAAGGCTCTCGTTCCGACACGACCTTGGGCATGATCACCGGTGCGTTCTTCTCCAGGGACTGACGTTCTTGTGTGATGGACGACACGGGCGCGATCCGCGCCGGGCGTCCCGATTCCGCGGGGAGCGAAGCGGCATGAGGAATCGGGTCGCGCGGCGCGGGAGGCTGCACGACTCGTACCGATTCGTCCCTTTGGGACTGATGCGACTGGTGTGACGGCTCGTGCCGTCGATGGTCCCGCTCGGGCTCCGGGTCCAGTTCGGGCTCGAAATCGTCGTCGGGGTCAAAACCGCGGCCGTCGTATCCATCGTCCTCCACGAGGCCGAGGTAGACCGCCATCTTGCGCATCGCGCCGGCCATGCTCTGAGTCCTCCGCTCTGTGGTGGATCCGCTGACGACCGCCAAGTGCCCGCGATCCACGAGGTCGTTGTGCACGCCTTTCGGCGACATTGACCATATTTTCTGCTGTGGTCCGACTTCTTGGCGACGTTACCCGAGCCTGGGGCGGACTCCGAGTACCGCAGTGCCGATGCGTACATGTGTCGCTCCGGCGGCCACTGCGTCCTCGAGGTCCGCACTCATCCCTGCGGACACCATGTTCGCAGCCGGATGGGCCCGGCGCAGGTCAGTCGACAAATCCATCATCCGCTCGAACGCGGCCCGTTGGCGCCCCGCGTACTCCCCGGTGAGCGGTGCGACGGTCATCAACCCGTCGAGCCGCAGCCCCGGAGCGCCGGCGACGAGGTCGGCCAACTCTTCGATTCCGCCGGGCGCCACGCCGCCGCGCTCGCCCCTCGCACTCTCCCCCGCGTCGAGCGCGACCTGGAGGAGGCACCCCAGCTCGCGCCCGGCCCGCACGGCCTCCTTCGACAGTGCCGTGACGAGCTTGGCGCGGTCGACGGACTGCACGACATCGGCGTAAGCGACCACGGATCGGACCTTGTTGGTCTGCAACTGACCTACAAAGTGCCAGGAAAGAGGCAGATCCGAGCAGGCGGCGGCCTTGGGGGCCGCGTCCTGGTCGCGGTTCTCCGCGACGTGGCGCACACCGAGTCCCGCCAGGATCCGCACATCGCTCGCCGGGTAGGTCTTGGTGACCACGATCAGGGTCACCTCCTCCCGCTTGCGCCCGGCGGCCACACAGGCCGCGGTGATGCGCTCCTCAACCTTCGCCAGGTTTGCGGCGAGTTCACCCTTACGGTCCGTCATGTCCGATCAGTCCAGCCACACATAGCCCGCGAGCCGCCCCGTGGTGCGGTCCCGGCGGTACGAGAAGTGATCGCCCGATTCGAGCGTGCACACCGGCGACTGCTCCCGGTCGCACACCCCGAGGCGTTCGAGCTGCGCGTGCACTCCGGCGCTCACGTCGACCGCCGGAGTGCCCCAACTCGTCTCGGCGTACGCCGCCGGCTCGACGGCGGCCACCTCCGCGCGCATCGACTCCGGCACCTCGTAGCACCGGCCGCAGACGGCCGGTCCGGTGCGGGCGACGATCCGGCCCGGCTCGGCGCCGAGCTCGACCATGGCCCGCACGGCGGCCGGGACGACCCCGGCGACCATGCCGGGCCGGCCCGCGTGGGCCGCGGCGGCGATCCCGGCGACCGGGTCGGCGAGCAGCACCGGAGTGCAGTCGGCGGTGAGCACCGCGAGGGCGAGCCCCCGCCGGGCCGTGACGATCGCGTCGACCTCGGGCACCGGGCTCCCCCGCTCTCGGCTCCTCCCCCACTCTCGGCTTCGCTCGAGCGGGGGGACCCCCATGCGCGGGGGGACCCCCATGCGCGGGGGGACCCCCATGCCCCAGGGCCCTTCGACCACGGCCACGTCCGCCCCGTGCACCTGGTTCATCCAGACCACGTGCGCCGGATCCAGGCCCAGGGACTTCGCCGCCAGTTCGCGGTTGGTCCGCACGGCGTCGGGGTCGTCGCCGACCGCGCCGCCGAGGTTGAGCTCCTCGTACGGAACGGCGCTCACCCCGCCCCACCGGTCGGTGAAGGCGAAGTGCGCGCCGTTCACGATGTCGTGCCGTCCTATCACGTCAGGAGGATCACTTGAGGAAGTCCGGTACGTCCAGCTCCTCCGCGGCGCTGTCCGAGTAGGTCCGCGGGGCCGGCGGAATCGGCGGAGTGACCGGGATCTCGGCCACCGGCTCCGGAGCGGCGGGCTCCGGCTCCTCCTTGGGCGTGACGCTGCCGAGCGAGCCGAAGGACGGGCGGCTCTCTGGCTGCCGCACCGGGGTCGGCTCGTCGCGCCGTGCCGAGGACGAGGAGGACGACGAGGACGACCCGAGAACGGTGTCCCGGCGGGCGGGCGGCTGGCCCCCGTCGAAGCCGGCCGCGATCACCGTGACCCGGACCTCGTCGCCGAGGGCGTCGTCGATCACCGCGCCGAAGATGATGTTGGCCTCGGGGTGGGCGGCCTCGCTGACCAGCTGGGCGGCCTCGTTGATCTCGAACAGGCCGAGGTCGGAGCCGCCGGAGATGGAGAGCAGGACACCCCGGGCGCCGTCGATGGAGGCCTCGAGGAGCGGCGAGGAGATCGCCATCTCGGCGGCGGCCACCGCGCGGTCGTCGCCGCGGGCCGAGCCGATGCCCATGAGTGCGGAACCGGCCTCGGACATGACCGACTTCACGTCGGCGAAGTCGAGGTTGATGAGACCGGGGGTGGTGATGAGGTCGGTGATGCCCTGGACACCGGACAGCAGCACCTGGTCCGCGGACTTGAACGCGTCCAGCACGCTGACCTGGCGGTCCGAGATGGACAGCAGCCGGTCGTTGGGGATGACGATGAGGGTGTCGACCTCTTCACGGAGTTCGGCGATGCCGTCCTCGGCCTGGTTGGCCCGGCGCCGTCCCTCGAAGGTGAACGGGCGGGTGACCACGCCGATGGTGAGGGCGCCCAGGGAGCGGGCGATGTTGGCCACGACGGGCGCGCCGCCGGTGCCGGTGCCGCCGCCTTCACCGGCCGTCACGAAGACCATGTCGGCCCCCTTGAGGACCTCCTCGATCTCCTCGCGGTGATCCTCGGCGGCCTTGCGGCCGACGGCCGGGTTGGCTCCGGCGCCGAGTCCGCGGGTGAGTTCGCGGCCGACGTCGAGCTTGACGTCGGCGTCGCTCATCAACAGCGCCTGTGCGTCGGTGTTGATGGCGATGAACTCGACGCCCTTGAGACCGACCTCGATCATCCGGTTGATGGCATTGACACCACCGCCGCCGACACCGATGACTTTGATGACTGCGAGGTAGTTCTGCGGTGCTGCCACGTCGAAGGCCTCTCGCCTCGAGTTACGTGTCGCCGCCTCGCGGCCTTGCCGCGATCCGACGACTGATGCCGAATGGGACGGTCCGAGTGCCGACCCGAACCCTAACGCTGAAGTTTAGGGTTACCAGTGTGCCTGTTCCTTGAAGTCTTCTGAACAGGACACTAAGTCGACAAGTGGCGCACGTTCAACGAACACGCCGAACCTCCCGTTTTTCTTTTCACCCTATGTGATCAGGCATAGCGGTGCCCAACCAGGGTGCTGGCCTGCGCGGATGTGCGTCAACTCCCTGATGACGCAGGCGCGGTGGGAACACTGACATCGAAGTGCCGTGTGCCTGGGGCGGCTTTCATGAGAGCGTTGAGGGTACGGGCCTTCGCGCGGCCGTTCTCGTCGCTGCCCCACTGCACCGTGCGCCCGCCGCTCAACTCCAGCGAGATGTCGTCGTAGGAACGGACCTTGACGACCCGCGTCTCGCGCGCGACGGTGGCCGGAACGTCACCCGCCACCCCCACAGCCGCCCGCACCAGACGGTCCTGGTCGAAGCGGCGCAGGCTCGCGGCGGCGGAAGCGGAGCGGGCCGGGGCCAATTCCAGGGTCGGAATGCCGTTCGGGGCCTGCGAAACCGTGGCGAAGCGGACACCGTCGTCGTCCACTTCGATGAAGTTTCCGCCCTTTTCCATGAGGAGCACCGGGACACGCTCGGTCACTTTCAGCCCGATTCCGTGAGGCCAGGAACGGACGACCTGAACCGAGTCGATTCGGGGCAGTTTCCGGCGCAGTCTCGCCTCGATGACATCCGTGTCGATGGAAATCAGCGGCTTGCCGACCGGCACATGGGCGGCCTGGCGGACCTGTGCGGGCGTCAGGACCACGGTCCCGGAGACCGAGACGCGCTCCACCCGCAGCCATTTGGAGCCGTACAGCAGCCAGACCACTCCGGAGACGAGGAGCACGAGGGCGGCGGCCAGGACGACGACTCCGCGGAGGCGGGGAAGGCGGAGTCTGCCCAACCGCCTTCCCGGCGACGGGCCGGACGACTCCTGCTGGCGATCACCGCGCTCGGCGGTCGTCGGTCCGGCCACACTCACTGCCCTCCGCGCATATCGTCCTATCGGCGTGAGGCGATCGCCTCGTACACCATGCCGACGAGCAGGTCGTCGGCGTCCCGGCGGCCGAACTCACCGGCGGCACGGGACATCTCGTACAGCCGGTGCGGGTCGGCGAGCACGGGCAGGACGTTCTGCTGCACCCACTCGGGCGTGAGTTCCGCGTCGTCGACCAGGAGGCCGCCGCCGGCCTTGACCACCGGCTGGGCGTTCAGCCGCTGCTCGCCGTTGCCGATGGGCAGCGGAACGTAGGCGGCCGGGAGCCCGACGGCGGAGAGTTCGGCGACGGTCATCGCGCCCGCGCGGCAGAGCATCATGTCGGCCGCGGCGTACGCGAGGTCCATCCGGTCCAGGTAACTTACCGGGATGTAGGGAGGCATTCCCGGCATCTGGTGCACCTGCGGCAGTTCGTTCTTCGGGCCGACCGCGTGCAGGATCTGGATCCCGGCCTGCTGGAGCCAGGGAGCGACCTGCTGGACCACCTCGTTGAGGCGGCGGGCGCCCTGCGAGCCGCCGGAGACGAGCAGCGTGGGCAGGTTCGGGTCGAGCCCGAAACGCGCGCGGGCCTCCGGGCGGACCGCGGCGCGGTCCAGGGTGGCGATGGAGCGGCGCAGCGGGATGCCGATGTAGCGGGCGTCGCGCAGCTTGCTGTCGGGCGTGGAGACGGCGACCCGGGCGGCGTACCGCGAGCCGATCTTGTTGGCCAGGCCGGGGCGGGCGTTCGCCTCGTGGATCACGATGGGCACGCCGAGGCGCTTGGCGGCCAGATAGCCGGGCAGGGCGACGTAACCGCCGAAGCCGACGACACAGTCCGCCTTGGTGCGCTCCAGGATCTGCTCGGCGGCCTTGATCGTGCCGCGCAGCCGGCCCGGGACGGTGATCAGCTCGGGGGTGGGCTTGCGGGGCAGCGGCACCGCCGGGATCAGCGCGAGTTCGTAGCCGCGCTCCGGAACGAGCCGGGTCTCGAGTCCCCGTTCCGTGCCCAGGGCCGTGATCCCCACGGTCGGGTCCTGCCTGCGCAGGGCGTCCGCGAGGGCGAGCGCGGGCTCGATGTGGCCGGCGGTCCCCCCACCGGCGAGTACGACATGCACCGAAATTCACCGCTCTCCGGACGAGCGCGCCGCCGAGGCGCGCCGTCTCATCGTGTTCCATCTCCGGGGCCCCCGATTAAACACAGAACCCCCAGCACCCCGTTTTCTACCAAAGCGAGGTTGCCGCATCGCAAGCGCCGCCCGCGCAGCGGGCTCGTCGCGCGCGAAGGCGATCAGCAGCCCGATGGCGAACATGGTCGGCAGCAGGGCGGACCCTCCGTAGGAGAACAGCGGGAGAGGGACCCCGGCGATCGGCAGCAGACCGAGCACCGCACCGATGTTGATCACCGCTTGGGCGGTGATCCAGGTGGTCACGCCTCCCGCGGCGTACCTCACGAAGGGATCCTCCGTGCGTCCGGCCACGCGGATACCCGCATAGCCTAGAGCCGCGAAGAGGGCGAGCACCGACAGTGTCCCCGCCAGGCCCAGTTCCTCACCGGTGACGGCGAAGATGAAGTCGGTGTGGGCTTCGGGGAGTTGGCCCCATTTTTCCACACTCGCGCCGAGCCCGGAACCGAAGAGCCCGCCGGAGGCCAGCGCGTAGATCCCGTGCACGGCCTGCCAGCAGTCGGCGACCCCGGAGCGGGGCTCGGTGGCGCCGATGCAGGCGAGGCGGGCCATGCGGTTGGGGCTGGTCTTGATCAGGACCACACCGATCAGGCCGGCGATCGACAGCACGCCGACGAACAGCCGGGTCGGCGCCCCCGCCAGCCACAGCAGCCCGAAGAGGATCGCGGTGAGGATGATCGCGGTACCCATGTCGCCGCCGAGCATGATCAGCCCGAGCAGCAGGAAGGCGACCGGTACGAGCGGCACCAGCATGTGCTTCCACTGGGTCAGCAGCTTCCTGTCGTGCTTGCGCGCGATCAGGTCCGCGCCCCACAGCACCAGCGCGAGCTTGCCGAACTCGCTGGGCTGGATCTGGAAGGAGCCGCCGAGCGAGATCCAGTTCTGGTTGCCGTTGACCGCCATCCCTATCCCCGGCACCTGCACCAGGACCATCAGGAAGACGGCTCCCGCGAGGATCGGATAGGCCAGCGCCCGGTGCAGCTTCACCGGCATCCGGGAGGCGACGAACATCAGCCCGCCGCCGATGGCCGCGGCCAGGAACTGCTTGCGGAAGAAGTACGACCCCGGCAGCGACAGCTGGAGCGCGGTGATCTGGGAGGCCGAGTAGACCATCACCAGCCCGAGCACGGTGATCAGCACGCTGCCGCCGAGGATCAGGTAGTAGGCGGTCAGCGGCCGGTCCCAGGCCTTCCGCGCGCGCGTGAAGAGCCGCCGTACGGGGTTGTCGCGCGGCGGCCGGGGGGACGGGGGCCGTCTGACGGCCCGCTGAACCGGAGGACGGCCTGTACGGCTACCGGACATCACCGGCACCTCCCGACCTTCAGCCACATCCGAGTCACGCGTCCCTCCTAGGGCCTGTTCTGGGCTCCCCGTCGTCCGCGCGGAGCGCGGGCGCAGCGGCGTTCGGTGCGTGCGATCGGCGTGCGGTGTCGCAGGTCATGTGGCGGAGCCACCTGTCCTGCGGCGCCGTGCGCCGAGCGTGCGTGCCGGGCGTCGGGGCGCAGACGGGGAACCCAGAACGGGCCCTAGGGCCCCGAAGCACCCGCTGGAGACGGGACCCGTCGTCAGGCGCCCGCGCCGAGTTCGCGAACCGCCTCCGCGAACGCGTCACCGCGCTGGTTGTAGTTGGTGAACATGTCCATGGAGGCACAGGCCGGCGCAAGCAACACCGTGTCGCCGGCGACCGCCAGCCGCTTGGCTTCCGTCACCGCCTGGAGCATCGCCCCAGTGTCGGTCCGGTCGAGGTCGACGACGGGTACTTCCGGCGCGTGTCGCGCGAGGGCCTCGCGGATCAGGGCGCGGTCGGCGCCGATGAGGACGGCGGCTCGAAGTCGCTTTACCGACTTGGCGACCAGCTCGTCGAAGGTGGCGCCCTTCGCCAGACCGCCCGCAATCCATACGATCGACTCATATGACGCCAAGGAGGCCTCTGCCGCATGGGTGTTGGTGGCCTTCGAGTCGTCGACGTAGGTCACGCCCTCCGACTCCGCCACCTTCGCGATGCGGTGGGCGTCCGGGGTGAACGCCCTCAGGCCGTCCCGTACGGCCTGCGGAGGCACGCCGAAGGCGCGCGCGAGGGCCGCCGCGGCAAGGGCGTTGGCGATGTTGTGCGGGGCGGGCGGGTTGACGTCGGAGACCTCGGCGAGCTCCTGGGCGTTCTTCTGCCGGTTCTCGACGAAGGCGCGGTCGACCAGGATGCCGTCCACCACGCCGAGTTGGGAGGGCGCGGGGGTGCCGAGGGTGAAGCCGATGGCCCGGCAGCCCTCCTCGACGTCCGCCTCGCGCACCAGTTCCTCGGTGAGCTTGTCGGCGACGTTGTAGACGCAGGCGACCCGATTGCCCTCGTAGATACGGCCCTTGTCGGCGGCGTAGGCCTCCATGGAGCCGTGCCAGTCGAGGTGGTCGGGGGCCAGGTTCAGCACCGCGGCGGAGTGCGCGCGCAGGGAGGGCGCCCAGTGCAGCTGGTAACTGGACAGCTCCACGGCGAGGACGTCGTACTCCTCGTCGCCGAGCACGGCGTCGAGCAGCGAGACGCCGATGTTGCCGACGGCCGCCGTGCGCAGGCCCGCCGCCTTGAGGATGGAGGCGAGCATCTGGACGGTGGTGGTCTTGCCGTTGGTGCCGGTGACGGCCAGCCACGGCGCGGCGTCGGGGCCGCGCAGCCGCCAGGCGAGTTCGACGTCTCCCCAGACGGGGACGCCGGCCCGCTCGGCGGCGGCGAACAGCGGCTTGCCGGGTTTCCAGCCGGGTGCGGTGACGATCAGGTCGGTGCCCTCGGGCAGGGTGTCGCCGTCACCGAGGCGCACGGTGACCCCGAGCGCCTCCAGCCCGGCCGCCTGGGCCCGTGCCCGCTCGTCGTCGCCGTCATTGACGACGGTGACCTTCGCGCCGAGTCCGTGCAGCACCTTGGCCGCCGGGACGCCGGAGACGCCGAGCCCGGCGACGGTGACGTGCTTGCCCTGCCAGTCGGTCACTTTTCCGCTGCCCATCCCGCATAGAAGAGGCCTAGTCCGACAATCACACAGATGCCCTGGATGATCCAGAACCGGACCACCACAAGGACCTCGGACCAGCCCTTGAGTTCGAAGTGGTGCTGGAGTGGCGCCATCCGGAAGACGCGCTTGCCGGTGAGCCGGAAGGAGCCGACCTGGATGACCACCGACATGGTGATGAGGACGAACAGACCGCCCATGAGGGCCACCAGCAGCTCCGTGCGGGAGAGGATGGCCAGGCCGGTGAGGACACCGCCGAGGGCGAGCGAACCGGTGTCGCCCATGAAGATCTTGGCCGGCGAGGTGTTCCACCACAGGAAGCCGATGCAGGAACCCATCAGCGCCGAGGCGATGACCGCGAGGTCCAGCGGGTCGCGCACCTCGAAGCAGGCGTTCGGGTTGGTCAGCGTCTGCGCGTTGGCGCAGGACTCCTGGAACTGCCAGACGCCGATGAACGTGTAGGCGCCGAAGACGAGGACGGAGGCGCCGGTGGCGAGACCGTCCAGGCCGTCCGTCAGGTTCACGCCGTTCGACATCGCGAGGATCATGAACAGCGCCCAGACCACGAACAGCACCGGGCCGATCGACCAGCCGAAGTCCGTGATGAACGACAACTTCGTGGACGCCGGAGTGTTGCCGCGTGCGTCGGAGAACATCAGCGACAGCACGGCGAAGGCGATGCCGACGATCAACTGGCCGGCCATCTTCGCCTTGGCCCGCAGACCCAGCGAACGCCGCTTGACGATCTTGATGTAGTCGTCGAGGAAGCCGACCAGGCCCATGCCCGCCATCAGGCCGAGGACCAGCAGCCCGGAGTAGGTCGGCGGCTTGCCGGTGATCACCTTGCTGAGGAAGTAGGCGGCGATCGTGGCCAGGATGAACGCGATACCGCCCATGGTCGGCGTACCGCGCTTGCTGGCGTGCTCACGCGGGCCGTCGTCACGGATGTACTGGCCATAGCCCTTGCGCGCGAGCAGCTTGATCAGCAGCGGGGTGCCGACCAGCGTCAGGAAGAGGCCAATGACTCCCGAGAACAGGATCTGGTTCATCATCGGGCGGCGACCTCACCCTCGGCACCGCTCTCGACGAGCGCCTGAGCGACGCTCTCCAGCCCCACCGAACGGGACGCCTTCACGAGCACGACGTCCCCCGGGCGCAACTCGCTGCGCAACAGGTCGACCGCCGCCTGTGCGTCGGACACGTGCACCGACTCCTCACCCCACGAACCCTCGTTATATGCGCCCAGTTGCAACCAGGAGGCTTCGATCCCCCCGACCGCGACGAGCTTGCTGACGTTGAGCCGGACGGCGAGCCGCCCGACCGCGTCGTGCTCGGCGAGCGCCTCGTCCCCGAGCTCGGCCATCTTGCCGAGCACCGCCCAGGTCCGCCGCCCCTGGCCCATGGCCGCGAGCGCACGAAGAGCGGCCCGCATGGACTCGGGGTTGGCGTTGTAGGCGTCGTTGACGATGGTCACGCCGTCCGGGCGCTCGGTGACCTCCATGCGCCAGCGGGAGAGGGAGCCCGCCTCGGAGAGCGCGGTGGCGATCTCTTCCGCGGACATGCCCAGCTCATGGGCGACGGCGGCCGCGGCGAGCGCGTTCGACACGTGATGCTCACCGTACAGGCGCATGGTCACATCGCTTGCACCGGAGGGTGTGTGAAGCCTGAATACGGGCTGTCCGCTGTCCGTGAGTCGCACGTTCTCGGCCCGTACGTCCGCTTCGGCCGACTCTCCGAAAAGGATCACCTTCGCCTGGGTACGGGAGGCCATGGCCCGGACCAACGGATCGTCGGCGTTGAGGATCGCGGCTCCGCCGTCCTGGGCGGCGGGCAGGGCCTCCACGAGCTCGCCCTTCGCCTGCGCGATCTGCTCACGGCCGCCGAACTCGCCGATGTGTGCGGTGCCGACGTTGAGTACGAGGCCGATCCTCGGCGGGGTCAGCTCGGCGAGGTAGCGGATGTGGCCGATGCCCCGGGCCCCCATCTCCAGCACCAGGAAACGCGTCTCCTCGGTGGCGGACAGGGCGGTCAGCGGCAGCCCGATCTCGTTGTTGAGCGAGCCGGGGGTGAACACGGTCGGCGCCTTGCGCCGGAGTACCTGGGCGATGAGGTCCTTGGTGCTGGTCTTGCCCGCGGAGCCGGTGAGGGCGACGAGGGTCGTGCCGAGGCGCCGTACGACGTGCCGGGCGAGGGCGCCGAGGGCGCTCTGCACGTCCTCGACGACGATCGCGGGCACCCCTACGGGGCGCGACGCCAGGACGGCGACCGAGCCCGCCGCCACGACCTGCGCGGCGAAGTCGTGGCCGTCGACGCGCTCGCCGACGAAGGCGACGAACAGGCTGCCCGGAACCGCCTCCCTGGAGTCCCGGACCACCGGCCCGGTGACTTGGACGGATGGATCCGGTATGTCGTTCGTCTGCCCGCCGACGACTGCTGCGATCTCGGCGAGGGAGAGGGCGATCACAAGTTCATCCCTGGGTCTTCTGGATAGCTTCGCGAAGCACCTGGCGGTCGTCGAAGGGACGGATCACGCCGGCGATGTCCTGGCCCTGCTCGTGGCCCTTGCCGGCGACCAGCACGGTGTCCCCGGCGTGCGCCCGGCCGACGGCTGCGGCGATCGCGGCGGCCCGCTCCTCGAAGAGCAGCACCTCGCCGCGCTCGTGCGCGGGCACGGCGGCCGCGCCCTGGAGCATGGTGGCCAGGATCGCGAGCGGGTCCTCGGAGCGGGGGTTGTCGGAGGTCAGTACGGCGGTGTCGGCGAACCGGGCGACGGCGGCGCCCATCGGGGCGCGCTTGGTGGTGTCGCGGTCGCCGCCGCAGCCGAGGACGACGTGCAGACGGCCCTTGGTGACCTTGCGCAGGGCCTTGAGCACGGACTCGACCGCGTCGGTCTTGTGGGCGTAGTCGACGACCGCCAGGTACGGCTGCCCGGCGTCCACCCGCTCCAGGCGGCCCGGCACGCCCGGTACGGCGGCGATGCCGTCGGCGGCGGCCTGCGGGTCGAGACCGGCGGCGGCGAGGGCGACGACGGCGGCGAGGGTGTTCGCCACGTTGAAGGGGCCCGGCAGCGGCGCCTTGGCGGTGATCCGCTCGCCGTTCGGGCCGAGCACGGTGAACACCGAGTCCATCGGGCCGACCTGGACGTCCTCGGCACGCCAGTCGGCGTCGGGGTGGCCCTCGGCGGAGAAGGTGACCACCGGGACGGTCGCCTCGCGGGCGAGCCGGCGGCCGTACTCGTCGTCGGTGTTGACCACGCCGAGTTTGCTGCGTTCCGGGGTGAAGAGCTGCGCCTTGGCCTGGAAGTAGTCCTCCATGCCGGAGTGGAACTCCATGTGCTCCGGGCTGAGGTTGGTGAAGACGGCGATGTCGAAGACGCAGCCGTCGACCCGGCCGAGGACCAGGGCGTGGCTGGAGACCTCCATGGCGACCGCCTCGACGCCCCGCTCGCGCATGACGGCGAACAGCGCCTGGAGGTCGGTGGCCTCGGGGGTGGTGCGCTCGGACTTGATGCGTTCGTCGCCGATGCGCATCTCGACCGTGCCGATCAGCCCGGTGGACTTCACCGTCTTCAGACCGCCCTCGACGAGGTAGGCCGTGGTGGTCTTCCCGGAGGTACCGGTGATGCCGATCTGGAGCAGGTCCCGGCCAGGCCGGCCGTAGATCGTGGCCGCCAGTTCGCCCATGCACGCCCGCGGGTCGTCCACGACCAGGACCGGCAGTCCGGTCGCGGCGGCGCGTTCGGCGCCGGTCGGGTCGGTCAGGACCGCGACCGCCCCCAGGCCGGCGGCCTGGGTGACGAAGTCGGCGCCGTGCACGCGCTCGCCGGGGCGGGCGGCGTACAGGTCGCCGGGGCGGACGGCGCGCGAGTCGTGGGTGATGCCCGTGACCCGCGCGGCGCTCTCCGGTCGTTCGACACCCAGCTGATCGGCGAGCTCCGCGAGGGGTGTGGCGGAGACCTGAACCGGCCGCGGCGGCCCCGGATATGTCACGGAAGCGCCCTTCTGGGTGGTTTGGGACTGATCAGCGTGTGGCACGGCGGTGAGCGTACCGGGCGTACCCGCTCCGGAGCGAAAAGGGAGCCCGCGCGAAGCGCGGTCCGGCAAGGGTGGTGGTGGGAGACGGGTGAGCGAGGGCCGGGGGGCACCGGGGCTCCCGGGATCGGGAGTGATCGTTGTCACGGGAATCGTTCCTGGTCAGGGCTTGAATTCGACGGGCAGGTTCGCGGGCTTGGCACCGGTCGGCGGGACCTGGAGGGTCTTGAGCGCGAACTCCATCACCTGCTTGTAGATCGGGCCGCAGATCTGGCCACCGAAGTAGCTGCCCTTCGTGGCGTTCTGGATCGCGCAGTAGACGGTGATGCGCGGGTTGTCCGCGGGTGCGAATCCGGCGAACGACGAGGTGTAGCCGCGGTACCTTCCAGTGGCCGGATCCACGCGGTTTGCCGTGCCGGTCTTGCCGGCCACCCGGTACCCCGGGATACGGGCCTTGATGCCGGTGCCCTGCTCGTCGTCCACCACCGACTCCAGCATCCGGGCGAGGGCCGTGGCGGTCTTCTCGCTGATCACCCGGGTCTTCTTGGGCTTCGGCGCGGGGGTGAAGCGGCCGTCGGCGCCCTCCTCGCCGCGTACCAGGGTCGGCTGGACGCGGAGGCCGCCGTTGGCGATGGTCGAGTAGACGGAGGCGGCCTGCATGGCGCTGAGGGAGAAACCCTGGCCGAAAGGAATCGTGTACTGCTGCGACGTCGACCACTTGTCGGCCGGGGCCAGGATGCCCTTGGTCTCGCCGGGGAAGCCGAGTCCGGTGGCGCTGCCGATGCCGAACTTGCGCAGATACGAGTAGAGGACCTTGTTGGCCTGCGGCTGGGTCTTGCCGAGCTGGCCGGTGGCCAGGATGGTGCCGATGTTGCTGGACTTGGCCAGCACGCCGTTGAGCGTGAGGTACCAGGTCGCGTGGTCGATGTCGTCCTGGAAGAGCCGGTCTCCGCGGTGCAGCCGGTTGGGCACGACGACGTGTGTCAGCGGGGTGGCGGCGTTCTGCTCCAGGACGGCCGCCATCGACATGATCTTGGCGGTGGAGCCGGGCTCGTAGACGTCCTGGACGGCCGCGTTGCCCATCGCCGCGCCGTCGGCCTTCGCCAGGTCGTTGGGGTCGAAGCCGGGCGCGTTGGCCATGGCCAGGATCTCGCCGGTGCGGGTGTCCTGGACGATCACGTAGCCGCGGTCCGCCCCGGACTTCTTCACCTGCTCGGTGATGGCGTTCTGGGCGGCCCACTGGATGTCGCGGTCGATGGTGAGCTCGACGTCGGCGCCGGGCACGGCGGGGGTCTCGGTGGAGCCCGCGGTGGGGACCTGGCGGCCGCCGGACTGGGCGTAGCGGACCTTGCCGTCCTTGCCGGTGAGCTGCTTGTTCAGCTGCTGCTCGACGCCTCCGCCGCCCTTGCCGTCGGCGTTGACCCAGCCCAGTATCCCGGCGGCCAGGTCGCGGTTGGGGTACACGCGCTTGCTGCTGGGGTCGGAGAAGACGCCGGCGAGGACGTTGACGGTGGAGTGGTCCTTGGCCGCCTTCTCGGTGAGCGCGGACCTGATGTCCTTGATCTGGTTCCAGACCTCCGGGGTCTGGCGGCTCGCCAGCTTCACATAGCGCAGGCTCTTGTTCGCGGGCCGCAGCTTGCGCAGCAGGGCGGCCTGGTCCTGGCCGAGGATCGGGGCGAGCAGGGCGGCCGCCTGTTCGGGGCCGTCGTCGATCTTCAGCTGCTTGCGGTTGAACATCGTGGGGTCGGCCGTGATGTCGTAGGCGTCCTCGCTGATCGCCAGGGCCACACCGTTGCGGTCGGTGATCCCGCCGCGCTCGGCGGCCAGCGTGTGGACGACGTAGCGGTTCTGCTCGGCCTTGGCGGTGTACGCGCTCGCGTCGACGGCCTGGACCTGGAGCAGGCGTACGACGAAGGCGACCAGCACCAGCGTGAGCGCGAGGCTCACCATGCGCAGGCGCGGGCGCGGGCTGCCGAGCCGGATGCTGCGCGCCGCCGCCGGCCGCGGCCGGCCGGGCCGGGACGGACGGCGGGCCGGACGGGCACCGGGCCCCGGACGCCCGGCCCCGCCCCCGCCACCGGCCTTGCGGGGACTGGGCGGCTTTGCGGGACCGGGCACGCGGCGGCGCGGGGGTTCCCTGTCGGACACTTCCGTCACCTGCCGGGGGTCGTGGTCGTGGCGGGCTGGAGGGCGGGTGGCACCGAGGTGGTGGGCTGGGGGGTGGCCTGGGCCTGGGTCGAGGGCGGGGCCGGGGTCGTCGCGGGGGTCCGGGAGCCGGAAGCGGGCGGGGCGCTGCCGGGTGCCGACAGCGGGACGGCGGGGCCGGCGGACTCGTCCGCGGCGGCCGGGCTGGGGACGCCCCTGACGGTGCCGTCGGGGTCGAGGAAGGCAGGGTCTCCGCCGGGCACCATGCCGAGTTCGCGGGCCCGGCGCTGGAGGGCGTCGGGGGCGGAGTAGGCGTCGATGTCCCGCTGGAGGGCCTGTTGCTGGTCGGTGAGGTTCTTGGTCTGCTTCTGAAGGTCGTCGAGCTTGAACGACCCCTCGCTGAGCGCCGAGTTCAGCACGAGCAGACCGATGAGACCGCCGCCGAGGAGCAGGACGACGAGGAGCACGAACGGGGTGCGCGCCGCCTGTCCCGGGCCGGCCGGGAAGAGCCGCGCGAGCCGGGCCGCCCGCCCCCTCAGTTCGGGTTTCCTACTCACTTGCCCTCCGGTGAGTTCGGGGAGCCGAACGGCCCGGCTCGCTCACTCGACGTCCTCCCTGATGCGCTCGGCCCCGCGCAGCCGTGCCGGAGCGGCGCGGCGGTTCTCGGCGACCTCTTCCTCGGTGGGAAGTTCGGCACCGCGAGTGAGCAGCTTGAGCCGGGGCTGGTAACGCTCGGGGACGACCGGCAGTCCGGGCGGCGCGGTGGTGGCGGCGCCGGCCGCGAACACCTGCTTGACCAGGCGGTCCTCGAGCGAGTGGTACGACAGGACGCCGATCCGGCCGCCCACCGCGAGGGCCTTCACCGCGGCCGGGACCGCCCTTTCCAGGACGGCGAGTTCGCCGTTGACCTCGATACGCAGGGCCTGGAAGGTGCGCTTGGCCGGGTTGCCCCCGGTGCGCTTGGCGGCCTGCGGCAGCGCGTCCCGGATCAGCTCGACGAGCCGCGCGCTGTTGCTGAACGGCTCCCTCTCGCGCTCCCGGACGATGGCGGAGACGATCCGCTTGGCCTGCTTCTCCTCGCCGTACGCGCGCAGGATCCGCACGAGCTCGCCGGCCGGATAGGTGTTGAGGACCTCGGCGGCGCTCATGCCGGTCGACTGGTCCATACGCATGTCCAGGGGGGCGTCCTGGGCGTAGGCGAAGCCGCGGTCGGCCTCGTCGAGCTGCATGGAGGAGACACCGAGGTCGAACAGCACGCCCTCCACGCGCGGGAGGCCGAGCCGGTCGAGCACGGCGGGCAGCTCGTCGTACACGGCGTGGACCAGCGTCGCCCGGTCCCCGTACGGCGCCAGCCGCTCACCGGACAGGCGCAGGGCCTCCTTGTCGCGGTCGAGGGCGACGAGCCGGGCCTCGGGGAACCTGGTCAGCAGCGCCTCGCTGTGGCCACCGAGCCCGAGGGTGCAGTCGACGACCACCGCTCCCGGCCGCTCCAGGGCGGGCGCCAGCAGGTCCAGGCACCGCTGGAGCATCACAGGGACGTGTCGGCTCTGGCTCAAGGGGGCCTCTCATGTGCGGCGCGGGTTGTACGCACCGCCGGGTCCCCGCCCGCTCGTGAAGGGGAGGCCTGCCGGCGCCGGAGGCGTCAGCCGGCCGGGAGCGGGAGGAGGCCGGGCCGTGCGTACGCGCCGCGCGGGTAAATCGATGCTGCTCAGTCCAGCAGGGAGAGCGTCGCCTCCCGCTCCGCGTCACTTTAGTCCACCGTGTCTCGCGGTCAATCAACCGGCCTGCGCGTCGCGTACCGCATCCCGGGCGGAGGCACAATCCGAAGGGAATCACCCGTCCGGCACGGTTTCGCCCTCCGTGTGGGTTAGCTCACAACAAGCCACGATGACGTTCTTTGTCCCCTCTCACAGCAGGCCGGGATCGCGGGTGACCAGTAACGTCATGACTATGACGACTTCCGCAGCAGCACTCACTGGATCCGAAGGCGCCATAACGGAAGGCGGCAGGGTCACCGACCGCCTCGTCGAGGCCAACAAGCGGTACGCCTCGGCGTTCACCGACCCCGGTATGGACGCCCGCCCGGTCCTGCACGTCGCCGTGGTGGCCTGCATGGACGCCCGGCTCGACCTGCACGCCGCGCTCGGCCTCGAGCTCGGTGACTGTCACACCATCCGCAACGCGGGCGGCGTGGTCACCGACGACGTGATCCGGTCCCTCACCATCAGCCAGCGCAAGCTGGGCACGCGCAGTATCGTCCTCATCCACCACACCGGCTGCGGCATGGAGTCCCTCACCGAGGAGTTCCGCAGCGAGCTGGAGGTGGAGGTCGGCCAGCGCCCGGCGTGGGCGGTGGAGTCCTTCCGGGACGCCGACCAGGACGTACGGCAGTCGATGCAGCGGGTGCGCACCTCACCGTTCCTGCTGCACACCGAGGATGTGCGCGGCTTCGTCTTCGACGTCAAGACCGGCCTGCTGCGCGAGGTCGACGCGGCCTGACCGGACCGCCCGCCCCGGAATCACCCCGCGCCCGACATCGAAAGTCCGGTCGAAAAGGTTGTAAGACCGACATAGTGCGGGCAGTTGTCCACAGTCGGATGACACGAAACGGTAACGGCAGCAAGAATGCGGGGTGTGACGTCACGCGGAACCTTTCCCGCGTGGTGTCCGTGTTTCGGGGTGGGCCGGTCGCGCAACACAGTGCGTCGGCCCGAGTAAGAACGGGCCGAGGAGGGCCGGGTGACGACCTATGACGATCGAGCGAGCCTTACAGATCTGACTGCCACTGTGGAGCGGGTCCGCAGTTCGGTGGAAGGAGTGATCGAGGGCAAGCCCGAGGTCGTACGGCTTTCGCTGACCGTACTGCTCGCCGAGGGGCATCTTCTGATCGAGGACGTTCCCGGGGTGGGCAAGACGATGCTCGCCAAGGCGCTGGCGCGGTCCATCGACTGTTCGGTGCGGCGCATCCAGTTCACGCCCGACCTGCTGCCCTCCGACATCACCGGCGTGTCCATCTGGGACCAGCAGCGCCGGGACTTCGAGTTCAAGCCGGGTGCCATCTTCGCGCAGATCGTGATCGGCGACGAGATCAACCGCGCCTCGCCCAAGACCCAGTCCGCGCTGCTGGAGTCGATGGAGGAGCGCCAGGTCACGATGGACGGGCAGACCTACGAACTGCCCAGCCCCTTCATGGTGGTGGCCACGCAGAACCCGGTCGAGATGGAGGGCACCTACCCGCTGCCCGAAGCCCAGCGCGACCGCTTCATGGCCCGGGTCTCCGTCGGCTACCCCAGCGTCGAGGCCGAGTTGCAGATGCTGGACGTGCACGGCGGGGTCTCGCCGCTGGAGGACCTCCAGCCGGTCGCGCACGCGCACGAGATCCTCAAGCTGATAGAGGCCGTGCGCGGCGTCCACGTCGCCGAACCGGTCCGGCGGTACGCGGTCGACCTGGTCGCCGCCACCCGCACCCACCCCGACCTCAGACTCGGGGCCTCCCCGCGCGCGACGCTGCACCTGCTGCGCGCGGCGAAGGCGTCCGCCGCCCTGGGCGGGCGGGAGTACGCGCTCCCGGACGACGTGCAGGCCCTCGCCGTGGCCGTGCTGGCCCACCGGCTGCTGCCCACCGCGCAGGCCCAGCTCAACCGGCGCACCTCGGAACAGGTCGTGCGGGAGATCCTTCACCACACGCCGGTACCCGCGGCGGCGCCGCAGCAGGGCGGCCTCGGCCTCGGCCGGGGTGTGCCGGACTACCCCTCGCAGCCCCCGCGGAGGCTGTGATGACCGCCGGGGGGACGGGGCCGGCGGAGGCCGACCGCGGGGAGCGGGGCGGCATCCGTACGGCCCTGGCCGGGCTGACCACCCGCGGCCGGTCCTTCCTGGCCGCCGGTGTCGCCGCCGTGATCTGCGCGTTCGTCCTGGGCCAGAGCGACCTGCTCCGGGTCGGGGTGCTGCTGGCCGTCCTCCCGCTGCTCTGCGCGGCCGTGCTCTACCGCACGCGCTACCGGGTGGCCGGCAGCCGCCGGCTCTCCCCCTCGCGGGTGCCCGCCGCGAGCGAGGCCCGGGTGCACCTGCGGGTGGACAACGTCTCACGGCTGCCCACCGGCCTGCTGATGCTCCAGGACCGGGTGCCCTACGTCCTCGGGCCGCGGCCCCGCTTCGTCCTGGACCGGGTGGAGCCCGGCGGCCGGCGTGAGGTGTCCTACCGGGTCCGGTCGGACCTGCGTGGCCGCTATCCGCTGGGCCCGCTGCAACTGCGCCTGACGGACCCCTTCGGACTGTGCGAACTCACCCGCTCCTTCTCCTCGTACGACACCCTGACGGTGATCCCGCGCGTGGAGCCGCTGTCGCCGGTGCGGCTGAGCGGCGAGGCCAAGGGGTACGGCGACGGACGGCAGCGCTCGGTGGCGCTGGCGGGCGAGGACGACGTGATCCCGCGCGGATACCGCCACGGCGACGACCTGCGCCGGGTGCACTGGCGCTCCACCGCGCGCTACGGCGAGCTGATGGTGCGCCGTGAGGAGCAGCCGCAACGCTCCCGCTGCACGGTCCTCCTGGACACCCGGGGCATCGCCTACGCGGGCGCCGGCCCGGACTCGGCCTTCGAGTGGGCGGTGTCCGGCGCGGCGTCCGTGCTGGTGCACATGCTCGAACGAGGCTTCTCGGTACGGCTGCTGACGGACACCGGCAGCTCGGTGCCCGGCGAGGGGGCCGGCGGGTTCGCCGGCGCCAGCCAGGAGACGGCGGACTCGGCCGGGATGATGATGGACACGCTCGCGGTGATCGACCACTCGGACGGCGCGGGCCTGTCCCGCGCGTACGACGTGCTGCGCGGCGGCAACGAAGGGCTGCTGGTGGCGTTCCTGGGCGACCTCGACGAGGAACAGGCCGCGGTGGTCGCCAAGATGCGCCGGCGCAGCGGCGGCGCGATCGCCTTCCTGCTGGACGGCGCGTGGCTGCGTGAGGCGGCCGATGACCCCGGCCCGGCGGATCCGCACAGTGAGGGGCTGCGGATGCTGCGCGAGGCGGGCTGGACCGCCGTGAGCGTCCCGCGCGGCGCCTCCCTGAACGACCTGTGGCGCCAGGCGGACCACGACCGCCGGGACATGGCCGCGGTGAGCGGCGGGGAGGCACTGTGAGGACCGGCTGGGAGGAACTGTCATGAGCGGGCGGGCTCGGCTGGCCCTGTTCGCCGCGGCGGCCACGCTGATGGTGTCGTCTGCGCTGCTGCCCCTGGTGGACCGGCCGACGTGGCTGCTCCAGGCGGCCTTGCTGGTGGCGGTGCAGACGGGCGTGGGCGCGGCGACCCGGCGGGTGCCGCTGGCCCGGCCGCTGACCGTGGCGGCGCAGGCCCTGGTGACTGTGCTGATGCTGACGCTGCTCTTCGCCCACCAGCAGGCGGTCGCCGGGCTGATACCCGGCCCCGAGGCCTTCCGGCATCTGGCCGATCTGCTCCAGGAGGGGTCGGACGACGTCAGCCGGTACGCGATACCGGCGCCGCTGACCGACGGGATCCGGCTGATGCTCGTCGGCGGCGTCCTGGTCATCGGCCTGCTGGTGGACACCCTCGCGGTGACCTTCCGCAGCGCGGCCCCGGCCGGTCTGCCGCTGCTCGCCCTGTACTCCGTCGCCGCGGGCCTGTCCGACGGCGCCTCCGACGGGCTGTGGTTCCTGATCGCGGCCGCGGGCTATCTGCTGCTGCTGCTCGCCGAGGGCCGCGACCGGCTCTCGCAGTGGGGCAGGTTCTTCGGCGGCACGGCACGCCCGCCCGGCGAGACACGGGACGGGGCGGTGGCACCGGTCCGTACGGGGCACCGCATCGGCGTGGTCGCGCTGGGCGTGGCCCTGCTGGTGCCGTGGACGCTGCCCGCGATGAGCGGCGGCCTGCTGGACACGGCCGGGACGGGCATCGGGGCGGGCAACGGCTCCGGCGGCACGATCTCCGCGGTGAACCCGCTGGTGTCGCTGCGCGACAGCCTGAACGTGGACCAGGACCGCCAGGTGCTGTCCGTGAAGACGAGCACGAACGACATCTCGGACCTGTACCTGCGGATCGTCTCCCTGGACGACTTCGACGGCACCACCTGGAAGCCGTCCCAGCGGCACATCGTCGGTGTGCCGGACCAGTTCCCCACCCCGATCGGCCTGGGCCCCGAGATCAAGCGCAGCAGCGTCCGGACCACGGTCACGGCGGCGGACTGGTACGCCCAGGACTGGCTGCCGATGCCGTACCCGCCGAGCAGCGTGCGGATCGGCGGCAACTGGCGGTACGAGCCGGTCGGCATGACGCTGGTCGGCGACCACGGCCAGACCACGCGCGGCGCGACGTACACGGTGACCAGTGTGGACGTGCAGCCGACGGCCGAGCAGCTGACGGCGGCCAAGCAACCGCCGGCGGCCCTGGTGCGGGAGTACACCAAGGTGCCGTCCTCGCTGCCCAGGGTGGTGGCGAAGACCGCCGAGGAGGTCACCGCGGGCGCGACGAGCCACTACGAGGAGGCGGTCAAGCTCCAGGACTACTTCGCCGTGACCGGCGGCTTCCAGTACGACACCCAGGTGGAGGTCGGACGGGGCCCGAACGCCATAGCGAACTTCCTGAAGCGGAAGCAGGGCTTCTGCGTGCATTTCTCCTTCGCGATGGCGGCGATGGCCCGCACGCTGGGCATCCCGGCCCGGGTGGCGGTGGGCTTCGCGCCCGGGTCCCCGCAGGCGGACGGCTCGGTGTCGGTCGGCCTGAAGGACGCGCACGCCTGGCCGGAGCTGTACTTCGAGGGCGTGGGCTGGACCCGCTTCGAGCCGACCCCGACCCGGGGCACGGCACCGTCGTACACCCTGTCGGACACGCCCGGCAGCAGCCTTCCGGACCAGGTGCGGCCCTCGCAGACGGCGAGTGCGGCGCCCGCCGTGCCGGTCTCCCCGAGCGAGAGCTGCACGGTCCAGGAGCGCAAGCTCCAGGGGTGCGGCAGCCCGTCCGCGCAGGCCGCGCTGCACGAGCAACCGCATCCCCGGCAGTGGTGGGTGTACGCGCTGTGGGTGCTCGGCGGACTCGCCGTCGCGCTGGTCCCGTTCACGCCGATGCTCTGGCGGGCCCGCCTGCGCGCGGTACGGCTGGGCGCGCACGCCCGTACCGAGGAGGGCGCGGCGGCACACGCGCTGGCGGCCTGGCGTGAACTGACCGACACCGCATGGGACTTCGGCATCCTGCCGGACGAGTCGCAGACCCCGCGCAGAGCGGCCGCCCGGATCGTCCGGCTCGGGCATCTCGACCCGGTGGCCGGGGCGGCGGCGCACCGGCTGGCGGACGCGGTGGAGCAGGTCCTCTACGCGCCCCGGCCGCGCCCCGCGGCGGGGCTGGCGGAGGACGTGCGCCGGGTGACCGCCGCGCTGGAGTGCACGGTGAGCCTCCGTACGCGGCTGCGGGCGTTGTTCCTGCCGCGTTCGATCGTGCAGGTGCTGTGGGCGGCGTCGGCGTCGTGGACGTCCGTCACGGCGCGCGCGACAGCGGCCCGCCCGACGCTGCGCAGGGCGCCGGGCCAGCAGGGCTGAGCCCCTGAGGCAGGAAACCTGCCAGGGGCTTCACGGCATGCATGAGGGGGCGACCACCAGAAGGTGGCCGCCCCCTCACACGTACCCAGCTGAACCGCCGGACGCCAGTGGCCCGGCTCGACCGTACAGGTGCTGTGGGCGGCATCGGCGTCGTGGACGTCCGTCACGGCGCGCGCGACAGCGGCCCGCCGGACGCTGCGCAGGGCGCCGGGCGAGCAGAGCTCAGTCCGGTACCCGCCAAGGGCTTCACGGCATGCGTGAGGGGCGGCCACCGGGAGGTGGCT
>NZ_JBSGZV010000051.1:0-66131 GCF_053611185.1 Streptomyces sp. NPDC054834 | reverse complement strand
TCCTCCGGATACGGAGACTTACGTCCCACCTGGACATCCCTCCCTGGACCATCAAGATCCATTGTCAGGGTGTCCACCCCAAAGGATCAGCCTCAATCGAGGCCCTGCACCACGTCCGCGACACCACCTTCGCCGAGGACGCCTCCCAGCTGCGGACCGGCAACGCACCCCGCGCGATGGCGACCTGGCGCAACCTCGCCGTCGGCGCCCTCGGGCTGAACGGCGTCAGTAACATCGCCGCCGGCCTCCGCCGCAACGCACGCGACGCCCGCCGACCCCTCGCGCTCCTCGGCCTCACATGATCACAAAACGGGCACCTGCCGACTACGCCGAAGCCCTGGTGTCCGTGCAGCGACAACTTCGCCTTACCGTTCCTTCGCGTTGGCTCGGCGCGCTGTGCTGAAGCGGCGCTGATAGGCGGCGGGGCTGAGCGACAATTTCCTCACGAAAACTCTCCGCATACTCTCGTAATTCGGGAATCCGGCAAGGGATGCCGTCTGCGTCGCGGTATGCCCTTGGTCGAGTAGAGCTTTGGCCATGTCGAACCGGATCATTTCCACGTACCGGGCCGGCGTGGTGGACAGCTCGTCGCGAAAGAGCCGCGTGAGATGCCGAGGGCTCACATTGAGGTGCTTGGCGAGTTCGCCGAGTGAGTGGTTTCCCCCGGGATTCGCCGTGATCAAGTCGGTGATTTTGCGAAGGGCCGGAGATCGGGGCGGCGGTCCTTGCAGTGGCGCGGAGAACTGTGACTGGCCGCCCGAACGCTGCAAATAGACCACCAGGGCGCGGGCGACGTCGCGGGTCAGATCAGGGCCGTGATCCTCCTCGACGAGTGCCAGTGCCAGGTCGATGCCGGCGGTCACGCCCGCCGAGGTGTAGATGGTGCCGTCACGGACGTAGATCGCGTCGGGTTCGACGCGGCTGGCCCGGCAGCGGGCGGCGAGCTCGTGCGCGACCTTCCAGTGCGTGGTCGCGCGCTTACCGTCCAGGAGGCCGACGGCGCCGAGGATGAATGCTCCGGTGCAGATGGACGCGACCCGACCGGCCCGGCCCGCCAGCGTTCGCGTGGCCTCGATCAGATCACGGGGCACAGGTGTGCGCGGGTAGAGGTCTGCGCCGGCCACCAGGAACGTGTCAGGGGCAGGCTCCGTGGCGGCGGCGTCGACCGCGATCCGGATCCCGATGGACGAGGTGACATCGGCACCGGTCGGCGACACCAGCACGATCTTGTAGTCGGCACCGAGCCGGTTCGCTTCCCCGAATACCTCCGCGGGGCCGACGACGTCCAGGAGTTTGACCCCGTCGTAGACGAGGATCGCAACCCGATGCGTGGCGGAGCCCACAACCCCGCTGCCCGCCTGTCCGGATTCGGGTGACTCATGGCCGGACCGAGGGAGCGCCGGACGCCGGGTGGTTGGCAGTGTGGAAGACGGACGCACCGTCCATTCGTAACACACCGATATCGGAAGGAGCAGAGGTCATGAGCGAGATCATCGCGGGGGTAGAGATTCCTGAAACGGTGGCGGTCGCCGAGGCCACCCGCCTCATGCAGGAGATGACCAGCCCCCTCATCTACCACCACTCCCGGCGCGTTTTCGTCTTCGGCGCCATGCATGCTCACAGGCTCGGCCTGGAGCCCGACCCGGAGCTTCTCTACGTGTCCGCCATGTTTCACGACACCGGCCTCTTGACGCCGTTTTCCGACGTTGAGCAGCGCTTCGAGGTCGATGGAGCCGACCACGCACGCAAGTTCATGCTCGACCGCGGTTTCCCGGCCACGGCCGCCGACGTGGTGTGGACGGCGATCGCGCTGCACACGACCCCGGGAATTCCCGGGCGGATGGGCCCGGAGATCGCCATCACGAATCTGGGGGTTCTGACCGATGTGCTCGGCCTGGGCCTGGATGAGCTGGATCGCAGCCAGGTGGACGAGATCACTGCTGTCCATCCGCGGGGTGACTTCAAGAACGAGTTTTTGCAGACCTTCGTCGAGGGACTCAAGCACCGCCCGGAGACCACGAACGGAACCGTGAATTCGGATGTGCTGGAGCATTTCATTCCCGGCTTCCAGCGCACAACCACGGTCGAGCGCATCATGGGCGCTCCCTGGCCGAGCTGATCAAGGCGCCATAAAAAGCAACGTGATGAAACGTGTGAGTGGCCCTCGCGACGGGCGTCGTCTCGGGCGAGGTGCGGCCTTCGCCGTGCTGGCCTGCGCCAATGTGGTGATGATGGCCACGGCAAGCGCACCGTCACCGATCTACCCGCTGTACCGGGAACGTTGGGGCCTGTCGGTCACGATGCTGACAGTGATCTTCGCCGTGTATGTCGTGGGTCTGCTCGGCGCCCTGCTGATGGTCGGATCGCTGAGCGACCAGCTGGGTCGCCGCCCGGTGCTGGTCGCCGCCCTTCTGGTGGCGGCGACCAGCACGGCGATCTTCTGGACGGCCGACGGCGTCGCCTCCCTCCTGATCGCCCGGGTGGTGCAGGGCATCGCCACGGGGACGGCCACGGGCGCTCTTGCCGCCGGACTGGTCGAGCTCTCACCCAAGAGACGTCCGTATCTGGGGCCCACGACGACAGCGGTGGGCACGAGTATCGGCATGGCCACCGGCGCCGGAGTGGTGGGGCTGCTGGTTCAGTCGACCTCACGCCCCGATGCGTATGTCTTTCCCGTCCTGACGCTGACCTTCGTCGTTCTGGCCGCGGTCGTCCTCATGATCCCTGAAACACTCGTCCCGCGAGCGGTGGGACTGGCGTCGTTGCGACCCAGAGTCCGGGTTCCTCGGGAAGCCCGGCCGGAGTTCTTCGCCTCCGTTCCCGCCCTCGTCGCGGGGTGGTCCGTCACGGGTCTGTTCCTCGCGCTCACTCCGTCCCTGGTGAGCAATGTCCTGCATGTGCGGTCCGGCGCTGCGGGCGGGCTCAGCATCGCGGCGCTGTTTGTGGCCAATAGCGTGGGCGGGTTGTGGTCCGTTCGGCATGCAGCTCGGCTCGCCACCTTGCTGGGGGCGGTTCTCCTGACTCTGGGTGCGTCCGGGCTGGCGGTGGCCATCGCTGTCGCTTCGCCGGCCGTATACGTGGGCGGATCGGTCGTCGCGGGGCTGGGCGTCGGCCTGACGTTCAACGGCAACCTCCGCGCCATCAGCGCGGTCACCACCGTGAAGTCGCGGTCGGAGGTCTTCTCGGCCGTCTACGTGATCAGCTATGCGGCGTTGAGTCTTCCGGCCCTCGCGGCCGGGCTCGCGGCACCCTCATGGGGGCTGGAGACCACGGGCTATCTGTACGTCGGCTTCGTCGTGGCGCTGTCCTTGGGTGCGGCCCTGCGCGCCGGACGATCACATGCTCACAGGCCCACCGGCGATCCGATACGCACAGGCCGGGAAAGCGGACCTCGCAGCGAACGGTCCCGCTGCTGAGCGCGCCGCACGCCCTACGCCGACACCATCCCCAAAGCAGCTTGATCAGGACTTACGGCTGCGTGTCGGAGGGGTCGGCTCGCTTCTGCGGAGCTGTCTTCGAAGATCCTGAGATCGAAATAGCTAGCTGCATCCGCAAGCTGGAGGAGGTTGCGATCTGTATGGGTGACGGGCACGGGCACGGACGGTGTAAGCAGGAGGATCCGCTCGGAGCCGAATGGGAGAGGCACCGGCCCGCGGTCTTCGGTGTGGCCTACCGGCTGCTGGGGACTGTGGCTGATGCCGAGGATGTCACCCAGGACGTGTGGCTGCGGGCGGCCGGAGCGGATCTGCAGGACATCGATGATCTGCGTGCCTGGCTGGTGACGGTGGCCGCGCGACGGTCGTACGACATTCTCAAGAGCGCCCGCTTCCGCCGGGAGACCTATGTCGGGCCGTGGCTGCCGGAGCCGCTGCTGACAGGGCCGGACGCGTCGCAGCGGGTACTCGTCGACGAATCCGTCAGCTCGGCGATGCTCCTGATCATGGAAGAGCTGAGCCCGCCTGAGCGGGTGGCCTTCGTCCTGCACGATGTCTTCGGTCTCGAGTTCGGCCGGATCGCCGAAGTACTGGACGTCTCCGTGCCGGCTGCCCGACAGCTCGCCTCGCGGGCACGACGGCGGGTGGCCAAGGCGAAGCAGTCCACGCCGCAGGCGTCGAAGACGGAACGCGAACGCGTCCTCACCGTCTTCCGCGCCGCCTACGAGGCCGGGGACCTGGCCGGCCTGGTCAGGCTCCTGCACCCGGACGCCGTCTACGTCACCGACGGCGGCGGCAAGGTCTTGGCGGCACGTAAGCTCATCCACGGCGGCGAGCGCGTCGCCGAGGTCATGGTGCGTACGGGGCGCCAGTGGCACCCGGACCGCATCGACTTCGCCGAGGTCGGCGGCGAGCTCGCCCTCGTGTTCCACCAGGAAGGCCGGGTCTACTCCGTCGACACGGTCCAGATCACAGACGGCCTGATCACCGCGTACCGCAGGGTCCTCAATCCCGACAAACTCGTGCGCGTCTGAGCTGTCACACACGCAGGGGCCACCTCGTCTCCCTGTCGAGAACGCACAACGGGCGACCAAGGAAGACGCCAGAGCAGGTGAGATCGATCATGGGGCACGGCATACATCCACCTGCAGCCGCTATGAGCCCCTGCGCGCGAGCGCTGTGCGCTCGGGTCGCCCCTCCGCAGTAAGGACCTATATGCAAGCCATCACTGTGCGAGACCGTAACGCCAGCCTTGCCGGGATGTCCCTGACGGACATGCCCTACCCCCAGGCGGCCGAGAACGACGTCACCGTGCGGGTGCACGCCGCCGGCTTCACCCCTGGCGAACTGGACTGGCCCGCCACGTGGACCGATCGCGCCGGCCGCGACCGGACGCTGAGCGTGCCCGGGCACGAGCTGTCCGGTGTCGTCGTAGAGCTGGGGTACGGTACCACCGGCCTGAGCGTCGGACAGCGGGTGTTCGGCCTGGCCGACTGGACCCGTAACGGCACGCTCGCCGAGTACACCGCGGTGGAAGCCCGCAACCTCGCCCCGCTGCCGACGGACATCGACCACACCGTGGCCACCGCGCTGCCGATCTCCGGGCTGACCGCCTGGCAGGGCCTGTTCGACCACGGCCGCCTCACCACAGGCCAGACCGTCCTGATCCACGGTGCCGCGGGCGGCGTCGGTTCGATCGCGGTACAGCTCGCCCGCGAGGCCGGCGCCCGCGTCATCGGCACCGGCCGGGCCTCCGGCCGGGACAGGGCACTCGCGCTCGGCGTCGACACCTTCATCGACCTGCAGACCGAGAAGCTTGAGGACGCCGGCGAGGCCGACGTCGTGTTCGACGTCATCGGCGGCGACATCCTCGACCGCTCGGCCGCCCTGGTCCGCCCCGGTGGCACGCTGGTCACCATCGTCATGCCGCCCAAGGTCCAGCCCAGGGACGGGCGGGCGATCTTCTTCGTCGTCGAACCCGACCGCGCCCGGCTCACCGATCTCGCTGCGCGGCTGAGGGACGGCCGGCTCAAGCCGGTCCTCGGCGCTGTGCGGCCACTCGCCGAAGCACCCTCCGTCTTCGCCCCCGACAAGCGCACCCCGGGCAAGACGATCATCCGCGTCACGGAAGACTGAACAGGAGACCGCTCGTGATGGGAATGCGGATCGCTGGTGGCTTGCTGGCCGTCGCCACGCTGACTACGGCCACGGCCTGCTCAACCTCCCACCAGCCCACCCACGCCAAGGACACGACCGCAGCCGGGGCATCGCCTGCGGCCATGGCATCGACACGCCCCACCGAAACCCTCAAGCCGCTGCTCCAGCAGGCCCTGCCGAATGTGAAGGGCAAGACGTTCACCTCGGTGATCGTCGACTTCCCGCCCAACGCACGTGCGATGCCGCACCGGCACGGTCAGGCGTTCGTCTACGCCTACGTCCTGGAAGGCACCGTGCGCAGCCAGCTCGCCGGCAAGCCCGTGAGTACCTACCACCAGGGCGACAACTGGGTCGAGCCGCCGGGTGCCCACCACGTCCTCACCGAGAACACCAGCCCGACCGAACGGGCCAGGCTCCTGGTCGTCTTCGTCTCCAACACCGGAGAAAAGCTCAAGGTCAACGACGCGGCGTCGTAGCCCGGGGCACGCCGCGGGCGGCACCGCCCCGCCCACCACTCGGCCCCTGACAAACACACCCGACCGTCCACCTTCACGCACGCCAAGTGCGCGGCGCAGGCCACCCGAACGAATCGAAGGAATCATGACCGACCCCCAGCGCGTCAACATCGGCAAGCAGCACCCGGCCGCCTACAAGGCTCTCATCGCCCTGTCGTCACAGGTGGAAGAGGCCGCCGCCGCAGCGGGCCTGGACCCGCTCCTCGTCGAGCTGCTGAGGATCCGCACCTCCCAGATCAACGGCTGCTCGTTCTGCCTGCGCATGCACACCCGCGATGCCCTCAAGAAGGGCGAAAACCCCGACCGGATCGCCGTGCTGCCCGCCTGGGCAGAGACCGGCTACTTCTCCGAGAACGACCGCGCCGCCCTCCGCCTGACCGAGGCGATCACACGCGTGCCGGACGGACACGTCAGCGACGAGGACTTCAACGCCGCCGCGGCCGTACTCACCGCAGACCAGGTCTCGGCAATCGCCTGGCTGGCAACCGTGATGAACGCCTTCAACCGCATCGCGATCACCAGCCGCTACCCCGTCGGCAACTGACCTCCACGGCGACACCGGCAGTCCTACGGGCTGCCGAAGCCTCCACCGTCGTGAAGGTGATGGTGGAGTCACTCGGGCAGCTTGTGGAGCTGCCCCGGCCCACACAAGCGCGGAGGCGTCAGACGGCGTACGCGCACGGGGAACGGCCAGGGGAGCCAGGCCGAGCCGCTTGTCCATGTCGAGGCGGAAGGTGCCGTACGGGTTGACGATGTACCAGAACAGGGCGGCCAGGCCGCGCCGGTCCATCCGATCTTGAGCAGTGATAGTCGAACTTGGTTCCCGGTGGGGTGATCCTCGTCGGGCGAGAGCATGGAGACGGGGCCTCCTGAACAGCTCGTGGGTGTCGAATCCATAGAGCATCAGGAGACCCCTTGTGCTGCAGTCTTCAGTGTCGGTGGCCGGGCGGTCCAACTCGGCTCCTCCATCCTGTGATTGCCTCGCGCATGAGGAGCCAGCCAGCCGCCGCCTCGCTGATCCGTCGCCTGGTCGTCGCGCAGACCGATACCCCTTCAACGTTTACGCACGTCCGCCTCCACCCACGCGGACGTTCCGGGTGTGGAATTCGTGCAGGCAGACCTGGTCGACTACGTTGCCCAGGCCGAGCCGTTCGATGCCGCGTACGCCATCGGCACCCTGGCGTTCATCGACCCGCACCGCTCCCTGCCCGCGCTGCGCGACGGTCTGCGTCCCGGCGCGCCGCTGATCAGATGATCCTGCTCAGGGACGATCCGCCGCTGGCCACCCAGATGTGGGTCCTGGCGCCGCAACTGTGGGAGGACCTGCTCACCGAGTACGGCTTCCGCGTCGAGGCCATCGACCTGTTTCGCCATCCCGATCAGAGCGCCCCGGTCGTGCAGCAGCTCATTGGAGCCCGCCGCCTTGCCGCCCGGCCCGCACGCCTCTCCAGCCGCCCCCGCAGTGCCCAGCCCCCCGTGCCGCACGCGGCCGTCGGGGTCGGTGCGATCCTCCTCGGCGTGCAGGGAATCCTTCTCGGCCGCCATCGGCGCGGCACCATCGAACTGCCCGGCGGTACCGTCGAGGCCGGGGAGTCCTTCGAAGCGGCGGCGGTCCGCGAACTCCGCGAGGAGACCGGCCTGATCGCCCGCCCGGACGACGTCAAGCCCCTGGGCGCGCTCGTCGATCACGTCGGGGGTGTCGTGCGCGTCACGGTGGGCGCCCTGGTCCACGCGTGGCAGGGCAAGCCGGCCACGCAGCCGGACGAGAGCGTCGGCGACTGGGCCAGGTATCCCCTGGACCAGCTGCCCGACGGCCTGTTCGTGTGCAGCGCGCAGATCCTCACCGCCTGGCGCCCCGGCCTGCCCATCGACCACCCCCTGCGCACTTCACTCCCTTCGCCTACCGCGCACCCTCCACGTCCGCGGCGGACGGCCTCGCGTGACAGCCACCGCGAGAACAGCAGGGGCGGCGTCTTTTGCACCGCTGCGAGAGTGCACCTGGATCGCCGCACGAGCCTCGGCGCCGACAGAGGTCCGCAGAGAACCCTTCGCCCCAAGGGGCCGCGCCCATGAACGCCGGTCCGGCCGGCCCGAGGGCGACCGGATACAGTGCGCGAGACGGCAGCCTGGTCAGAGAGGGGAAGCGTGACCGACACCAGCAACACCCGACCCGCCGACAGCGAAGCGCAAGCTCCGCGGCAGAGCCGACTGCACCACCTGATGCGCTACATCCCCCTGATCGCCCCCGTCCTGCTGTGGGCCGTGCCCTGCTGGGTGCTCCTGCACAGCGGCCAGCACTGGCCGCTGCCCGTCACGCTCGCCGGCACCGCCCTGTTCGCCCTCGGCCTCGTCGGTATGCCGCTCGCGATGGTGCGCGGCCACGGCCGGCGCCAGCAGGACCGGGCGGCGATCGTCGGTGACACCCTGCTGGGCACCAGTTGGGTTCTGTTCACCTGGTCCATTCTGCTCGGCGTCCCATTGCGGCTCGTCCTGACCGTGGCCAGCGTCGACGAGAGTCAGGACCGGGCTCGAATTGTCACTTGGGCCGTCCTCGGCATAACCGCCGTACTACTCGCCTGGGGGTACGCCGAAGCCCGCCGCGTGCCACGCGTGCGCCGACTCGACGTGCAACTCCCACGGCTGGGTGCCGGGTTGGACGGCATCCGCGTCGTCCTCATCACCGACACCCACTACGGTCCCCTCGATCGCGTTCGCTGGTCGGCACGGGTATGCGAGACGGTGAACACCCTGGAAGCCGACCTGGTCTGCCACACCGGCGACATCGCGGACGGCACGGCCGAACGCCGCCGCGCCCAGGCCGCCCCACTCGGAACCGTGCGGGCCGCCCGGGCCCGTGTATACGTCACCGGCAACCACGAGTATTACAGCGAGGCCCAGGGCTGGGTCGACCTGATGGACGAGCTGGGCTGGGAGCCGCTGCGCAACCGCCATGTGCTGCTCGAACGCGGAGGCGACACCCTAGTGGTCGCCGGCGTGGATGACGTCACCGCCGAGTCCTCCGGCCTGGCAGGCCACCGCGCCCATCTCGCCGGAGCTTTGAACGGCGCCGACCCCGACCTGCCCGTCCTGCTCTTGGCGCACCAGCCCAAGTTCGTCGACCGGGCGGCAGCCGACGGCATCGACCTCCAGCTCTCCGGCCACACCCACGGCGGCCAGATCTGGCCCTTCCACCACCTGGTCCGCCTCGACCAGCCCGCCCTCGCCGGCCTCAGCCACCACGGCCCCCGCACCCTCCTCTACACCAGCCGCGGCACCGGCTTCTGGGGCCCGCCGTTCCGCGTCTTCGCCCCCAGCGAGATCACCCTGCTCGTGCTCCGCTCCCCGCACCTGCCCACCTCGATGTAGCACTCGACAGGCCGACACATCCGCTTGGAGCAGTCCACGAGCCGAGGGATGCGGCATCGACAGATGACCAGGCCCGTCTCGCTGAGGACAAGATCCGGACCATTCCCGGGCCGGCGGCTCCAACGAGCCAAACGTGGCCACATTTTACGCAGGTCAGCGACGCGCGACGCCTGTACCACCAGCAGACCAAGAATCTGCTGATTAACTGGACTCTTCCAGGTTGTGACGGAGCCTGAGGAGAAGAACAGCATCGCGATCGCCTCCAACGAGGCGTTCACGGGCTGGAGCAAGACCTTTACCGATCCGCGGCTCTGTGCGGCGATCGTGGACCGGCTCACCTTCAACGCCACCTTCATCGAGACCGGCACCGAGTCCTACCGTCTGGCCCGCACCAGGGCGAACAAGGCCAACGGGAGGCAGTAAAGACCCTTGCCGAGCTTCGTGCGCGATCGACCGGAGGGAGAGTCAGCCCATGCTGCGGAGCGCGTCGAGGACGTGGGGCCAGGCAACCGTCCCAAGAAGCGCGTCAGCTTCGGGCGTGCCTCCGTACTGGAAGCGTGGGGATGCCGACGCCGGGCTCTCGCCAGGAAAACGTGGGCGGTGGCCGGCATCGTGGCGGGCGATCAGACGCACCGTGGCCCCGGCTGAGCGCCGACGTTGTGCCAGTTGTTCGGCGAAGGGAAGAGACGGCCACATCGCATCGTCGCCGCCCGCGAGAAGCAGCAGATCGGCCCGCGCCTTGTCCACAGGGATCTCCGCCGGAGGGAGCAGATCAGCAAACGTCCGCTCGCTGAGTTCGTACCACCAGCGGATGGCGACCGGCCCACCGTCCGTTTCTGAAGGAGTCCAGGAATCGTCCATCGGGACGAAAGGCAGCGCCTGCTCTCGCCATGTCCAGGACGATCGATAAAGGCGGTGGGCTCCATCGAGCCCTGGCCCGACGTTGCACCAGACCCGCGACGTGGGCGACATCGCAACGACAACGTCCACGCGCGGATCGTGCACCGCCGTGAGCAGCGCCGCCTCAGCCCCCTTGGAAGTGCCCAGGATGCCGATGCGTCGTGCCCCGTTCAACCGGAGAAAGTCGACGGCGGCGGTGAAGGTCTCCAGAGGGATCTCGCAGATCCCTGGGGGCTGCCCCGGACCGCCGAACCAGCGGATCGACACGGCCGTCATGCCCTGCTGGGCAAGGATGCGTGCTCTCTCCCGTTCGACGCGCCCGCTGGATCCCGCCAGGGCCAGGACACCGATGTCACTGCCGCGGGTGGGAGCGACCAGTACTGACTTCGGCTCGTCAGGGTGATCTTTCCTGAAGTCCCTGCTGGGCATGGGGTAGTGGATGTATTCCCGTGGTGTGTGAGGTATGCGGATGGGGGCGGGCTGACCCCTGCGGGACGTCAGCGCCGGGAGACGGTACGAATACAGGCGGCAGAACTGTTCGAACAGAAGATCAAGCCGCTGGAGGTCGCACGGCGCCTGCGGGTAAGCCCGAAGTCGGCCTACCAGTGGCACCAGTTGTGGCCGAACTGCGGCGTGCAGGCTCCGACCTCCCCTGGCCCGAGCGGATCGCGATGCCGCCTGTCCCCCCGCTGTCTGGAGAAGCTCGCCGCGTACCTCGATGAGGGCCCGGCCGCGCACGGCTGGGTGGAGGACCAGGTGTGGACCGCGGCGAGGGTGGCCACGCTGATCGGCAGGAAGTTCCACGTCTCCTACAGCGTCTCCGGCGCGACGAGGCTGATGCACCGGATCGGCTTCAGCCCGCAGGTCCCCGCGCGGCGGGTCTCCGAGCGCGACGAGCAGGCCGTCACCGTCTGGAAGGAGGCGACATGGGACGAGGTAGAAGAGCCCCGGGCGGCCTGCGGAGGCTACATCTGCTTCGAGGACGAAGCAGGCTTCACCCGCCGGCCGCCCAAAGGACGCACCTGGGGCCGACGCGGAGTGACTCCGCAGGTGACGGTGAGCGGAAGACGTTCAGGACGGCTGTCCGTGGCCGGACTGATCGCCATGAGGCCCGGCTCCCGGACCCGGCTGTGCCACCGCCTGCGCACCCACGCCTCGGGCAAGGGCAACCGCCGCAGCATGGGAGAACGCGACTTCATCGCGCTGGTCGACGGCACTCACCAGCTCGTCAAAGCGCCGATCGTGCTGGTGTGGGACCGCTTGAACACCCATGTTGCCCACGCCATGCGTAAGCTGATCGCCGAGCGTGCATGGCTGACGGTGTTCCTGCTGCCCGCCTACTCGCCCGACCTCAACCCCGTCGAGTGGGTATGGGCACACGTCAAGCGCAGCCTGGCCAACCTCGCCGTGGTCGCCCTCGACCGGCTCGAGGCCCTCGTCCGCAACCGGCTCAAACGACTTCAGTACCGGCCCCACACCCTCGACGGCTTCATAGCGGGCACCGGCCTGACCCTCGACGATCCAGCATCACCCTGACCAGCTGAAGTCAGTACCTGAGCTGTGGGGGTGTCTCAGCCCCAAGGTGTCTCAGGCGGCGCAGCTCCCATAGACGAGACGTGACGGGCGTCGCGGCCACGTGCCACAGCGGCCGCTCAGATGCGGCCGTCCAGGAACTTCCGTACCTCGGCGATGGTCATAGGCCCCGTGCCGTGCGCCACCGCCTCTCCCTCCTTCAGCAGGACGTAGGACGGGGCTCCGGTGATCCCGTATCGCTCGGTTGCGGCCGGACAACGTGTGATGTCGGCGCGGACGGCCGTCAGGCGGCCCGTGTAGTCGTCGGCGATGCCACCCACGACGAGGTCCATCACCCGGCAGGGCTCGATTGCCTTGGGCCATGTCCCGGTGAAGCATGCAAGGACCGGAACTCCGCTCATCCCGAGGATGAAATTGAACTCCGCGTCCTCACGGGGTCGGTGAACCCTGTTCGCCGTGACTCCTCCCCGTCCTGAAGGACGGGGCTTCTCGCTATGCCGGGTTGGCGTGGCGACGGACCAGCCCGGCCCGTAACACGTTGGTGGCTCCGATTGTGTCGGCGTGGGCGGTGTGGCCGCAGGCGACGCAGTGGAACTTTTCCTGGGTGGGCCGGTTCTCCTTGGCGGTATGCCCGCATGCGGGGCAGGTGCGGGAGGTGTTGCGGGGGTCCACGGCGATCACTTCCCGTCCGGCGCTTCCAGCCTTGGCGTGCAGGATCGTCAGGAACACCCCCCAACCGGCATCGTTGATCGATGTGTTGAGCCCTGCCTTCGCGGCGGCCCCGTTGGGCAGGAACGCGCCCGGCCGGTCGGGGTCGGGCTTCGGCGCGGGAGCCTTGCTCATATTGCGGATCTTGAGGTCCTCGTGCGCGATCAAATCGTGCGCGCGGACCAGGCCGAGGGCGGTCTTGTGTGCGTGGTCGAGGCGCTGGCGCCGTACCTTGCCGTACAGTTCGGCGACTTTCTCCACAGCGCGCTGGTGGTTGGCGGTGCGATCCTTGGCCTTGCGGCGCGGGAACCGGGACAGGGCCTGCTGCGCGGCTTCGAGTTTCGCCGCGGCCTTACGCCCGTGGCGCGGGTTGGGGACGAAATCGCCGTTCGAGTCGGCGAGGAAGTTCGCGATGCCCAGGTCGATCCCGACCACGCTGCCGGTCGCGGGCAGCGGCTCCGGCCGTTCCTGTTCGGCGGTCAGTACGACGAACCACCGACGGCCCTCACGCTTCACCGAGACGGTCTTGATCTTGCCGAGCACCGGCCGGTGCTGGTTGACCTTCACATGCCCGACGCCCTGGAGGCGGACGCGGGTGGTCGCATCGCGCGGCGTGGAGTCCCACCGGCAGCCGTCCCCGTCCTTCGGGAAGTCCACCGTGTCGAACCAGTTCACCCCACGGAAACGCGGATAGCCGGGCGCGTCACCGGACTTGACCCGACGGAAGAACGCGACGAACGCCTTGTCGAGACGGCGCAAGGTGGCCTGCTGCGAGCTGAAGGACCAGCGGCCCTGACGCTCCTGGTCGAACGCCCGGATGCCCTTGAGCTGCGCCGACTGGTCACCGTACTTGACGCTGGTCTTCGACGGGTGCCGGTAGGCGTCACGCCGCTCCTGCAAGGCCCCGTTGTAGAGGGAGCAGTGATCCCGCAGCATCTCGGACAGTGCCTGCGCCTGACGGACGGTGGGCCGCAGGAGGAACTTGTACGCACGGATCATCCAGCCCACCCCCTCCGGTCGAGTTCGTCGATCCTACTACACTTGGTGTATGTCACCACGCTGGGAACCAGATCCCGACGTCAGACGGGGAAACCACGTTGTCCACAACCTCCACGCACACTTGGTGTTTGTCACGAAGTACCGGCGGGAGGTCTTCAATGACGACATGCTGACGCGCTGCGAGGAGATCATGCGGGACGTGTGCCAGTCCTTCGAGGCCGAGCTGCGTGAGTTCAACGGTGAAGGCGATCACGTCCACCTGCTCGTGCATTACCCGCCGAAAATCGCCCTGTCCAAACTCGTCAACAGCCTCAAAGGCGTCAGCTCCCGCTACCTGCGCGCGGAGTACACCGGCCGGATCAACCGGATCGGCACGGGATCCGTGTTCTGGTCCCCCTCCTATTTCGCAGGGTCCTGCGGCGGCACACCGCTGAGCATCGTCAAGGACTACATCGAGAGCCAGAAGCGGCCGGCCTGACCGTCACCCCACAGACGTAGAGAACTCCGGCGCTTCGCGCCTTCGGACCGAGGATCGCATTCCCGCCCGGCCCGAAGGCCGGGATTCCCTGCGAAGAGCAAAGGGATGGAAGCTCCTGACCTCACGTTCCGTCATTCCATCCCCATCATCCCTCCCGCGGTGTGCCAGGCCGGCCCGGTCAATCGTCCGGCTGACCTGTCGGAAGGGAGGCACGGGGCCATCACAGAACCACGGTGGTCCCCGGCGCGAGCGGCCCGGCCCCCCGGCCCCTGGTGATCGGGCCTGGCCGCCCCGCCGAACACCCAGCTGCAGCCCGCCGCGCCCGTGGGCCAGTTCGTGCCAGGACAGCGCCTCCACGACGACATGAAAGCCGTTTTCCAGGGTATAGCGGCCCAGATCACCGACAGATGCTCGATGAGCGCGTCGACGAGCGGGCCGGTGCGCATCGTCCACCGGATCCAGTCGAGCCGTATCCGCCACCGCGCTTCTCAGAGACAGCGCCCCCGACGGGCTTCCCGAGGCCTTGTCTGGTCTTCACATCACCCCCCCGTCTCAGCTGGCTCATACCGCTCTTCCCCGGGCCGCATGAGCCAGCTGATGGCACCGAGAACGAGGCACGATTCCTGGACCGCTCGCGGACGCGGTCGTGGACGGTCGAAGTACGCGTCAGCTGACCCGAAGACCGACCGCCAGCGTCAGTTCAAGAACCCGGTGCGGCGATGCGAGATCCGGAAACAGCTCCCGCAGCTGCGACATCCGGTACCGGACTGTCTGGGGATGGACGAACAACGCCGCCGCCACCTCGTCCCGCCTGCCCTGGTGCAGCAGCCACGCCCGCAACGTCTCCTCCAGCCGCCGTGCGGTCGCGACAGGCAAGGTCCGCAGCGGTGCGAGGGCTCGGGCACGCAGGTCTGCGAACGCGTCCACGTCGGCGCTCAGCACCAGCTCGGGCAGGTGGTCCTCAGTGTCGCGAATATCAGAGGAGAGGGAGCGCGCGCGTACGGCTCGAGCGTACGAGGCGGACGCACGAGTCCATGGCCGGGGCGGGCCGACCACGGCGGTGCGGTCGGTCAGCTGCCGCAAGAGATGTGATCGGTCGGCATCGGGGACGAGCAGCACACCGGTGGCGTCCGGCAGGTCGTCGAGGACGAGGGTGCTCGGGTCGAGCACGCGGTAGGCAGGCCGGGCCTGGGCAGCGGGCAGCAGGACCGCGGTCAGCGAAACCGGAGGCTGCCATCCGGCCCGTTGAGCAGAGGCCAGCAGCACGTCCGGGCTCGCGCCGGCGAGGAGGTCGCGGGCCAGGTGTTCCAGGTGGCGCTCGTGGTCCCTGCCGCGGGCGGCCAGTTCGTCGGCGTGGCCCGCGGCGCTCGCGGCGGAGAGCTCGTCGATGTAGGCGAAGGTCAGCTCGGCGAACTTGGCGACCTCGGCGGCGGGCAGACCTGCGGGTACGGCGCCCGCTGCCAGGCATCGCCAGGCCACGCGGGCGCCGACGCGGTAGGCGCTGAGCAGGGCGTCCATCGAACGGCCGTCGCGCACCTCGCCGCGGCCCAACTCGTAGGCTGCGTCACCGGCGTCGCCGCCTGTGGTCTTCCCGCTCGCGAGGTCCAGGTAGTGGCCCAGGGCGGTGCGGACGGCTCGGCGGATGGTGCCGCCCATGCTGCCCGAAAGGGCGTTGGCGTAGGGAGGGACCTCGTCGATGATCGCCTGGACGACCTCGTCGGCGGTGGTCTTCAGCGCCGCCCGAAGTGCGGTGACCGTCGTCTCATCCAGGGCCAGTTCGCTGGCCCTCTGGATTGCATGGCTCACGTTTCTATTCCCTGCGAACAATTCAGCCAGCCAGATTTACGTCCTGCGGTCAGGACTTTACGCCTTGAGGCGCAGCAAGCTGGAGACATGACGAGTGCAGCCCTCCGCAGCAGGGCGTGGAAACTGCTGGAGATGGTCACGACGCCGCTGCTGCCGTCGGACTACCTCGACCTGGTCAGCCCGCTGCGTGCGGGCGCTGACCTGCGTGGGCGCATCGAGGCCGTGCACCCCGAGACGGGTGACGCCGCGACCATCGTGATCAGGCCGGGACGGGGCTGGCGCGGCCACACAGCCGGTCAGTACGTGCGGATCGGGGTCGACGTCGACGGGGTGCGCCTGTGGCGTGCCTACTCCCTCACCTCGCCGACAAACCGCCGGGACGGCCGCGTCACGATCACCGTGAAGGCGATGCCGGACGGCAAGGTCAGCAACCACCTGGTCCGCAGGGCGAAACCGGGCACGCTGATCCAGCTCGACCAGGCGACCGGTGACTTCGTGCTGCCGCAGGCCAAGCCCGCCAAGGTGCTCTACCTGACGGCCGGCAGCGGCATCACGCCCGTGATGGGCATGCTGCGCGACACCGAGTTCGACGACGTCGTCATGGTCCACTGCGCGCCACAGCCGCAAGACGTGATCTTCCGCAACGAACTGCACGACCTGGCCGCGGACAAGAAGCTGCGGCTCACCGAGGTGCACACCGACACAGACGGCATGCTCGACATCGCCCGTCTCGACGAACTCGTGCCCGACTGGGCCGAGCGCGAGACCTGGGCCTGCGGGCCCGCGGGCCTGCTCGACGCCGCCGAAGCGCACTGGAGCGAGCACGGCGTCCAAGAGCGCCTGCACACCGAACGCTTCCGTCCCAGCATCGTCGTCGCCGGCGACGGCGGCGAGGTCACGTTCAGCGCCACCGGCAAGACCGTCGACGCGGACGGCGCCACGCCGTTGCTGGACATCGGCGAGGAGGCCGGCGTGCTCATGCCCTCCGGGTGCCGCATGGGCATCTGCTTCGGCTGTGTCACGCCGCTCAAGGCGGGGGCCGTGCGCGACCTGCGCACGGGCGAGATCACCGAGGCCGAGCCGGGCGTCCTCATCCAGACTTGCGTGTCCGCCGCGGCGGGCCCCTGCGACATCGAACGGTAGGAGCATCTTGACCGCCATCGACCCCACCGCCCACCTGACCGCGGAGCAGATCGAAGAGCTGGGCCGCGAGCTGGACGCGATCCGCGACGAGGTGATCGCCGGCCGCGGCGAGAAAGACGCCGCCTACATCCGCAAGGTCATCTCGGCGCAGCGCAAGCTCGAGCTGGTCAGCAGGGGCGTACTGCTGTTCTCGATCTTCCCGCCCGCGTGGCTGCTCGGCACCGCCGGGCTGTCCGTGGCGAAGATCATGGACAACATGGAGATCGGCCACAACGTCCTGCACGGCCAGTGGGACTGGATGCGGGACCCGAAGATCCACTCCACCACCTGGGAGTGGGATCACGTCTCGCCGTCCGAGCAGTGGAAGCACTCGCACAACGAGCTGCACCACACCTACACCAACGTGATCGGCAAGGACAACGACCTCGGCTACGGCATCATGCGCGTCGACGAGGACCAGAAGTGGCACCCGTTCCACCTCGGCCAGCCGCTGTGGAACTTCATCAACGCCTGCTTCTTCGAGTACGGCATCGCAGCGTACGACCTGGAGCTCGGCAAGAACCTGAACAAGCGCCGCCGAAAGAACCCGGAGTTCCGCGCGCGGGCCAAGGCCGTGGGCCGCAAGATCCGCAAGCAGGTGCTCAAGGACTACGTGATCCACCCGCTGCTGTCGGGCCCGTCGTTCCTCCCCACGCTCGCCGCCACGTTCACCGCGAACCTGGTCCGCAACGTCTGGTCCCACTCGGTGATCATGTGCGGGCACTTCCCCGAGGGCGTACAGGTCTTCGAGCGCCGGTCGATCAAGGGCGAGACGCGCGGCCAGTGGTACCTGCGCCAGATGATGGGATCGGCGAACATCAGCGGCAGCAAGGCCATGCACTTCATGACCGGCAACCTGTCGCACCAGATCGAGCACCACCTGTTTCCGGACCTGCCGAGCAACCGGTACGCCGAGGTCGCGGTGAAGGTGCGCGCGCTGTTCGAGAAGTACGAGCTGGAGTACGTCACCGGCCCGCTGCCCAAGCAGGTGTTCTCCGCGTGGCACAAGGTCTTCCGGCTCTCGCTGCCGAACACGAAGCCCAAGGTCAAAACGCCGGACCGCGAGCAGGAGCTCGTCGCCGCCTGATTCCCGGTATTGGTTCAGATCTCTCGGCCGTACCGGCGGTGCCGCCGGTACGGCCGGGTTCGGTGAGATCCGTTGCGGACGGTGGGCGACCGCGACGTCAGACCGTACGACACGGGATCCGGCGCATACCAGCAAGGCCCACATGCGAATGATGGAGCGTTGGCTTCAGAGCAAGGACCAGCCATATGGACTTGAGAACCCGTACGTGACGCCACGCCTCCTCGGGCATCGCGTACGGGTTCCGCGAGTTCGAGCATCAGGAATTCTCGAACTCGCGCGCTTCGGCGTTCGACGTCCTGGCCCATCCCGCGGCGGGCTTCCCTGACCTGCGCCCGCGCCCGTACTCGGAGCGCCGCCAGGTCCTCCTGGACGTGCTCGCCGACGTCGGCCCGCCGATCGAGCCGGTGTGGTCGACCACCGACCGCAGCAAGGCCCTGCTCTGGTACACCGCGCTCGAAGGGACGGGCGTGGAGGGGATCGTCGCGAAGCCGCTCAAGTCGGCGTATGCGGCGGGCCGGATCTGGTCGAAAGTGAGGCACGCGGACACGGTCGACGTTGGATGGGCCGGTGGAAGCGCCACCGCCGCAACAAGTGAGGACGGCCCCTCGAAGAGTCCTGGCCACGGGTGCGAGTCCGCGGGAGCGAGTATCGACGGGTGCGGGTTCCCTCGCCGAGTAGGGCGCGGAGACCCGCACCCCTTCGTCCGCCACAGGAAGCGGTCCAGAGATCACGGGGGCTTTCGACGGCCGCCTCCATCAGGTCCGGACGGATCCTTGGATGATGTCGCGCGCCAACAGACGTGCAGGTCCGCGCAGTTCCTCCGCGATGGCGTCCGCCGCAGCCGCCGTCATCGTGACGGTCCCGGGCTGGGTCGCCGCGTGGGACAACCAGGCGATACGCAAAGCGGGCGGCACCGATGCGTCACACCCGTCCCTGCGCAGACCCGCGGGGACAGAAGCGGTCGGCGGCGCGTCACCGGAGGAGTGACTGTCGAGGCTGTGCCCCCACGCGCGAGGCAGCGCCTCGGCGTGGGTGGCCACCCGCTCTCAGAACAGCTGGTCGGCGCCGTCCGCGGAATCGCGGCGGAACGTCCGTGCCACGACCGCCAGACGGTGCACCTCGACACTCACCGCGCCGGCCAGTTGCCGATTCCGCACAGCGGCGATGGCGGCCCTGGTGACGCCGTCCGGGCAGCGGCAGCATCCGCCAGGTACTCCGCGTGCCGGGACCCGTTCAGCGCGAGCGAACGATCGACCTCGATGTCAGCTCTACAAACCGGGCGTGGCGGCGCGGCGTGGTCGGCCGGTGGCACGGTCGCTGCGGCCGCGGAGGCGGTGCGGGTCGCGGGGCTGCTGCGGGCCCATCCCCTGGCGGCCGCTAAATTTTTTCGTGGATTCCCGTCGAGGATGTCGAAAACGCCGAGCGTGCTTCTACCTACCCGTGACGGCCCCGCCTGGGGCGGGTATGACGAACGAGGAGCAGAACCATGAAGTACATGCTGCTGATGCAGTTCAGCGAGCAGAACGTCGACTTCCCCAAGCTCGACGAGTGGAAGCCCGAGGAGATCCAGGCCCACATCCAGTTCATGAAGCAGACCAATGCCGGCCTCGCCGCCGCCGGGGAACTGGTCGACGCCCAGGGCCTGGCCATGCCGGAGACCGCCCGGATCGTGCGCTCCCACAGCGGCGGCGCGCCGGTCGTCACCGAGGGCCCCTTCCCGGAGTCCAAGGAGTGGGTGGCCGGCTGGTGGATCGTGGACTGCGACACCGAGCAGCGGGCGACCGAGATCGCCGCCGCCGTCTCCGCCGCCCCCGGCCCGGGCGGCCGGCCGCTCAACATGCCGATCGAGGTGCGCCAGATCATGGCGGCCCCGCCCACCGAGCTGTGAACACCCCCCATGACGACTTTCGAACCAACCGTCGAGGACCTGCTGCGCAAGCTCGCGCCGCAGGTCGTCGGCGTGCTCACCCGCCGCTACGGGGACTTCGCCGCCGCCGAGGACGCTGTTCAGGAGGCCCTGCTGGACGCCGCCACGCAGTGGCCGGCCGAGGGTGTGCCGCGTAACCCGCGCGGCTGGCTGGTTCAGGTCGCCAGCCGCCGGATGACCGAGCAGGTCCGTAGCGAGCAGGCCCGCCGCCGACGCGAGGAACTGGTGGCCGGTCAGGTCCCCGCCGGCGGGCGGTCCGCACCAGGGGCCGACGCCGGGGACCAGGGTGCGCACGACGACACCCTCGCGCTGCTGTTCCTGTGCTGTCACCCTGTGCTGTCGCCGGCCTCGGCGATCGCGCTCACCCTTCGCTCGGTCGGCGGACTGAGCACGGGGGAGATCGCCGCGGCGTTCCTCGTCCCCGAGGCGACCATGGGCCAGCGGATCAGCCGGGCCAAGCAGCGGATCAAGGACTCCGGGGTGCCGTTCCGGATGCCGGACAGCGCCGAGTGGCCAGCTCGCCTGGATGCGGTGCTACACGTTCTCTATCTGATCTTCAACGAGGGCTACGCCAGCAGCACCGGCGCCGAGCTGCGGCGCATCGGACTCTCCCAGGAGGCGATCCGCCTCACCAGGGCCGTCCACACGCTGCTGCCGGACAACGCCGAGGTGGCCGGTCTGCTCGCGCTGATGCTGCTCACCGAGGCGCGCGGGCCCGCCCGTACCGGCCCGCACGGCGAACTCGTCCCGCTCGCCGAGCAGGACCGCGGCCGATGGGACACAGCCGCGATCGCCGAGGGCGTCTCGCTGATCACCGCCGCCCTGCCGCGCGGTCCGGTCGGCCCGTACCAGGTACAGGCGGCGATCGCGGCCGTCCACGACGAGGCGCATACCGCCGCCGACACCGACTGGCCGCAGATCCTCGCCCTGTACGGGGTACTCGCCCGCATCTCCGACAACCCGCTGATCATCCTGAACCGGGCGGTCGCCATCGCCATGGTGGACGGCCCCGCCGCCGGCCTCGCCCTGCTCGCCGACCCGCCGCCCGCGCTCACCGGCCACCACAGGCTGTACGCGGTCCGCGCCCATCTGCACGAACTCGCCGGGGACCGGGAGGCCGCCGCCGCGAACTACCGCATCGCCGCCCGCCGCACCGCCAACCTCCCGGAGCGGCACCACCTCAGTCTGCGCGCCGCCCGACTGGCCACGTAAGCGGGAAGGTAAGTCACCGATCAAAATTCGGTGAGGCAGCGCAACTACGACTCCGGCCGGTCGGCCGCCGTCGGCGGTGAGGCGGGCCTCGAAGCCGTCGAGGAGGGGATCGCCGCCATGACGGCCTCGACCGCCGGGTGCGGCAGCTGGGACAGGGCGTACTGCAGCGCGACGGTCTTGCCCTGGCCGGCGACGCCGTACAGACGGACACGCCCACAGCGGGCAATCACCTTCATGGATCACTGAGGCGAGATGAGACTCACTGCAGTGGGTACAGGGGGCCGGTCGGCCGTGGCTCCGACTTCAGGACCAGCCGGACTGCGGCGGCGTACGCGGCGGGCGAGCAGGCCCCGTAACGCCTCAGCCAACCGACGCTAGTGATTGTGACCGGGGTGGGGGCTTGCCGTCAGATCAGTCTTCATTGAGTCGGGCCGAGTACCTCGTCGGCGCTGCGCGGCTCTGTGCGCGGCTGTTGGTTGAGCTTGTGGCGCGCGATGGAGGAGTGGGAGCAATGCTCAGAACCTGTGGATCGGCCCGGGGAGGACGTACCTTCCCGGGTGATTGATCGATAGGTCACCGAGCAAGACCGGTGTTCACAGCACCGGCCGGGAAGGCACGTCCGTGCTCAGCGTAGTGAACGACGACGGCACCACGGCCAACAGCTCCTCCCTGATCGACGAGATCGTCCGGGAGGGCGACGCACGAAGAATGCTGGCCGCCGCACTGGAGGCCGAAGTCAACGCCCACATAGCCGAGTTGGCGGACCAGCGCGATGAGCACGGCCGACGGCTCGTGGTCCGCAACGGCTACCACCAGTCCAGGAAGGTCACCACCGCGGCTGGCGTAATCGAGGTCAAGGCCCCGAGGGTGAACGACAAGCGTATCGATGAGACCACGGGCGAGCGCAAGCGGTTCTCCTCGGCGATCCTGCCGCCCTGGTGTCGCAAGTCCCCAAAGATCAGCGAGATGCTGCCGCTGCTCTGCCTGCACGGCCTGTCGTCCGGCGACTTCGTGCCCGCGCTGGAACAGTTCCTCGGCAGCGCGGCCGGGCTCTCGTCCGCGACCGTCACTCGGCTGACTCAGCAGTGGCAGGCCGACCACGCGGCTTTCATGGACCGCGACCTGTCCGAGGTCGACTACGTGTACGTGTGGGCCGATGGCATCCACCTCAACGTCCGCTTGGAAGAGGCGAAGGCGTGCGTGCAGGTGCTCGTCGGGGTGCGCGCCGACGGGTCCAAGGAACTGGTTGCGCTCAAGGACGGATACCGCGAGTCCGGCGAGTCGTGGGCGGACCTGCTGCGCGACTGTGCCCGCCGGGGCATGCGTGCTCCCGTGCTCGCTGTCGGGGATGGCGCCCTGGGCTTCTGGAAGGCCCTGGCCGAGGTGTTCCCCGACACCCGCGAGCAAAGGTGCTGGGTTCACAAAACGGCCAACGTGCTCGACTGGCGGGCGGTGAACGCACCTCACCTCGTCGCTCTCGTCCGGGCGGGTGCCCGCTTCGAATGCGGCCGGCTCGTCGAGCGCCCCACAGCCGTGGCAGCATGACCGGCTTCAGCCAAGCGCCCAGGGAGGCATCCGCCATGTCCGACCTCGACAGCCAGGTTCCCTACTGGGATGCCGCTGCGGGCACGAAGACGTTCACCCACCCGCTCCATCTGCCCTGGCTCGACGGGATCAGCAGGCACGCCGCGATCCTCGACTACGGATGCGGATACGGCCGCATCATGGAGGAGCTCGAACAGCGCGGCTTCGGCAACCTCACGGGCGTCGACACCTCACCAGGAATGATCAATCGGGCACGCCGCCTGCATCCCACCATGCGCTTTGCCGCCCTGGATGCACCGCCGGTCTCGCCTTACCCAGACGCAGGGTTTGACGCAGTCTTGCTCTTCGCCGTGCTGACCTGCGTCCCCGGCGATGACGCCCAGCAGCGATTGATCGCCGAGCTGAACCGCATCCTCAAGCCCGGCGGGATCCTCTACGTCAGCGATCTTCTACTGCAAGACGATGAACGCAACCACAGCCGCTACGGCCGCTATGCCCATCACTACGGCACCTACGGCGTGTTCGAGACCGGCGACGGTGCGGTCTGCCGCCATCACTCCCGGGAGTGGCTCTCCACCCTGCTCGCCGAGTTCGAAACCATCGATGCCCGGGCCATCACGGTGCACACCATGAACGGGCATGCATCAACGGGGATCCAGATCCTCGCCGGCAAACCGACGCTGGCATGAGCGCAGCTCCGATCCACAGCTATTGACAATTACTCCGCGCGGGTCCCCCTGCGGGTGCCGAGCCGTTCGCGGTGCTCGCGCAAGAGTTGGGCGAGAGCCTCGGCGGTCTCCCTGCCGACGTCGAGTGTTGCGGTGTAGGTGATACTGGTCAACGCGTGAAGCCTCCGGGTTCCGGAACGTGATCTTCGCAGACCTGTTCCTACCAGGGGCTTCTCGCGTATCTGATGCCGGGTCAAGCGCGTCTGAGGGCCTCGCCAGCCAGGAAGATCGCGGATCTGTCGGACGGGCGGCCTGGCCAATACTCTGAACCCCGTCCGCACTACCTGGGGAGAGTCATGACAAGTAGGTTCACCGAGTTGGCCGTTGACTGCCACGATCCTGAGAGGCTCGCGGCCTTCTGGTGCGAGGTCCTGGGCTTCAAGATGATCGACCGGAGCGAGGGCAAGGTCGAGATCGGCTCCTGGGTGCCGACCGTCGAGGATGTTCGGGCCCGTCAGATGCCGCCCACCCTGGTGTTCATCCAGGTACCTGAGGGCAAGACCGTGAAGAACCGGCTTCACCTCGACGTCAGCCCAATCGACGGCAGCACCGAGGACGAGGTGACCAGATTGCTCGGCCTCGGCGCCACCAAGACAAATGTGGGCCAAGGGTCAGACCGAAGCTGGGTAGTCATGGCAGACCCCGAGGGCAACGAGTTCGACGTCCTACGCACCCTGGCACCGCAGACCTAGGTCGCGAGCGGGCACCCGCACCCCGTCACACACCGCAACCGTTTCGTTGCCGAGAAGACCTCAATGAGCCGAGTTGTCGGTGGGTGATGAGGCAGCAGGCGAGTTTGAGGAACGCTTCGTGGATGTCGGCCCTGCGTTCCCAGCGGATGCGTAGTCCGGTGCCGTGCCAGGTGCCTCGGCGGGCGATGGCGGGCACGATGCCACGGGCGCGGACCTGGTCGCGGTAGATGTCGTGGTCGTAGCCGCGGTCAGCAAAGAGGGAGTCGGGCTTGCGGCGGGGACGTCCGACGCGGCCTCGGACCGGTGAGATCGCATCAAGCAGTGGGATGAGATGGATGACGTCGTCGCGGTCGCCGCCGGTCAGCAGGACCGCAAGCGGAGTGCCGTGGCCGTCGATGATCATGTGGTGTTTCGAGCCGGCCCCCGGTCGACCGGGGACGGGCCCGTGTGGCTTCCCCTTTTAGCGCCCTGACGTGGGAGGAGTCGACCACGCAGCGCGACCAGTCGAGCTTCGCCGCCGCGTTCAGCTCGGCGAGCAGGACCTCGTGCAGCCGCTGCCAGACTCCGGCGTCGTTCCAGTCCCGCAGCCGGCGCCAGCACGTCATGCCCGAGCCGAAGCCCAGCTCGTTGGGCAGGTACTCCCACTGGATGCCCGTGTGCAGTACATACAAGATCCCGCACAGCACCTCCCGGTCCGGCGACGGTTTACACAGATCATCCGACACGATCCACGGACGTCCCCACCACACCAGCCGAACGCTCAACTTCGGCCTGCGACATGGCAATCAGGGAAGATCGACCTCATTGTGTTAAGCCCTTGTAAGACCCGGCAGTTACGACCGTGCTGACATGGAACGGACATATTGTCGGGACGGAGGCTGGAGTCGCCGTCCTCGCGCTGCCGGGCCGTCAACTCGTCGACGTGCGCCTCGAACATCCGGCCGTCCGCAGCCGTCCACCTCGCCCGACGATCGCGAGTGATCTCCCGCAGCAGCAGCCGGTCCGCGACCCGGTCATAGCGGCCCCGGCGTCTCGTGCGAGCTGCGGACATCCGTCGGCGCCAGGTCCGCGACCTCGACTGTGCCGCCGTCCGGCGTGCTCACCGTGTGCGTGAGCACAGGGGACGCCTGCATGAAGCCCAGCCTGACGGCAATCTTGTAGAACAGCCCGAGCGCCGCCAACTCCCGTGCCCACCTCGCCCCACCGATCGGAGACGGGTTCCCCTCGCCGCGCCGCCGCCAGTCCTCCCAGTCCTCCAGCACGTCCGCCGTCGCCTCGTCCCACCGAAGTCCGCGGCGCCACAAGTAGGTGAAGAACAACCGGTAGTCCGGCGCGTACGTCTCCTTCGTCCCCTCCGCCTTCCGGGCGAAGTCCCGATGCCGGAAGACCGCACTCAGGCGCCAATCGACGCGGCCGTCCGGGGCGAGAAGGATCGGCTGTCCGGGCCGGATCCCGAGCGCTCGCTCCCGCTCGGTCAAGTCGCCCCATGCGCCCAGCACATCGTCTCGATCGCCATCCGGGGTACCGCCGACTCCCGTCCAGAACAGACGCCACTCATCCACAACTCAGCTCACTCCGTGCGCAACACGACCTGCCGCAACACGGGGACCGTACACAGAAGCTCGAGAGTCCTGGTCAGCAGGATCTGGTGGGTCGTTTGCAACCTCGGCACATGCAGGACGTCGTCGCCGACATCAGCCTCTTCCGCCCGGGCCCCGTCTCCGGGGGCATGCCCGAGCGAGTCGCGGCATTGGCCGTGTCCCCCGCCGATCTGTCGCATTACAAGCGGGCTGGAAGCACTGCGCGCGAGATCGTGATCAAGGGTCGGAGAGTCGCTTTCCGGTCGCGTTCATGTGACGGAGGACACAACCGATTTGGGGCGTGGGCCACCGTCCGTTCGAGGGTCTCAGACCTGGAGCTCCGCGGCCATGCCGGAAGGGACACCGGCACCAGATCCAGGCGTACGTGGAGCGGCTCATGCATCTCCACGTAGCGTCCGGCTATTCCATGCGCTACGGCGCATCCCATCCCGAGGCCTTGGTGCGGAGAGCCGCCGAGCGGGGCATGGAGTGGCTCGCTCTGACGGATCGCGACAGCGTCACCGGGGCCGTTCGGTTCGCGAAGTCGTGCGCAGCGCATGGAGTGCGCCCGATCTTCGGCGTTGACCTGGCGGTTGCTTCCACAAGGATTGGCGGAGGTTTCGCGCCTGTCCCCGGCGCTCGGCCGAGCCACGGCAACCTCGTGACCCGGCGGTCCCGCCCCGCCTCCGATCCGAGGCGGGGCGTCAGTCCGCGGAGTCCCTCTCCGGCGTCCCGTCGTCCACAGTGTCCGGATGTGAGACGCGGCTGGCGGACTGGTCGTCGGTGTGGTCCGCCCCTTGCGGGTCGATCGTGGCCGCCCAGCGTTCCGCCCAGCGGGCGAGGGGGTTCAGGGCGTGGCGCGCCTCCTGTCCCAGCGGGGTGAGCTCGTAGCGGCTGTCCGGTAGTTGGTGAATCACCTGGGCATCCAGCAGTTCGGTCAGGCGCTGCCGCATCACGCTGGAGGACATGTCGTCGCACCGCTTCTGCAAGGGGCGGAATCCAAGCGGACCCGCGCGAAGCTCCCACAGGATGCGCAGACTCCACCGCCGCCCGAACAGATCGAGTGCGGCCATGAGGGGGCGGCCGGTGGTCGAGCCGCGAACGGGATTGCCAGGTCTGGGTGTTGCCATGTCGGGATGTCCAGCTCTCCAGGGTTGATGCTTCGAATTCCGACACGCTAGCATCGGTGACCGCTTCGGAAATCGAATCGGAGGAGGCTGTTGTGGCACCTGCCCTGCCGACCTGGGTGAGAGGCGTTCCTGAAGGCCCGGGTCGACGGAGGCGAGACCGGCCGGGAGGACCGGTACATGCGCATGGTGCCTCGAGTTCGACGTCGGCGCCGAGTCGCACGGACGGCTCACCCGGAACCTGTTCGTGGCCGGGGGGAGGGGTGACCGGCACGCGGGAGATCGAGTACAGGATCCACCAGGTCCTGCAAACCGGCCCAGCGGAACTTCAGTGCTGCCTCGTCAGCGGTTGTCGCCACCAAGCCGACGTCCGCTCAGAGCTGGAGACCAGATGACCACGACCGAGTTTCCCTCGGCGGCAGCACGGGCCGCCGCCGCTGCCGCCCTGGCCGAGGACGTGTCAGGGAAGGACATCACCACCGAGTGGAGCGTTCCCGAGGACCTGGCGGCCACGGCCGAGATCCGCACCCGGCAAAGCGGCATCGCCGCCGGCCTCCCCGTGGTCGCCGAGGTCTTCGCGCAGGTCGACCCCGAGGTCAAGGTCGAGCCGGCCGTCGCCGACGGCGCCCGACTGGCCGACGGCCAGGTCCTGGTGCACCTGTCCGGTTCGGCGCGCAGCCTGATCACCGGGGAGCGTACGGCGCTGAACTTCCTGCAGCGCATGTGCGGCATCGCGACGCTGACCGACCGCTACGTCCAAGCCGTGGCAGGGACCAGGGCGCGCATCCTGGACACGCGCAAGACGGCGCCGGGCCTGCGCGCCCTGGACAAGTACGCGGTCACCGCCGGCGGCGGCCACAACCACCGCCTCGATCTCGCGGCGATGGTCCTGCTCAAGGAGAACCACATCGCCGCGGCGGGCGGGGTGACCGCCGCGATCGAGGCGGTCAGGCGCGGGATGGCGCGCACCGGGCAGATAGTGGAGAGCGATGTCGAGGTGCAGACCGTCACCCAGGCCGTCGAGGCCCTCGACGCCGGAGCCCGCTGGATCATGCTCGACAACATGCCGGTGGCCGACATCGAGCAGGTCGTGAAGGTCCGGGCCGGGCGGGCCGACGCTTCCCGGATCCTGCTGGAGGCCTCGGGCACCATCCGCCTGGACACAGTTCTCGCCATCGCCGGGACGGGCGTCGACCTCATCTCGGTCGGGGCGTTGACGCACAGCGCGCCCGCACTGGACCTGACCATGCTGCTGACCACCGGCCCGGTGCCATGTCCGAGGTAGCGGTCGTCGTCGCGTGTCAGCGAGACGGCGCGGGTGGCAGCCCGACCGCCGTTCTGGATGATGCGCCGTTCACCGACGAGGAGCGATGCCGCATTCCCACGGCGTTGGGAACATCGCACGCCGTCTTCCTCCGCGCGACCGGAATCGAGCGTCGTCGGCCCGCGTACACACTGCGGTTCTTCACCGCCCAGGGCGAACTGCCCGCCTGCGGACACGGCACCGTCGCCGCCCTCGCCGTGCTCGCCGAACGGGAAGGCGGCGACCACGACTACCGCGCCGCCCTGCGTACGGCCCACCGCAGCTTCGACGGTCGGGCAAGCCGAAACGGTGACGGCCTGACGGCGTCGTTCGACCCGGGCCCGGTCAGCCTGCGTAGCACCGGTGGATCCGAACTGAGGGCAGTCGCAGGCGGCCTCGGACTGACAGAGGACGCGGTCGCCGGCGACGCCTGCGTGGCGTCGAACGGGCGGCCGAGGCTTCTGCTGCCCATCCGATCCCGCGCCGCACTGGCCGAACTCACGCCGGACTTAACCCTGTTGCGCGCAGCCTGTGACCGCTACGGTCTGCTGGGCTGCTACGCCTACTCGCCCCCGGACCGACACGGCCGAGCAGCAGCCCGGATGTTCGCCCCGTCGATCGGCGTCCCCGAGGACATCGCCAACGCCAACAGCACGGCCTGCCTGGCAGCGCATGCTGCCGGGTTCGGCACACACCGCCTCGCTGTCGACATGGGTGACCACCTCGGCAGCCCGTCCACCATCACGGCGACCGTCCACCGCGACCGCACGGGACACCGGATCCGAGTCGGCGGCCAGGCAGCGATCGTGCGCACGGTCATGCGCTGAGGCCTGCGCTCACAAGGCGAGGGTGCCGGTGCGCAGCAGGTCCAACTGCTCCTGTGAGAGCCCGGCCAGTTCTGGCGGCATCTGTGGCAGGGGCTCAGGATTGATGGCCGATCACGTCGTACTGGTGCGACTCGTACCTACTTGTCGGCTCCTCTTCGTTCTAGTCCGGGCCGCCGCCCTTCCGGCGAGGCCAGTCATCGACTCGACCGGCTCTGGTTCGTCCTCGCCCGCCGACGCTCACCCGAAACCAATCCGATCGCAGCCCCAGCCGGTTGATCGAAGCCGTCCGACTTCGACGCCGTCTCCGTCGGCTCGCTGACCCACAGCGCGCCGGCCATGGATCCGAGCATGCTTCTGATCATCAATTCCGAACACAGGAGGTACTGTGGCCAAGGGCTACTGGGTCAGCGTCTACCGCACCATCGCAGACCCTGAGAGGCTTGCTGCCTACGACAAGCTGGCCGGTCCAGCCGTCAAGGCCGCGGGCGGGCGGCTGCTCTCCCGCGGCAGCCGGGTCGTCGCACACGACGCCGGAATCGCCGAGCGCACCGTCCTGATCGAGTTCGACAGCTTCGAACAGGCGGTCGCCGCACGCGCGAGTGCGGCCTACCAGGAGGCACTGGCCGTACTTGCTGACGGCGTCGAGCGCGACTTCCGCATCATCGAAGGCCTCGACTGACGACCGATGCCGCGTCAGGGAGGAACACGATGCTGGCTGCGGGGATCACCCCGGCTCGTCAGCGCGCCGCACCGTCGCGAAAAGCGTCAGGCCGGTGGCATCGGCGGTGATGTCCGGTCCGGCGATGTTTCCTTCCCGGCGGCGCGGCGGCTCGGACGTCGGCCTCGATGTCGGCGGGGGTGCGTTCGAGGAGGTTCCAGCGGCCGATGTGGGTCATCAGGGCGGCGTACGGGTTCGGGGTCGCGATGTTGGAGAAGTAGAACGTGTGTCCGGGGCGGTACAGGCGGGACAGGGTGGTGCGGATCAGGGCTCGGGTGAAGCGTTCTTCGAGGTAGTCGAAGAGGCCTCCGGCCAGGACCAGATCGAAGGGGCCGTGGTCGGCGGCCAGATGGGCGGCGGTGCGCAGGACGTTGCCAGGGGGCCGCGGCGGTCTGGGCGCGGGTCGCGGGCGGCAGGTGTGTGAGGGCGTACTGGAGGGCGTTGGGGTCGACGTCGTTGAGGACCAGGCGGTCGGCGGGGTGCAGGAGAGCCGGGTCGACTCGGCGCAGGTCGGCGGCGCCTCCGGACGCTATCAGCAGGATGCGGCGGCCGGTGGCGCGCGCGAGGGGCCGTGCTCGGAACGTCCGCCGGGTCGCTCCCGAGTGCGGAACGTTCTTCTGCAGGAGTGCGAAGAAGCTCTCCATCGCGGCATTGTCGCCGACAGCCCCGACCCGGCCCATCGAGCCCACCAGGCCGTGCCGGGTGAGGACGGCGGCGACCTTCCGGGACCGGAATTGCGAACCGCGGTCGGAGTGCACGATGCCCCCCGCAGCGGGGCCGCGGCGGGCGACGGCGGACTCCAGCGCGGCCACCGCGAGGCGGGACTTCATCCGGGCATCGATGGAATAGCCCACGATACGGCCCGAGTACACGTCCTTGACCGCGCACAGATACAGCTTGCCCTCACCGGTCGCGTGCTCGGTGATGTCCGTGAGCCACAACCGGTTCGGCCCGTCCGCGGTGAAGTCCCGACGCACCAGGTCACCGTGGACCGGTGGCCCGGCTTTGCCGTTCTTGCCGCGGCCCCTTCGCTTGCCGAAGACACTCCACCAGCCGTTGTCCCGGCAGATCCGCCAGGCGGTCCGCTCGGCCATCGCCTCACCGGCGGCGCGGGCCTCGTCGAGAAGGAAGCGGTGCCCGAACTCGGGATCATCGCGGTGCGCGTCGAACAGGGCGTTGGCCCGGTATGCCTCGGTCAGTTCGGCGTCGGTGGCAGGCCGGGCCAGCCACCGGTAGTAGGGCTGGCGAGCCAGCCCGAGCACCCGGCACGTCACCGCCACCGGCACCCGGTAGGGGACATCGGCGGCGGCCAACTCGCGGACGAGCGGGTACATCATTTTGCCGGCAGGTTCGCCTGCGACAGATACGCCGCAGCCCTCCTGAGCACCTCGTTCTCCTGCTCCAGCAGCCGGATCCGTTTGCGGGCCTCGCGCAGCTCGGCCGACTCACCCGACGTCGTTACCGGGCCTGGCGCCCTCGTCGGTTTCGGCGCGGCGCAGCCACTTCGACAGCGTGATCATCACCGCTGCTCCCGCCACCGCCACACCACAACCCGCCCGCGTCCTCCTGCTGGCTGGGCAACGTTTTCTCCCACTGAATCCATGGCGATATGTGGCCCCAGCCCCCCTTGTTGTGGTCGACGACCTGGATCTGCGCGGCCGTGAGGTGAGTCTGCTGCCTGATGCTGTCCGGAGGGAAGCGTTCGCGGATGCGTCACGCTTCCGGGGAGAGTTCTACGAGTGTCTGACCGCCTGGCGCGATGAGTTGTTCGAGCTGGTGGACGCGGTGCTGTGTGCGGACGGTGCTGTGAAGTCCCCGGTGGACTTGACGTTGTTGCCCGAGCATCGACGTGGGCATGGAGCGATGTACGGCGGCTTGAACCACGGCCGGCTCGACGTCGACAAGCTGCGGACGGTGCTGGCCGGCCTGCCGCTGCCGCGTTTCGACGGCGGGCGTCTGGTCCTGGCGGTCGATGTGTCGCCGTGGCTTCGCTCCCGCCCGCCGAGACTGGCGAGCTGAGCACCCTGCGAGGAAGGAGAACGGACATCGGGGCCACCACCGTCAAGGACGCCACCACCCCGCTCACCGTCTCCGGCGGCACCCTGGAACTCCAGGCCGACCTCACCGCGGGCACCGCCGCCCGCTTCGGCCTGAACGTCCGCACCGGCGGTAAGCAGCGCACCCGCATCGGCTACGACTCCCGCCAGCGGGCGAAGAAGGCATACACGCGCGGCCAGGGCGGGAAGTCGGACGGCATCGCCCGCCACTTGATGCCGTTGTCGACGAGATAGCGCACCGCGTCGATCATCTGCCGGTGGCAGTAGCCCTCCGGCCGGCCACCCCGGCCCGCCAGCCATCCCGGCACCGGCAACAGATCCCGCACCAGTGCTCACTCCGCATCGCTCATGTCCGAGCCGTACCGTTGTCGGCGCTCTGGCCTGTCAGCCGCATTCCCGAACCGATGGGCGAGACAGTCACACCCAGGAGTGGACGGACTGGACCCGGCAACCACGACCACGCGACACTTCGACAAAAGGGCCTCTTGCTGCTCGTTGGACTCGACAACCGCGAGCTACCAAGAGGCCCTTCCTCTATGCCCCACCAGCCCACAAGTCACCCGATCCAGGACCCCGTTCGAACCAGACCGAGCGCACGAACGGATAGAGAACGGCCAGTTAGGCGGCCGGAGTAGCTCGGTGGGGTCGCGGATCCGTCTCCGGTCGAACGGCCGGCACCCATCGGGACAGCAGGCGGGCTCCTCGCGGTGGGCTGTGCCCGTGCCGGTCGCTCAGGGAGCCTCTGGCCGTATCTCGCCCGTTTCTCTCTGGTGTCTTACGGGCATCTGCACGACGGTCGGTCACACATGGGGGTAGGGGCCATGCCGTCTGGCAGAGGGGGAACCAGGCAGCGGGACAGCTGGCGGCGCCGCTCGATGGAGCGTCGCCGCACACCCGAGCCGGAATCATCGCCACCCGAGCGGAACCCGTCGTTCTGGCGCAGATGGCGCGTAACCCTCCTCGGGCTGCTCGGAACGGCGCTGACGGCCGCCACCGTCGGCGTGATGCAGGACGCCGCTGACTCGGCGCTGCGGAACACGTGGGCCACAGTGACCGGGCTGTTCGACACCCCCGGCCACGAGCCTCCCCACTCCGAGCCCACCGCCAGCGCCAGCCCGAGCAGCGGGGTCGGCCCGCTGGTCTCGGTGGGCGTCTCGCCGCACCTGGACGACGGCTGTGGCACCGGTCGCGGATGGGTGTTTCCCACGTCTCCGGCGGGGCTCGCCGGGTATGTGCCCGGCTCTCGGCCGAGCCGGGGAGGGACGACATGGGACCAGGATCCGTACGCCTTCGGCGGCGCGGCCCCGGGCACCCTCCGGCTGAACCTCACGGTGTCCGGACGCGACGGCCACGCCATCGTCGTCAAGGCATTCACGGTGCGTGTCATCCAACGCGCCAAGGCCGGACAGGGCACCGTACTCGATCCTTCGGGGCCCGGGCAGGGGTGCGGTGGCGGGGGCGTCGGCGGCGAGTCCCTCACCCTCTGGTATGGCAAGAAGGACCTGGACGCCTCCCCGCCCCGCTGGGTGACGGGCACCGACGGCCCGAGGGACGTCCGGGCGGTTTCGTTCCCGTACAAGGTGACGGCCGCGGCCCCCGCCGAGTTCCAGATCGACGTGTCCACACAGCACTGCGACTGCACCTGGGTCGGGCGGCTGGAGTGGTCGGACGGCGCCACCTCGGGAACCACGACGATCACCGACAAGGGCCGCCCGTTCCGTACGGCCCCGGCCACGGGACTCCCCCGCTACAAGTGGAGTGGCAGCGCATGGCGAAACTGTCGCGACAACGGCTGCTACTGATCGCGGCTTACGTGCTCGCGGCGGTCGTCGGCTATGCCGTGATACGGCTGTGGCCGTTCGGCCTGGACGGGGGCGGGCATCCCAGTGACCCCACCGGGTCCACGTCGGCGAAACCGTCGCCCGGGCCGACGAGTTGGGCCTTCCAGTCCGACGTCACCTGGGTCGCGCACGCGGGCATGCTGACGGTGAAGCGCGACCGCACCTTTGTCCTGAAGGAGCGTTCCTACCGCGACTGCGCGGCCGTGCATCACCAGGCGCCGTGCGACGACCCGAACTCCGAGACGGGGCGCACGGGCATCGTCGTCCACGGGGTCGTATCCAAGGCCTCCGGTACGCGGGCGACCGGCCGGATCACCCGTACCACTGCCCCGACGTCGTATCCCGTCGGCGGTATCAGCTTCACCCTCGACCCAGCCCACGACGCCATCAGCGCCCATCCGTCGGGTGTCCGGGAGAACCCCCTGTTCTGCGGCCCGACGGCCCCACCGATGTGGTGCGGGGCCTGATGGCTAGGGTCCGTCCTCAAGCTGCGGCGGGCGGGCTCTCGGCCAGGGCTCATGGTTGAGGCCGCCCGGGGCCCTGCTGTCCTGTCGAAGCGGGGCCGCTCCGACGCTAGGGCCCAGTGCCTGGCATGGCCCGTTCGACACGCGATGCCGCGACTGTCCACCTGCGGACCCGTCGTTGACAAACCGCGGGCCATGATGCGAGGCGGTCCCGCGGGGCTCTTCGTGCGGCGGCGTCCGGTACGCCCGAGGGCGTCGATGAGCTGCTCGCGACTCATCTTCGACCGGCCGGGAACGTCCTGCTCGGTCGCCCGCTGGTACAGCTCCGCCTTGCTCAGCTTCTGCAACTCGCTCCCGCCCGTGCCGCGGCCGCGATCCCTCGTCGACGCACGTGCCGTCTTCGGCGGGGCCTTCTTGGACTCCATCTTCCCCCGCCGACGGACGTGCGGTCTAGCGGCGCGCGGACGGGGCGCGGCGGCCGACTGCTCACCGCGGCCCCTGCGGGCGGTGTCCAGGCTGCTCTGAAGGGCCTGCATGAGGTCGATGACGTTGGTCGCGGCGGGCGGCTCCTCGGCCAGGGCGACGTCCTGGCCCTGGCCAGTTCAACTGAGCACAGCCAAAGCCTGCCCGCTACGCGGGCGGACCGACCACCGCACCGAGATGATCTCCGGCTACGAAAATCTTGCCGGAGCCACGATCACTTGTACGTCGGCAGGGGTCTGTCCGATCCGGCCCCAGGTCCTGGCACGCGGCGGAGTCATCGACTGGCCGGCCTCGCCCTCGAAGACGATCCAGGCACCGCGCTCCGCCGCGGTCCTCTTACCCCGCGGCCAGATCTCCTTCTTCCACACCTCGACGGCATCGTCGTCCCGTTCGATGGCGCGCCGGGCCGACTGCTGAAGCCCATGAAGGGCTTCGCCGGCTTCCTCCGGCAGGACCTCGACGCGGTGACCGCCGGCCTGACTCTGCCCTGGAGCTCCGGGGGCGTCGAAGGGCATGTGAATCGGGTGAAAACGCTCAAGCGAGCCATGTACGGTCGAGCTTCGTTCGAACTCCTCCACACCCGCATCCTCACCCAGCCGTGAACCCACAAGTCAGAGGCAAGAAAAGGGAGCCGCAATCGTCAGGTAATGCCGCCCGCTGAATCACACAGAGTTCTCGCGTATCAACTCAACCCAGACCGATGGCAGGTCGTCGGCCTCTGCTTGAGGATCGATGCGTCGTGCCGCGTCGACCACAAGCTCCACGCACGAGTAGAGGCGGTCGTAGTGCCGCATGCACTCCGCCTCTCCAACCGAGTCAGGTTCCTCGATGTGCTGGAGGATCTGCAGGGCCGCCTGCCACCGCCAGGCCGTCTCGACGTACTGGGCGACAGAGGAACTGAAGACGGAGACCGCAGGCTTATGGAGGCCCCGGTTGTACGGCCGGAGAACCTCCGGCAAGTCGTCGACGGTGATCGGCGCACGGAGAAGAAACAGCACGCGGCCTTCCCCGGGAACCACACCAGCCACACAACTGCTCGGATCGGACCCCCAATAGCCCAGGTCGTAGAGCCATTGTCCGTTCCTGACCAGGCGCCGCTCGTGCTCTCCAGCCCTGTCATCACTCCCGGCCAACTCACCGACCCCGGCTGGAAGGCGAACCCGGCCATCTGCCAGGCACTGCCCGTCTACCTCCGCAACGCCCTCGCCTGACCCCGGCAAAACCGCCCGCGTGGCCGGACTGCTCCTGGAAGCGGGATCGCTGAAGAGAGGGCCCAGCCAGCTGTCCGCTCTCGGCAGCGAACTCCACCACGCTCGGCGAGGCGGGACAGCAGTTGCTGCCTGTCCCGGGTTACAGATTGCGCGGCAGGCTTTGTCGGGGCGGCCCATACCAGGGCGCACAGCAAAAGGGCCACCCCCAGCCCCGCCGTCATGTCACAGCAGAGCATGATCGACGGTATCCGTCGGCCTGCGAGAGCGCTGCCCCATGGAAGGCAGGTTCAGCGATCCGGGTGGCCCGACAGCCGTCGCAGGCACTCGTGCCTCCGCGCTGGCCCAGAGACGTGCCGCAAGCTGCCGAGCCCCGGCCCACAGAGGGGGCGCGGGTCGCGCAGTCAGGGTGTGTGCAACGGCGACTCGGCTGCACACCCAGGAGGCGGCGTAACCTTCCTGCACGCGCAGGCGTTGAGCACGGCACGCGTGCAACCCCCCGGTGGACGCGTGCGCAGAAGAGGGGCCCGGACCCTTGCCCGGCTTACGGGCCCCTCCTCGCGCGCGTGGAGCACTCCAGGACTCTCACCGGCCGGGATTCCGACGCCCTCGAGAAACGTGGCCGCACCCAGCGGGCCGAATATCCTCGCCTCCTGGCCCTCGGCGTCTCCCCGGGCCGGGCGCAGTTGATCCCCGGTATCAGCGGTGTGGGCGGATGGCGCGGAGACGATCAGAAGTTCACGGCCGCAGCGACGCGGTCAGCGCCGCTAGCCAGCCTGAGCGTCTTCGCCGGAGCCGCTGCCGGCACGTTGGCTATGCGGATCTCGCCTCAGGCCAAAGGCTCTCCCTAGTCGACGGAACGGCGGCGTCGACCCGCCTCGCCAGCTCCGCCCCCGACACACCGCCGCACTCCACCCTGCCGATCACCAGACCATCACCGCGACCGCGTAACCAGTCTGCGGACGGTCCGATGATCGCGGCCAAGGTCTTTGGGATTGTGTGCCATCCGGCCCTGGCCCGGCGCCAACTCGTCAGACCATGCCTCCGGCGGCGTTGATGGTCTGGCCGGTGATCCAGCGGGCGGCGTCGGAGGCCAGGAACGCGACGACGTCGGCGATGTCGGCTGGTTCGCCCAGGCGGCCCAGCGGTGTGCGGGCCTTGGCGTCGTCAATGACGTGCGGGGGCACGGTGGCTATGACGTCGGTACGGGTCAGGCCGGGCAGGACGCTGTTGACCGTGACGGATCTCGAGCCCATCTCCCAGGCCAGCGTACGGGCGAGTTGATCACCGGCGGCCTTGCTGGCGGCCAGCAGCGCCATGCCGGGCAGCGGCGACACGGTCAGGGCGGAAGAGATCAAGATGATCCGGCCGTGGTCGCTGATGCGCTGCGCGGCCTCGCGCAGGGCGACGAACGTGGCCCGCACGTTGGCGTGCAGGTACTGGTCGAAGTCGTCATCGGTGGCGCGGGCCAGCGGCCCAGCGGTCGCCGTGGCCGCGTTGTTCACCCACACATCCACCCGGCCGTACTGGCTCTCGGCCGCATCGAACAGTTCCTTGACCGCCTCGGGGCGGGTGATGTCAGTGCGGACCGCGGTGACCTGCCCGCCCGCGTCCTCGATCTGGTCCACCGTCTGCGCGGCCGTCTCCTGGTCGCGGGAGCCGATGACGACGCACATCCCCGCCGCGGCGAGCCGGCCGCTGATCGCCCGTCCGATTCCGCGCGATCCGCCGGTGACGACTGCGACCCGATCCTCGATACGCATGACCCCTCCAATTAGTCGACCCTATGGATAGTCCATAGCATCGACTAGTTTGGTAGAGGGTGTCAACTGTCCAGGTAGTAGACTGCCTGCCATGGCCGCCGCACCCGACGACAAACTCGTCGAGACGCTGATCGGAGTCTTCATGGAGATCGACGGCCTGTTCAGCACAGCGAGCCGCCAACTGGGACTAACACCCCAGCAGGCGCAACTGCTGTGCTTCGCCCAACATCTGCAGCCGTCCTTCGGCGAGCTCGCGACCTTGCTGCACTGCGACAAGACCAACATCACCGGCCTGGTCGACCGGCTTCAGCGACGCGGCCTGCTCACCCGCCAACCCGACCCCAACGACCGCCGGATGACCCGCGTCCACCTCACCCCCCAGGGCGAGGCGGTCACCGACCAGTTCCAGCAGGCCATCAACACCACCCTGACCACCCGCTTCAGCTCCTGGCCCAGCACCCAACGCGACAGCCTCGTCCACCTGCTCCAATCCGCCACAACGGCACTACGACCCTGACCTCAGCGGCCACCTCCAACCCCAACACGCCACGGGCACCGACCTCGAACCCTCCTTCCCGGAGCTGCGCTCCGGCGCCGCGCCGCTGCCCGATGCGACGGCCCTGGACGGCGAGCTGGTCGTATGGGACGCCGCGGGCCGCCTGGCGTTCGAGCGGTTGCAGGGCCGGTTGCAGCGTCGCGTCGCGGCGCAACCCGCCCCGGCCCGGCCCGGCCCGGCCCGGCCCGGCCCGGCAGAGTACGCGAGCAGACCACCCGCGAACGCTGGAACAAGATCTACGATCTCCTCTCCTCGGCCAGGGCGTCGGCCAACTCCACCGCTCCCGCCGCCTCGGCCTGGCGCTGCCCGGTCCCCCCCTCGCGGCCGTCCACCGCCCGCGCCCTGCGCGGGAGCTGCAAGGCCGGTTCCGGCCCTGCCCACGACGTGCGGCGGCCCTGTGGCCTGGGGAAGACCACAGGGCCGCGCTGGTGGCTCACTAGATCATCGAGCGGACCTGCACCGTTCCACCCGCGATCTTGTCGAGCCCCCACGGGTGGCGCGCCGAGGGCTCCAGTACGTCCGAGCGTTCATCACCGGTTGGCCAAGGGGTTGGACTGCGCGCTGGGGCGGCCAGGCCGTGTGGTCGGGGCACCGAGGTGGCCCGACCACACACCGCCCGGGCCATGGCATCAGGGCCTGGACGATGCCGAACACGATCGCGGCGAGGACGCCAGCGGCGGTCAAGGCGATGTCGACCGGCTGGCCAAGCGCCGGGCGGCGGTGGACCGCGTAGGCCAGACCGACGACGGCCAGGTCCGTCAACGCCCGAGCCACACCGCGCTCCCGAGGGAGCCGGCGATGCCGGTCGCCAGGGCCAGCACCGGGTACGGGATGCGCTGGACCGTCAGGCGAACCCCGCCGACCCGCAGATCGAGGAGGGGCCGCTGCCCGGTCGCGCAGTGTTTCGTCGTTGGCTTCGTTCACGTCCAGCAGCAGCGTTTGTTCATTGGTCGCGGCGGCAGTTGGTGATCGGCAAGGTCGTGGATATTCACGAGAAATGACGGCACTGTCGCTCCGAGGCGGTTATGTTCCCGTGCGCGACGTCTGGTCGGGTCTCACACTGCGGGCATGCGTGACGGCCCCCGGCCCCGCGGCCGTCACGCCTGCAGAGGGTTGAGTGAGTTACTGGGGCTGTCTGCCCCATGCCCGGCTGCTGATCGTCAACTGCGATGACTTCGGGATGCTTCGGTGCCTGCACGCGGCTCGGGCCGCAACGCTGTGGTCCGCATATGGGTGGTCCGCAGGTTGGAGGGGCGAGTCAGACCAGCGGACGAGCGGGGTGCGCCTGGGGGCTGATGCGGAGGGGCGTGCGGGCCCGGGAGCATGGGGATCCCCAGCAGAGGGAGACGTGGTGGAGCGTTGGGACCGGATCGGGCGTGCGGCGGCGTACGGGGCGGCGGCCGCCCTCGTGCCGTATCTGGTGATCAAGGTGTCGTGGGTGGTCGGTTCGTTACTGGGGCTGTTGCCGGTCGGGCGGGGGTTCAGCCTGGGCGGGTGGCTGGTTCTCAACACCGTCACGATCGGTATGGCTGTGGCCGGGATCATGCTGGGGCTGGCGCTGGTGCGGCCGTGGGGAATGCGGATCCCCGGCTGGCTGGTGGGATTCTTCGCCTGGGTCGGGTCGGGGTTCCTGGTGTCGATCCTGCCGTACGTGGTCGTCAGCGCGCTCGTGAACTCTGGGACGGGGAGTTCGAAGGGCTCGGGGAGTGACGCGGCGATGCCGGGCTGGGAAGCGGTGCTGCTCCAGTGCAGCTTCGTGGGTACCGGGATCGCGCTGGCCATCGCGCTTCCCGCCTATCTGTGGCGGCGCTGGCCACACGCGCTGCGCCGGCCGGAGCCACCCCGCACACGCACCTCCTCAGGGCCGCTGTGGCCTGCTGTGACCGGCGCCGTGACCGGCCTGGCCTGGCTCTACTGGGCGGCCGATGGCTCCTTGGGCATCGCGCACCGCGATGAGCGGCCAGCCAGCTGGCATGTGCTAGTTGGGGTCAGCGCCTGCTGGGCTCTCGCCGCGTCCACCGCCGTACTGGCTCTCGTCCGGCGCCGGTCGACCCGGCTGCCGTATCCGCTCCTGCTTGCGCTGGCGTGGCTGGGATCGGGCTCGATGTTCGCGTGGAGCGGCTGGAGGCTGCCGGCCACGGTGTACGTGGCGCTGGCGCATCCGAGCGACGTCAGCTACCCGGAGAACGTCGCGGTCGCCGTGGCGCTGCACGTCACGGCCGTGCTGACGGGGGCGGGGATCACGGGAACGCTGGTACGCGGCGACCGTGGGCAGGCGAGCGTGGCCGACAGCGCCCAGCAGTCCGCCGAGCGGGTGGGCCGTCGCCCGTGAACTTGGCTGTTCAGGAAACCCTTTTCACAAGGACCACCTCGATGCCCCCGTGGCAAGGCCCGCAGTGACTTCAACACTCGGGTTCTGGCTCAGCCTCTGTGGTGCGGCCACGCTGGGTAATCGGTTGGGGTGACAGTCCCGGCTGGTTAGGCTCCGGGCCATGAGCGGACCGGTGTTGGTGATCGAGTTGGCGGAAGCCGTCCCCCCGCGTGGCGATCCAGCGGCTCCGCGAGTTCCTGCTTGGCGCCTCGGCACGGTTTGAGGAGAAGCGGGTAGGCGAGTACGACCTGAACATTCACGCGGAAAGCCTTGGAATCACCGGACGCCGGGGATGTAGACGGACGTCGGCCCGTGCTGATCTCTCTCATGGGGCCTGAGATCGGTGACGAGGCCATCTTCGAAGCCGAGCACGCCGACGAAGTCGACCAGGAACCTCTCATCGGCTTCACCCCCACCCACGCGGTCGACGTCATCGCGTTCTGCAACCGTCCTGTCGACCACCTCGTCACGGCCCTGCTGACCGCCGCCGTCATGTGATCGGTGGTGTCGCCAACGCCGAACTGCGAGAAGATCAGATTCCAATCGCGGCCGGCCTTCCCGGCATCGTCGCAACGATGACCGATCCGTGGCCCGCCGCGTACGGCTCGGCGGAATTCCTTCGAGCGTGGGCCCAACAGCCCGGTTTCCGGCTCCCGAAGTAGCCGGAACTCAGCCAGCTGGCTCACGCGAGTAGTACCCGCTTGCGTAGCAACTTGAAGCCGGCTCGGCCGAACATCTGGCGCTTGAGCATCTTGATCCGGTTGACGTGCCCTTCGACGGCACCTGAGTTCCAGGCCAGGGTCAGTCCGGCGATGACGGCGTCGAGATCGCGGGCGATGCCGGCGGTGAGGGTTGGAGGCTGGGCAGGTCGTCCTGTACCCACAGCTTGGCGTGTCCTTTCAGGGCCCAGACACGCATCTGCCACCAAGCGCTTTTCGAGAGGGTGATGTCTGTGAAGAACTCTGTGGTGTCCACTGCGACCACACGGGTGAAGCGGTCGCGGTAGGCGCGTTCGAGTTGGTGCTCGGCCATCCAGGCGGTGTGGTCGCCCGCGGCCGGGGCGATGCCGGCCGGCTGCGGCGGTTCCTTGCCTCCATGTCACTGCCACGGGCCTCGACGGCCGGCTGGTCCTGGCCGTCGACATCACCTGCTGGCTGCGTCCCGATGCCGGACGGCACGCTGCGACCAGTAGTTGGCATCGCTCGGCGGCCAGCCGTGCTGGCGGGGCCGTGCTCGGCGGGCTCTGCCGGATGGGAATGCCGGGCGGGGGCTTCCGCCTTACGCTCGCCATATGTCCGATTTCATCGCCGTTGGCGCCACGGCCGACGACCTTCCCGCACCGACCGAGGGCCTGCTGCTCACGCACTTCCTCACGGTTGGTGACGTCCCTCGCTCACGGGCGTTCTATGCCGAGGTGCTGGGCGGGCAGGTGGTGCTGGAGGAGAACCCCTGCATCATCAAGGTCGCCAACAGCTGGATCATCATGAACCCCGGTGGCGGTCCCACCGATGACAAACCCGACGTCGTCCTGCGCCCGCCAGAGGACCGCCACACCGTCTCCAGCTTCCTGAACGTACGGGTGGCGGACATCCACGGCTTCTACGCGGCAGCGCGCGCCAAGGGAGCCGAGTTCCTCACCGCGCCCATAGACCGGCGTGCCGAGCTGCGCTGCTACATGCGCGACCCGGATGGCTACCTCATCGAGGTTGGCCAGTCCACGGGCCTGCTCAAAGGCATCCTGGCGCGCACCGATACCGACGCCTGACCACTGCACTGCTGACCAAATGCGTCAGTTCCGACGGGCCGGGTCCGTGATTCCGCCGGGCACGCAAGCGCTGCGATGTCCCATCCGGCGTGTCCGGCCCCGGCCTGGTAGGCGCTTTCGCAGAAAGTGAGCACGGCGGCACGTGGATCGCGCTCGGCGCGGGCCGCGTCGTAGCGCAGCACGGCCAGGTGGCTGTCGCCGCGCGCCATCCACTGCGCGGGCGCCTGGCTGAGCGGCGCTTCGGCCAGGCCGACGGGCTCGGGCGCGGTGCGGGAGTAGCGACCTGCCCGGGCTGGTCGACCGGCGCCCGGAGAACCGGCTGTGGACTGCGGTGGGGGCCGGCCTGAACGGCGACGAGCCGGCCCCACAGGGAGGCATAGCCGGAGGGGGCCGTGTTCACCGGCACCAGGGCAGCGGCGGCCGCGGCCAGGAGAACGACGGCACTGGCCGCCTCGGTATGGACGAAGGCACGCAGGGGGATCGCTCGCCCTCGCCGCACTTCGTCTGGCCGGTGAGGGCTCACCAATGGCAAGCTCATCCGCCTCCTGGTCGATGACGAGCCGTTCGACCTGCACTATGGCCGGCTGCGCTCACGGCGCTCTCGAACAACTCGCGGTCTTACCGAACCCCGGATGACACACGTGACCGATTCCTGATCGCCCGCCTGGCGGCCACAGGCATCCGGGTCGGTGAGGCGTTGGGACTCCGCCGCGGACATGCGGCAATTTGTCGCACGCTTACCGGGGCTCTTGCAGAAAGCCCCGGCGTTCACGCCGGGGATGAATGCATCTCAAGGCTGCTCTGACGTGCACCTTAGAGCGGACGTTTTTGCTGCTCGATGTACTGGCGGACGATTGACAACGGTGCTCCGCCGCACGACGCGGAGAAGTACGAGGGCGACCACAGGTGGCCGTCCATGATGGCGCGGTTGATCCGGCCGGTGAACTCCTGCCGTATCCGGCGGGCAGAAACGCCCTTGAGGCTGTTGACCAGTTTCGAGACGGCGACCTTGGGCGGGTAATGCACCAGGAGGTGGACGTGATCGCGTTCGCCGTTGAACTCCTTCAGCTCCGCTTCGAAGTCCTCGCAGACCTTGCGCATGATCTCTTCGCAGCGCGTCAGCATCTCGCCGTTGAACACCCCGCGCCGGTACTTCGTCACGAAGACCAAGTGCACATGCATCGTCGAAACAACATGTCTGCCACGCCTATAGTCATTCTGCCCCTCCATGAGACCAATTCTAGTAGGATCTTGGCTGTGCAGCTCCGCTACAACTACCGGGCCTACCCCGACGCCTCCCAGCGCCGTGCGCTGGCGAGTGCGTTCGGGTGCGCCCGCGTGGTATGGAACGACTGCCTGCGCGACCGGAAGGAAGCGCACACGGCAGGACTGCCGTACGTGAAGTCGGCCGAGCTGTCCCGGCTTCGCATCACCCAGGCCAAGCGCACCGAGGAACGCGCCTGGCTCGCCGACGTGTCGGCGGTCGTCCTGCAGCAGTCTCTGCGGGACCTGGACACCGCCTACAAGAACTTCTTCGACTCAGTCAAGGGCAAGCGGCAGGGCCGCATGGTCGGCCCTCCCCGCTATAAATCGAAGAAGGACACCCGGCAGTCGATCCGCCTCAACACCAACGCGTTCTCCCTTCAGGACAACGGCACGGTGTATGTGGCCAAGATCGGCAGTCTCAAGGTCAAGTGGTCCCGTCGGCTTCCCGCCGCGCCCACGTCTCTGACCGTCACCAAAGACAGCTCCGGCCGGTACTTCCTCAGCTTCGTTGTGGACACCGAGCCGGACGTCCTGCCCGAGGTGAAAGCGGAAACCGGTATCGACCTCGGCCTGTCCGCCTTCGCGGTCCTATCGGACGGCCGAAAGATCGACAGCCCCCGCTTCCTGCGCCGAGCGGAGAAGAAACTCAGACGCCTTCAGCGGGAGCTGTCTCGCAAGGCCAAGGGATCGCAGAACCGGGCCAAGGCCCGCATCAAGGTCGCACGCCAGCACGCCAAGGTGGCCGACCGGCGCCGGGACTGGCACCACAAGGCATCCACACAGATCATTCGCGACAACCAAGCGGTGTACGTGGAAGACCTCGCGGTATCCGGCCTCGGCCGCACCCGGCTCGCCAAGTCCGTGCACGACGCGGGATGGTCCGCGTTCGTCGGCATGCTGGAATACAAGGCAGTCAGGCACGGCCGGACCTTCGCCAAGGTAGACCGCGCTTTCCCGTCCTCACAGGTCTGCTCGGCCTGCGGATTCAGGGACGGACCCAAGCCCCTGCACGTCCGCGAGTGGACGTGCGGCGAGTGCGCCACCGTGCACGACCGCGACCACAACGCAGCACGCAACGTCCTCTTCGAAGGACGCCGTATCGTCACCGCCGGACGGGTGGAGACGCTAAACGCCTGTGGAGTGCCGGTAAGACGGGCACACATGCCCGCACAGCGCGTTGAAGCAGGAAGCCCCCGGAAAGGTCAGACGACCCAAGCCGGAATCCCTGGACTTTAGGCCAGGGAGCACGTCAATTCCACACGATGCCCCTGCTCCAGTAGCGCGCGACACGGCCAGGTCAATTAGACTCCGTAAGCACTGTAAAGGGTCTCTGGTCGAGGAGGCTGGTCAACCATGAGTGGAGCCAGTCCCAAGCGGCCGACGTCACCTGGCGACCGGGAGAGCTTGCGACTGACATCTGCCGGTGGGGCGACGTCAGCATGGATTACCGTACTGACCACCGAGCACTACAACGTTCAGACCCAGCGTGCGGGCACAATCGGCGAGGCCAATGGGCGGGCCAGCATCTTTCTCGGTGCCGTATCGGCGGCCCTGATTTCTCTCGGCTTCTACGGTCACAACGGGCGGAGTGAGGGGACCACTGTCTTTCGGCATTTCCGGTCCTGAGCAAGCTGTTGTCATGCTCAGCCCTAAACGGCAACCGTTCCAGCGGATGCTGAGTGTTGCGGGCAGTATCGGTGTCATCACCGGCATTGTCATCGGCGCCGACGCCGGCGTTCTGGTCTATGGACTGCACGCGCCTTTCACCGCTGCCATTCCCGCCGGTGCAGCGGCCGGGCTGACCGCGATTATCGCCAGCGTGTGGTTCCAAGCGGCACGTTGGAATGACGTCACCTCCGCCGACCGGACGGATGGCGCCGGTGAGGTCACCCCCGGATCCCCTTAAGGAGCATGGGATCGGTGATGCCGCCGGGACAGGCGTCGCGAGCCGCGTCCCAGTCGGTAAGCTCGGCGCCAGCTTCAAAAGCTTTGTTCAGGAAGGCAAGTACGGTGGCTCGCGGTGACGGTGCCGTCCGAGCGGCCTCGTAATCGAGGACTGCGAGGTGACTGCCGTTGCGTTCCACCCAGCGGGCGGTAGCGGGCTCGAGCGGTTGATCGGCAATGCCCTTCGGCTCCGGTGCGGTGTAAGCGTAGAAGGCAGGTTGCGGGTAGGTGGGGTCGCCGAACCAGAAGCCGACGCTGACCACCTCCCGTGAGTAGGACTCCCGGGTGACCGGGTCGGCGGAGGCGGGCGGGGTCACGATACGACCGGAGAAACGCGTGACTGCGATGTCGAAGGTGTGCCAGAAGTGGTGGATCGGGCTGGTCTTGCCCGACCACTGCGCTGCGTACTCCTCCAGGACCAGGTTCACTTGGGACAGGATCTGCCAATACCGGTTCACCTGCGCCGGTTCGTAAGCTCGGTGTTCTTCGTCCTCGGCGAACGGGCGACCGGCATCCGGCAGATCGAAGGGGCGCGGCCGGTCGATGTCCACCTCGATGCCCAGCCCGTCCAGGGTCCGACGCAGCCGGCGATACATGGCGGCCACCGACAGGCCGGGCAGGGGAAAAGATGCCCGCGAGCCGTCGCCGGCGGCGACCACCAAGCGGTGCGCGGTGAAGTCGAAATCGATGCAGAAGAAGTTGCCGTTGTCGTCCAGGCCCATGGGACGGGTGGTGATGCCGGAGCCCGTCAGGTGGTAGGGCACGTTCCACCAGTGGTTACGGCGCTGCGACCCGGCCAGGCGCACCTTGCCGACGACTTGGAGGAACCGGTGCAGGGTTTCTTTGGTGTCACGCCACTCGTCATACGGCAGCGACGGAAAGAGTTCCATGCGTCCTCCAGAAGCGGACGGGGACGGTATCGGATTGCTGACGGACGGCCGTGCAGAAGGCGGCCCGTCTCGGATTCAGGCGGCGGCGAGCCGGGTGGCGATATCTGTCAGGTGCCGGCCTTGGTAATGCGCGGCGTCCAGGGTCGCCTGGTCCGGTCCCTCGCCCCCGCCGCTGGGCCAACTGGTGCCATAGGGGTTGCCGCCGGCGGCAAAGAGCAGTGGGTCGGTGTAGCCGGGCGGGACAATGATGCAGCCCCAGTGGTAGAAGACGTTGTTCAGGGACAGGATGGTGGACTCCTGGCCACCGTGCCGGTTCATCGCAGAAGTAAAGCTGGTCACCGGCTTGTTGTGGAACACCCCGGCCTGCCACTGGGCGCCGGACTGGTCGATGAACTGCTTAAGCTGCGCGGAGACGTTTCCGTACCGGGTTGGTGTCCCGAAGGCGTAGGCACTCGCCCACTCAAGGTCGTTTAGCGTCGCTTCGGGGACCGGGTATTTCGTGGCATCCATGTGCGCCCGCCACACGGGATTGGCTTCGATCGACGCATCGGGAGCCAGTTCCGCCACCCGGCGGAGTCTGGCCTCCGCCCCGCGGCTTTGAGCCCCCTCCGCGAGGGACTGCGCCAGCGCGTGCACGTTTCCTGTGGCGCTGTAGTAGATAACTGCGACGCGCACGCTCATACCCGGCTCCTTCCATCGTTCGATCGCGGATTCGTGCGTTGTATGAGCAGTGTTTCGCGGGTCTCGGCTCCGTGCACGCCGGATGCGGTGGCGCCCCACCGGCACGCTTCGCCCCTGATCTTGCGCGGGGCAGCGGCGTCCCAGCACCGTCCTGCCTGTGCGCGGGCACGACTGGCGTGGCCGCGACTGCTCACCTAGCGTGGACGGACGGGGTGTCGGAGCTGCCCGGAGGTAGAAGTGGATGATCTCCGCTGCAGGCGGTGGCCGAGAGGGCGATGCGGCAGAGGCCGCCACGACGTGGACCGGGCATCCGCTTCGGGTTCGAGAGTCACGGCTTCCTTGGACGGGATCGGCTGCGACCGCATCGCTCAGCGCGTTGTGACAAACGGGCCCGTCGATCCTCGCGCTGTGCGTGTCGGGACCTACGGCAAGGGCCCGACACCCGAGAGGTGCGCTGCCCCGGCCGTTTGCCACCGCTGATGGGGCAACAGGGAACGCGGCAGTGCCACACGACCATGACGTTGCGGGGTTGTCCTGTGGAGCCGGAAAGGTCATCGAGGAGTTCCCGCAGCCCGTCTGTGGAGTAAGTCGCCGGGCTGGGCAAGGTGCTGGCGGCCGGGCTGGTTGGGTACGACCTCTCGGGCGCGAGGCACTACTCCACCTGACCGCGAGCGGTCCACCTGGTTCGTTTGGTTACAACGCTGCCGCGAGACCGTTCAACCGCAGGCGGGTGGCACCGCGCAGGTGGGGAAGGTCGTGGTCAGGTTCCGCGGACGGGGTTAGGAAGGCTGCATGCTCAGTCCACCGCAGGTGGGTGCCGTCGGTTTCCGGCTGTAGTTCGACGGTCACCAGCGAGCCCCAGCGCGGGATGCCGTCCACCTGTGAGGTGTATGCATAGACGATCCTCGAGCCCGACACGATGTCGAGATACCGGGATGCGTACGCGAGCTGCTCCGGCGCGGCGCCCGGCACCGTGAAGATACTCGTTGCGGTTTCGCCTCCGTTCACTGTGAAGTCGTGGTGGTACGACACCTGGCGGCCCGGCAGCCTGAACCACCGGCGTCGGCTCGGCGTGTCGGCGAAGGCTTCGAAGACCGTGTCGGGGGGTGCCGCCAGGTGGAATTCGATAGTGAACGTGTCGTGCCGCACGGTCCAGGGCGCGCTGTCGACGTGCTTGTCGGTGGGCGAGTCCGGTGCGACGGCTTCCTTGCCGGCCATGGTTCCCTCACGTGGCATCTCGGCGTATCGGGGCAGGAGCCCATTGATTACCATCCGTATGTAACGTGGGTGCAGCCGCCGCGATCAAGGGCTCCCGCTCACGCACTTTCATGTCAGCTACGCACACGAAGGGAACAGACGGATGAGTTCTGGGCTGCGTTCCCAGCTGTTGGCCGACGGGGTCACTCCGGAATGTGCGGCGACCATCGAACTCGTGCGCGACGTGCTCGGCCGGGTCGGCGACAAGTGGACCGTCCTGGTCATCACCACGCTCGCGGACAGACCGCTGCGCTTCACGGCCCTGCAGGAGCGGATCGCCGGGGTTTCCCAACGCATGCTGAGCCAGACGCTCCGCTCGCTCACCCGCGATGGCCTTGTCACGCGTACGGCTTACGCCGAGGTACCGCCTCGGGTCGAATACGCGCTGACCCCGCTGGGCCGATCGCTCAGCGACACCGTCACGCACGTGGTGCGCTGGGTGCAGGGTCATCAAGCGGAGATCGTTCGCAACCGCAAGGAGTTCGACGGAGGCGGTCCCGTAGCAGCGTGAGGCGGCGAATGCGTTCCCGATCGATGGGTGCGCGGCGGCAGGTGTCATGCTGCGCTCCGCCCCCAGAACACGGCTCAGGGGGTCAACGGACCATGCAGGATCCGCCTCCCAGCCTCCTCGTCGCCGTTCCAGACGAACGCCCCGCCGTCGAGGGGCGCCCGGCCCCACAGCAGGAGTAGCAATGCTTCCGCAGGTGCGGCGAGTTCGGCCGCTGGTGCGCCAGGGCCGTAGTCCCAGGTTGCGCCGATGTCCGTGGCGGTCAGGCGCAGAGCGGCCTCGGGCGACCGGGCGCGTCCGCGGGCGATCTGCCTTGGCGCCATTGTGTCGAAGACCTCGGCCACCCCTTCGCCGGCGAGTTCCGCGTCGAGCGGTTGCGGGGTGCCCACCGCGAGTTCGGCGTCCCAGCGGTGGACGAGCGCCTCCAGGCACCGGCGCCGCTGCCAGAAACCGACGGTGTGCGGCGGGTGGAACGTCCACGCGGGAGTGGCCGGATCGGCGTCGAGTGCCTCGTACAGGCTCCGCGACGCGTCGTCGAACCATCGCAACAGGGCGGCGCGCTCGCCTGGTGCGGTCGGAGGTTCGTGGTCGCCGCGCTTCTCGGTGACGGCGGCGGCCGCCCAGAGGTTCGAACCGCCCAAGTGCTCCGCGAGATCCAGCAATGTCCAGTCGCCGCAGTGCACGACGGGGGCGGCCAGGTCGCTGTCGAGACAAGTCCGGAAGGCATCCAGCTCGCTGCGTAGGTGACGGAGAAGCGAAGAGGGTTCCATGCGGCGAACCTAGCCGATGTGGTGCGAGCGGCCTACCAGACGTCCTGCCTCTGCCGCCGAGGCCCGCGTTGGCCTGCGCGTGGCCGAGACAGGCTCGAACGGCCTGTTCAGGGAAGGCTTGTTCAGGTAGTCGACGGCATCACCGATGCTCCGTACACACGTGGTCGACTGCGGTGGGGCTGACTGAGCCGAAGCGGTTGGCGGACGGAGCTGTGACACCGCCATCGAAGGCCGGCAGCAGCGCGAGTGCGACGGGGTGGCCGGGCCAGCCGCGCCTGGCGGTCCGGGCGGCGCCAGCATGCGCTGAACATCGGACGCCCGCCCGAGCACGATTTACGCGAGATCATGAACGCGATCCTGTACGTGGACCGCACCGGGGTGCAGGGGAAGCTCGTGATGATCTCCGCGTCGGGATGCTGCAGAAAGAGTTCTTCGGTGTCGTGTGCCAACTCGTCACAGGCCCGGCAGGCCGTCTCGAGCTGGGCAAGCAGTGCGCGTGTCTGATGTCCCATCGCCTTCTCGACCAAGGCCGGCTGGCGAAGCCGGGGGCGACGGAGCACTTCGAGGAGCCGGTCAGTCTCTGCCTGGATCCGACGATGACGGCCGGCCCGCGTGACGGCGGCTCTGAGCCTGCTTCGGGTGAGCCGGGCGGCCTCGGCCGGAGTGGGCGCGATCGCCAGGATCGCGCGGGCTTCACGCGCCAGCAGCCGTTCCCGCTTGTCGGCGAACGCTTCAAGGATCGCCGGGTAGTACTCACGCAGGTGCGATCGGAGCCGGTTGTGGGCCCGGGTGCGGTCCCAGACAGCGTCCTGCTGGGCCCTGGCAAGGACGGCAATCGCCCTGGGCCAGGTCAGAGTCGTCCGGCAACGGCCTATGCAGCTCGGCGTCGGTCCGCAGGATGTTCGCAAGGACAACGGCGTCCTGATGGTCGGACTTCTTGCCGGAGACGACGTGCCGGTCACGGTAGCGTGCGACAGCCATCGGGTTGATCGCGTACACCCGGCGGCCAGAGGCCCGCAGACAGGCCACGAGGAGTCCGCGAGATGTCTCGATCGCGATCGGGATCGGATCGTCCGGGCTGTCACCGTGGTCGGCGAGCAACCGGAGCAGGTCCTGGAAGCCCGCTGCGTCGTCGCCGATCCTGAGCTTGCCGAGTAGTCGAGCGTCCTGGTCGACCACGGCGACGTCGTGGTGATCCTCAGCCCAGTCGATTCCGCAGGTCACGTGCAACGCGCGCTCCTTTCGGGCCTTCCCTGTCCGTCCATGTCGAGCCGTGGCAGTACCACCCGGCGACCTAATAGAAGCGCTCATCGGCGCACCACCCCATCAGCCGTCCGTGGCCCCAGCGGTGTCCAGGGTCCTCGCTCTCGTGAAAAGCTCCACGGCTCCGGCTGATCGGGAGGTGTTCCTGGGAACGGCTCGAACCACGGCACGGTATGGCGGCCGAGCTCGAATCGGCAGAGGCCGTGCATGCGTCCCTCTTGTCGAAGCACTCCCAGGCGCTGCATACAGTCCAGACGTCTCGCCCGGCCCCTGCCAGGACCGCAACTGCCAATTCACAGTGCCTATTACGCGTACGCCTCTCGCAAGAACCGCGCCTACCTGCGGCGGCGCGGCATCCGCTGCACCATCCCGGACAAGGCCGACCAGGCCCGCAACCGCAAGAAACGTGGCTCGCTTGGCGGTCGGCCGCCGAAGTTCGCCCCGATTGACTACCGCGAGCGGCACGCGGTCGAGTGCGGTATTAACCGCCTCAAAAGGCACCGGGCCGTAGCCACGCGGTACGACAAGTTGGCGGTCCGGTACGAGGCGACCGTCCTTGTCGCGGCAATCAACGAGTGGCTGTGACCAGCACATTCGATCCACGCCCTAGGCTCTGAGGTTGGAGCACTTCCTGACATGGGGGGGCTCCACGACCAACGAGTCGTGGAGCCCCCCATGTCAGGCCTGCGGGTGCGCGCCTGTGATCACCGGCGGTTGGAGCCGAATCTGTCGTCGATGTCTGGGATCCAGAAGCAGATCTCCAACGTCTTCAGGCGGTCCCAGTGCCGCACACGGCGCCCGTGTCTGACTGCGGCAGTCAGGCTCACCAGTAGCAGTGCCGCACAGCTTCCTGCCAGCACACGATCGGGTCCCACAATGAGCTCGATCACCGCGACGACGAGCGCGAACACCAGGGCGAGGGCCGAGTTGCGCAGCATCAACGCGACGCCTTGAAGCCGAGTGATCTCGCCCGCTGCCTCCTTGTTGTGGAGTTCCACCGCAGCCAACAGCAGAGATACATCAGTGCGTACGAAGGGTCGGTCCCGGGACTCGGGCACTCTGGCCACGAAATCGAGACGAGCGGCCTCGACACTCCAGCTCCAACGTGGTGCCACCTTGTCCAGGAGGGCACTCAGCGGATAGGCGAGATGCCCCAACAGGTAACTGGCAACGCCGACTCCGACCACCTGTAGTGCCGACGGCGCTGAGGCCAGACTTGTGAGATCGATGATCTGCAAGCGTGCGAGCACGTAAATGATCAAAGATAGATGCAGTGCTCCTGGTATCCCAATAGGTGAACAGATCGAAGAAACCCACAGCTAAGGTCACGAAGCTCCCCCTTGACTCTCCAAGGCCCCTGACTCTAACCTCGCGCTTTCACGAGGCGCGTTGTCCGATGTTGGATCAAATAAACGGAGAGTGCCCCTGAACTGCAACGACAGGACTTGTCGAGGGTCCTGTCAGCTGCAAGGGGAAAGCACTCTCCAGATGAAGAAGGGCAGCGGGTCGCACCCGCCTGTCCGTGCCGAAGGCGGCGGCCATGGGGGGGCTGGGCTGGGTCGGTGCTGGTGGCCTAGTACTCCAGCCGTAGATCGCTGGTGCGCCGTCCGACCGACCGCGCCTACGGGTGCGTGTCCGTGATCGCGATGACCTCATCGAGGCGGTCCAGGGCGGCCTGCAGGTCGTCGACCTTGGCCTGGATACGGTCGCGCTCGGCGCGCAGCATGGCTCGTTGCTCGGCGTCGGTGTGCCCGGAGTCCCAGCACGGAAGGAGTTCGGTGATCCTTCGGCTGGTGAGGCCGGCGGCGAACATCTGCTGGAAGAAGCGCACCAGGGTGACGGCGTCCTGCCGGTAGAGGCGCTGGCCGGATGGGCTGCGCTCCGCGATGAGCAGTCCCTGCTGCTCGTAGTAGCGCACGGCGCGTACCGAGACGCCGGCGCCCCGCGCCACCTCGCCGATGCGGATCAGCCGCTCGGCCGCGGCCTGCGTGACGGTCATGGTGATTCCTCTCACCCCGGTCCTGACGACCAGCACTTGCCCCTGACGTCAACGTCAGGTTTTAGCGTACCGGACATGGATATCAACAACTCAGTTGCCCTTGTCACTGGAGCCAACCGCGGCCTGGGCCGCGCCTTCGCCCAGCGCCTGCTCGAACGGGGCGCCCGCAAGGTCTACGCGACGGCCCGCCGACCGGAGACCGTGGACCTGCCCGGGGTCGAGGTGCTGCGCCTCGACATCGCCGATCCTGCATCCGTGAGGGCCGCCGCCGAGGCCGCCCCGGACGCGTCGCTACTCATCAACAACGCGGGAATCAGTACGGGGACCGACCTGGTGACCGGTTCGCTGGACGCGGTGCGGCACGAGCTGGAGACCAACATGTTCGGCCACCTGGGAATGATCCGGGAGTTCGCGCCGGCGCTCGCCAGGAACGGCGGGGGCGCGATCGTCAACGTCCTCTCCGCCATGTCGTGGTTCGGTGTTAAGGGCGCCAATGCCTACCACCTGACCAAGGCCGCCGCCTGGGCCATGACCAACGGCGTCCGCCTGGAGCTCGCCGAGCAGGGCACGCTCGTCACAGCGGTACACCTCGGCCTGGCCGACACCGACATGGCGGCGGGCTGGCCCGTGGACAAGATCGCTCCGTCGGACCTGGCCGACGCGGCGCTCGACGGTGTCGAGGCGGGCTCCGCCGAGGTCCTCGCCGACCAGTGGAGTCGGGACGTCAAGTCCCGGCTGCCGCTGACGCCGGAAGAGTTCAACGCCGCGATGGACCGCGCCTTGGCGGCGCTAACGGCGACCTGAGCGGCCCTCGGGCCACGCTGGCTTCGGTCGGTTGCTTCTGAGGTCGGTCAATTGATACTCCATCCGCAGTTGTGGATCTTCATGTTGTGGCCTCGCGTCGGCGGTAGTGGCAGTCGCGGGAGCGTGCCTGGTGTCGGCGACGCCATAGGGACCAGCGCAGGCGATGGTCGCGTTGGCCGTTCGGGGATGCGGCGGGCAGGGCGAATAGTCGCTGTATTTCGTTGCAGGTGAGGGCGATAAGTCCGGTGGGGGCCGGGTGTTCGCGATGCTCGTCGGCGCGGATGACGGCCAGGAAGGCGTGGGCGAGCATCGCGAGGGTCACCCAGCGCAGCCAGGGGGTGTGGCGGCGGACCTGGTGCTCGTCCAGGCCGGCGAGGCCCTTGCTGGCCTGGAAGGTCTCCTCGATCCTCCAGCGGGTTCCGGCGACGCGGACCAGGGCGGGCAGCGGTACTGGCCGCGGGCTGAAGCAGCGGTAGTAGGCCACCTCGCCGGTGGTGCGGTTGCGGCGGATCAGCAGCTGGCAGGTGCCCGCCGAGTGGGTGGGGATCAGGCCGACGGCGGCCCAGTCGTAACGGCGCGGGCCTTTTGCGCCGACGCCTGCGGACAGTTGCTGCCAGCCGCGTCGGGGCACCTTGCGCATCAGCACGTCGACACGGAACTTGCCAGCAGGGGTGCGTACTTCGGTGCGGCAGGAGACGGCCATGACGTATCCCGTCCCGTGCGTAGCGATCATCGACAGTAGGGCCGGGTTGCCGCCGTAGACCTCGTCGCCGGTGACCCAGCCGGCCGTGTGACCGCCGGCCCAGAACCTCTCGAGCATCGCGGCGGCAAGCTGCGTCTTGGTGGCGAAACGCACCTCGTCGGGGTCCACGCCCGCCCTGCGGCACCGCTCGGGATCGTCGGTCCATGCCCTGGGCAGGTACAACTCACGGTCGACGGCGGCGTGCCCGCGCGGCGTGGCATGGACAAGATAGACCGCGACCTGGGAGTTCTCGATCCGCCCGGCGGTGCCGGTGTACTGGCGCTGCACCCCGACGGTCGCGTTCCCCTTCTTCACGTCGCCAGTCTCGTCGACGACGAGGACGGCCTGCTCGGCGCCGAGGTGATCGACGACGTACTCGCGCAGATCATCGCGGACTGCGTCCGCGTCCCACTTGGCCCGCTCCAACAGATGCTGCATGCCATCCGGCGTGGCCTCACCGGCCCACTCCGCGATCGTCCAGCAGTTCTTGCGGGGCAGATCGGCCAGCAGTCCGCGAACGAACTTCCCCACCCGACGCCGAGGTTCAGAACGGGCGAACCGCCCGGCTATGCGCTCCATCAGCCCCTCGAACTCCTCGTCCCAACGGGCAGGGCCTACGCTGTGACCTGCGGCCACCGTCTGATCTTCTGTCTTCACACACGATGATCACCGGTGGCCGCACCCGTCGGCACCGCCTCACCCTCCAAGATCCACAACTACGGCTGGAGTACTAGACGGTCCGCAAGTCCGGCCTGGATGCCGCGATGTCTGCGGCACTGGCGCCGTAGCGCAAACCGCAGGCCGTGCACGATCCGGGCAAGATCCTGCTGGACGCGGCCTTGGCCGTCGCACTCGGGCGAGACTGCCTGGCCGACGTCGGCGTGCTGCGAGCTGGACCGGCTCGGGCCGGTGGCCTCTTGCCCGACCGTCTCCCGTCTCATCGACACCGACAAGGAAAATAAGAACCCGGTTCCCCTTGCTTGAAGGTCCGGCGGCTGCAGGTGGGCGGTCCTTGGTCTCGGCCGTGACCAAGACCAACCGCCCTGAGCCGACCGAAGCTCAAGCGGGTGGCTGCGTGGATACCTGCTGCGGTGTACGTCGAGGGAAGAGTGACCCCCTATATTTGACTGACCGATCACTCTCCTACATGCTGTCCTCATGCCCAGACCGAGGAGCGACGACAAGCGCGCGGCGATCATGGCCGCCGCCACGCGGATCATCGCTGCTCAGGGGCTGGGGGCGGCGACGGCGGCGATCGCGAAGGAGGCCGGCGTCTCGAACGGGTCACTGTTCACCTACTTCGACACCAAAGCGGATCTACTGAACCAGCTTTACCTGGAGCTGAAGGGCGAGATGGGGGCAGCCGCACTCGGCGACCTGCCCGCAGCCGATGCGCGCACCCAGATGCTGCACATGTGGTCACGATGGATGGACTGGGCAACGGCCAATCCCCTGAAGCGCCGCACTCTGGCCCAGCTCCAGGTCTCCGACGAGATCACGGCGTCCACCCATGAGTCCGCAAACCGGACCATGACAGGCATCGGAGAGATCCTGGAGCGCAGCCGGGCGAACGGCCCGATGCGCGATACCCCGGCGGCTTTGGTGTTCACGCTGTCCAATGCCCTGGCCGAGGCCACCATCGACTACATCATCGGCGACCCGGACCGCGCCGACGAGCACAAGCAGTCCGGTTTCGACGCACTCTGGCGCATGATCGGCTGACCCGCCCCGGGCCCACTTCCTCGCACTCACGCACACCCATTAATGACTGACTAGTCAGACAGCTAAGGAGCGTCATGCCCGACAAGGTGTACGTCATCACCGGCCCGACCTCCGGCTTCGGCCGCCGCACCGCCCTCGAACTGGCCAAGCATGGCACCGTCGTGCTGGTCGGGCGCAACGCCGCCAAGCTCGACGACGTGCGCAGCAGCATCGAAGGCAGAGGTGGAAAGGCCGTGTCCGTCCTCTGCGACCTCTCGGACCTGACGAGCGTGCGACGCGCCGTCGCTCAGATCACTGAGCTCGGCCTTCCGATCACTGGCGTGCTCAACAACGCCGGGATCTTCCCCAACCGTCCCGGCACGAACGCCCTCGGCTGGGACATCGCCTACGCGACCAACCACATCGGGCCTTTCGTGTTCACCGAGACGCTCGTGCCCCACCTCGAAGACGGCACACAGGTGGTGTTCATCGTCTCGGCTGTGGAGGATCCGGAGCGCAAGGCCGCCACCATGTCCGGTTTCCGCGGCGCCCGGTACATCTCCGCCGAGGCGAGCACCCGTGGCGAGTGGAAGCCCGGCGGCTCGAAACTGCCCGGCGGAGACGCCTACGCCACGTCCAAGCAGTGCAACCTGGCAACGGTGCTCGCCTTCGCCCGCGAAACACCCCGACTGCGGTTCAACGCCATCGAGCCCGGCTTCGCGCCCGGCACGAATCTCGGCCGTGACGCCAGCCTGCTCCTGCGTCTGCTGTCGAAGTACGTGCTCTCGCCACTGGCCCCGCTCATCAAGTACTGGACCAACCCGGGCGCCGCTGCTCGCATGATCACCCGGATACTCACCGACGAATCGGACACCACCGGCATCTACTACGACGAGAAAGGACGACCAATGCGGGGTTCCGCACAGGTGCACGACCCGGCGTTCAACGCGCGGGTAGTCGCCGAGACCCGTGCACTACTGGGGACAGTGCACGTCTGAGGAAGGACTTCGGGTGGCCCCCCGGACAACCGGACTCGGGCCACCGTTCGGATGGCTTCGCCCCCGCTTGGCCTGCACCTGCGAGGCATCGAGCGTGTCGCGAGAGAAGTCCAGCCGGTGAGCCTCCCGCAACCGGTCCAGCAACACCTGTTAGCCACGCGCTTTTACGCGGCAGGGTGTCGGGTGGGTGATCAAAAACGCGAGGAGTGCTCGTGGCCTGCAACGGTGAGACGTGTCCAGGGTCCAGGTCGTCGCAGGAAAGAAGCACTCTCCAGACGAAGAAGCGTATCGGGTCCTACCCGCGTGTCCGCATCGAGGGCGGCGGCCGGGCGGTGGTCTCGCAGGCCGGCGGCGTGCTGCTGGTCGAGACCGTCCGCAAGACCGGTCTGGATTCCGCGATATCAGCGGCGCTGACGCCGTGGCGGAAGGCTCGGGCGGTGCACGACCCGGGCAAGATCCTGCTGGACGTGGCCCTGACGGTCGCGCTGGGCGGCGACTGCCTCGCGGATGTCGCCATGCTGCGGGCCGAGCCGGCCGTGTTCGGGCCGGTGGCCTCCGACCCGACGGTCTCCCGCCTCATCGACACCCTCGCAGCCTCCGGCAAGAAGGCCCTGCGGGCCATCCGTGCCACGCGGGCCGAAGTACGTGAGCGATTCTGGCGGTTGGCCCACGGACAAGCGCCTGATGCAGGCGGGACGGTGACCGTCGACCTCGACGGGGTGCTGGTGATCGCGCACTCGGACAAGGAGGACGCCGCACCCACGTGGAAGCGAACCTACGGCCACCACCCGCTGATGGGGTTCGTCGACCACGGGCCGGGCGGCACGGGTGAACCGGTCGCGGCCCTGCTCAGGCCGGGCAACGCGGGATCGAACACGGCGGCCGACCACATCACCGTCGCCCAACTGGCCTTGGCCCAGCTGCCGGAGAAGTACCGGCGCGGGCGCCGGACCCTGATCCGCACCGACTCCGCGGGCGGCACCCACCACTTCGTCGCCTGGCTCGCTCAGCGGGGACAGTGGCTGTCCTACTCGGTCGGCATGGCAGTCACCGAGGCGATCCACCAGCATGTGCTGAAGGTTCCGGCATCGGCCTGGACGGCGGCCGTCGAGGCGAACGGCGAGATCCGTGACGGTGCCTGGGTCGCTGAACTCACCGGCAACGTTCTGGACGGCTGGCCGGAGGGCATGCGGCTGATCGTCAGGAAGGAACGACCGCACCCTGGGGCCCAGTTGCGGCTCACGGATGCGGACGGCATGCGGCTGACCTGTTTCGCCACCAACACATCGGGCCGGCCGATCGCCGAGCTCGAGCTCCGTCACCGGCTGCGGGCCCGGGCCGAGGACCGCATCCGCGCCGCCCGGGCCACCGGCCTGCGCAACCTGCCCCTGCACCGCACCGCCCAGAACCGGATCTGGCTGGAGATCGTCCAGATCGCTCTCGACCTGCTGGCCTGGATGCCGATGCTCGCCCTGACCGGCAAGGCCAGGCTCTGGGAGCCCCGCCGACTACGGCTCCGCCTGTTCAGCGCGGCCGGACAGCTCGTGACCACCGGCCGTCGGCGAATCCTCCGCCTGGCGCGCCACTGGCCCTGGACCGGTCACATCACCGCAGCCCTCGACCGGCTCACCCAACTGCTCGACCCTGGCTGACCAGCAGATTCCCCGTCCCTACGACAGCAGCTCAACACCCGGAGCAGTGGAACCCGGCGCCATCCCGAGGCGACACTCGGGCACTGAGTCTGCCCAGCCTCAGCCCACGGCACGAAAACGGTCCACCGTCGCCGTCGGCGGACCGTCACGAAACTGCGAGGCTAGTGAGTAGAGGCCGGGCGTGGTTCTGATGAGTCGAGAGCTTCCCTGCCTGGCCATGATGCGAAAGCGCCGCGAGCACCGCTCCCAAGTCGAGCATGGACGAGCACGCTCGGTTCGGCGGGGTGGTGCCCGAGGTCGCCGCCCGCGCCCAACCGCGAGCGAATGCGGCATCAATCGGCTCAAGTGCCACCGCGCGGTCGCCACGAGATACGAGCTCGCCGTCCGCTACGAGGCGACCGTGCTGATCGCAGTCCTCAACCGAGTGGCTGTGACCAGCACATTCGATACACGCCCTAGCTTGATCTTTAACCTCGGGGTCCGAACGACTCCTCGTACTTGATCACTAGGGAGTGCGCGCGGACCCACACCTGCCTATCCTGAATCTGCGGTGTCTTCCTCGCGTCCAGAAGAAGGGGATGCGGCGCAATGGGCAGCGGCGTATGGCTATCCCGAGACCCGAGACACCCGCACAGCCGAGACGCCTACTGTCAGGAGCGGGCATGGCTGATCGCGCAACGATGGAGCGTATCTGGGAAGCCCACACCGCCGGCGAGTTCGTGGCGCAGGACGTGGAGGCTACGATGGCCACGATGGACGACGACCCCATCGTCGTCCATGTGCCGACCGCCATGGGCGGTAGTGGGTACGACGGCGTCAAGGACTTCTACGCACGCTGGTTCATTGGACGGAACCCGGACGATTTCACTGTGCGTTCGATATCCCGCACGGTGGGAGACGACAGCCTCGTAGACGAAATGATCGTGTCGTTCACCCACGACATCGAGGTGCCTTGGATTCTCCCTGGCTTGGCACCCACCGGGCAGCAGGTCCGTATACCCGTCATCGCCGTCGTGGACTTCCGAGGCCCGCGTGTGCGGAGCGAGCGCATCTACTGGGATCAAACGGCGGTGCTCGCGCAGACCCAGTTGCTGAACGACGACATCGTCCGGCGCCTGCCCGTGGTCACCACACCGTTGGACGTACTGGACGGCAGGGTCCCCCTCAACCAGCTGACGTCGCCCCGCCTCGATGTCGAACCGTGAATCTCAATCCCTTCGAACCCGGAACCGGTCGTAGATCGTCGACCAGCATCCGTACCTGCGCGGAACGTCGCGCCAGGGCTCCCCGTACGTAACCTCCACATCACCGCATTGAAGTAGGTAGCTGCGCAGGTCAGGGATCGGCCCACTTTCGCCCGACGGCAGGTGCGGCTCGATCAACTCCTATCGGCATCGGTCACATCACCAAGCGTCACAGATCGTTCCTGCAGCAGCCGGAAGCTCCCGGGAGCCGAAGACACTCATCAGTGATCTGAACTCAGAACAGGCCCTAGATGATCTATTTCAAGGGGTCAGTGATCGTAGGCGATCAGTGAGCGTAGGACGGTTTGGCCGGTCGCGTCGTTGTGCCAGATCGCGGCGGTCAGCGCGAGGATGCGTTGCATGACGCGGGCTATGACACCTCCGGGTGTGCGCCCTCGGTGCCGTTCGAGGTCAAGCTGTCCCTTGAAGGTCTCGTTGATCGATTCGATGATCTGCCGCAGCGGCTTGAAGAGGGCGGCACGCACCAGGCCGTTCCCGTTCGCCTTTACGGGCAGGCCGCAGCAACTGGACTCCATGCTCGGACAGTTCGCGTTCGAAACCCCGGCCGAAGTAGTTCTTGTCGCCGATGAGAGTCTGTCGGGAGCGCTCTCGCAGAAGCTCGCATTCGGCGGCCAGGAGGTCGAGGAGGGTCTCGCGTTCGTCGGCCTTGGCCCCGGTCAGGACAAAGGCGATGGGCAGGCCCTGAAGGGTGCACACCAGGTGCAGGCGCAGGCCCCAGAAAAAGCGGCTGTGGCTGGCGCAGTAGCCGTATTCGGCCCAGCCTGCCAGGTGGGAGCGTTTGACGGTCTCGCGGGAGCGGCCGCATTCCACCGGGGTGGAGTCCACGACCCATACGTCGTCGCTCCACCCCGAGGTGGTGGCGGCCAGGATCCGGTTGACGCTTCGCATCAGACCGGCGGCCTTGCGCAGCCGCTTGTTGTAGCCGGGCTGCTGGGGCAGGTAGGGGAAGAGGTGGCGCAGGTGGGCACGAGCATGGCGGAGCTATTTGGCCTCGGAGGTGAAGCCGAGTATGGCCCGCATCGTGGCGAGGGTGACCAGTTCGGCATCGCTCAGGCGGGGCGTAATGCCGACCGGCGGGCGCCACGGCGCCAGGTCGGGATGCTCCTTCAGGATGTCGTCGGTCGTCGCATAGAGTGCTGTCGCGAGGGTGTCCACGTCGTTCGTCACAAAACGATCTTGGACACCCTCGTTCTCGTCTCCGCAGGCCCCCCTTGGACCAGACCACCAGGAGGAACCAGTGTCATACCCGCAACTGCTCACCCCCGAGGAGAGGTTCGCCGACGCGAAGAAGCAGCTGAGCCTCCCGCGTATCGTCGTGATCTGCGGCTCCACCCGCTTCATGACCGAGATGAACGAGGCCGATCTGCGGGAGACCAAAGCCGGAAAGATTGTCGTCAAACCGGGCTGTGACATGAAGTCGCCGCACGAACTTTGGTCCGATCCTGCCGAGGCCGAGGCGCTGAAGGTTCGACTCGACGATCTGCACCGAGCGAAGATCCGGCTCGCGGATGAGGTGCTCGTAGTCGGCGACTACATCGGAGACAGCACCCGAGCCGAAATCGCCTACGCCCGGTCGCTGGGCAAGCCCGTGCGGTTCACGCACCCCGAAGTCGACCCTGACGCCTGACCGCCCGCTGCCACCTCGACAACCAGGGCCGGCAGCCTGCCGCCTGACCGTCTCGCGGTGGCTTCGGCCGCCGCCCATCCCACACCCTCCGCAGGCATCCCTGGGTCATGCCCAGCCTGGGCGCGTCGCTGCCCGCGTCACCGGGATTCCCAGGCGCCGGACGATGTCAGCTTCGGCCGGGATCCGCAGCGTGGAGCGGAGCTGGGCGCGCCCGCCGTCGCACAAGGAGGCGGGTCCGGGTCACGGCGTGCGCGGAATCAGCGTACGCAGCCGCCACGGGCTGCCCATGGGCCAGCTCGGCGGGCGCGGGAGCTGGGCCTTTCGTAGATTGAAGAGGGAGCGACTGGCAGGGAATGCGCGTGACGCGACCGGAGATCGACTACACGGCGGTGTTCGCCGCCCTTCCGAGTCCGTGCCTGATGCTCGGCACGTGATCGCCGACGCCAACAGGGCCTTTTGTGAGGCGACCGGACGCAGCCGGGCCGAGCTGGTCGGGCAGCACCTCTTCGACGCCTTTCCGGACAACCCCGCCGACTCGGAGGCCGCCGGGGTGGTGACACTTCAAGCCTCACTGCGCCGGGTCCTGTCCTTCGGCCAGACCGATCACATGTCGCTACAGAAGTACGACATCCCGGTCCCCGGCAACCCCGAGGTGTTCAAGGAGCGGTGGTGGACCGCGATCAACGTGCCCGTCCTCGGCCCATACGGAAAGGTCGCCCGGATCCTCCACCGGTCCGAGGACATGACCGAGGCCGTCCGCGCCCGCCGCAAGGCGCACCTGCCGTCGGTCAGCCCCGGCCGGGAAGCGGCCATGGAAGCCGAGCTGTACGCCCGGGCGCGGCAGCTACAGCAGCTGAACGCGGAACTGCGGCAGGCCCACGCCCGTGAACGACGCATCGCGGTCGCTCTCCAAGAAGCCATGCTCCACTCCCCTGACCTGGCCCAGCACCCGAATATCGCCGTGCGTTACCAGCCCGCGACCGGATCACTGAACGTGTGCGGCGACTGGTACGACGCGGTCGACCTGCCCGCGGACCGCTTCACCGTCGCGGTCGGCGACGTGGTCGGCCACGGGCTGACGGCCGCCACCGTCATGGGCAGGCTCCGCAGCGCGCTGAGCGCCGCCACGTACGCCCGCTCGGTCGAGGGAGCACTGGCCGCCACCGCCGTGCAGGTCCTCATCGACTGCCACAGCCAACTGCTCATCTACAGCAGCGCCGGCCATCCCCCGCCCGTCCTGCTGCACCCGGACGGCTCCTGCGAGCTGCTCGACCAGGCCACCGACCCACCGCTGGGCGCCCGCCCCGAACACGTCCCCCGCCCCCAGGCCAACGCGACCTACACCCCCGGCGACACTCTCATCCTTTACACCGACGGCCTGATCGAACGCCGCGATGAGGACATCGACGCCGGCCTGACCCGCCTGACCTCCACGCTCGCCACCTGCACCGGGTTCGGGGCGGAACACCTCGCCGACGCCCTCCTCGCCCGCCTCGACCTCGCCAGCGGCGCCAACGACGACATCGCCATCGTCGTCGTCCGCCTGGACCGAACAACCCGACCGTACTGATCCGGCCGAAGTCGCCGGTAGGCGTACAGCCGTGGGGATAGGCGGCCCACCCCTAAGGCGGGTCAGGAGCCCACACCCGGCCGCGTCGAAGAAGTAGCCGGGCATGCGACTTCCTCTTCACCCTGGTTTGTCTGCGCCCGCTGGGTACCCGGGGCCGGAAATGCCCACTCTCATACCAAGGTGACCGCAATGACCACTTCTCACGGGCCTTCCATGGAGACCCACCCCGACATCATCGACATGCGCCTACGGCACGAAATCGCCGAGCGTGCCACGAGCACCCCGCAAGGCCAGGCCGTCGGCATGCTGGCCTTTCTCACCGGCATCTACCTGGCAGCGTCACCATGGATCACCGGTTTCAACGGCCTGTCCACTCTCGCCGTCAACAATCTCCTCGTGGGCCTCGCCTACGCCCTGCTCATGAGCGGCGGCTTCGGCCGAGCATACGAACGCACCCACAGCATGGCCTGGGGAGCGTGCCTCCTGGGCGTGTGGACGATCATCGCGCCCTGGGCCGTGGCAGGCAACGTCAGCACCACCAAGACCATCACCAACAACGTCATCACCGGGGCCGTCGCGCTTCTGCTCGCACTGGCCGCCAGCGCCACCGCCCGAGCAGCCGAATCACGACGCGGAACGGCAATGCCGTACACGGGCCGATGAAACCGACCGGGCTTCGGGCATTCGGCCGACGGTACGACGACCATCCCGCCGACAGGGCAGCGGCAGAAAGCCCTCAGGGAGCCGACAGCCGCACTGGCTGCCATCTCGGTCGATCTTCCTCGGCACGCTTCCAAATTGCCGCCAACCGTCCTTCAGACGGTTACGGCGTGGCTGTTCGGTGTTCAAGGGGCCCAGCTCGTGCTCAAAGCCGCATCAGGTGCGCCCGACGCGGCCGAGAGGCCCCACTGACCGGGTTGCTCAGCGATGACACGGAAAGCCTCTTGTGGCCGGGTACGGCAATCCCTTGTTGTGGGGAAGGGTGAACAAGGCAGTCTTGTCCAGTTGTGCCTCGGGTCAGGCCCTGGCCCCGGACGGCACACCCTGAGTCTCACAGTTGTCCCAGAGCAGGACGATCGGGCGCCGAGCTGGGTATGAGCGGCGATGAGCAGGCCGCGGTAGTCGCGCCGGGAGAAGCTTTGCGTCCGTCGCAGTTTCCAGTCGTCACGGCGGGGCCGGTAGATCAGCCGTGATCTCTCATCGGGCTTGTAGCAGGTCAGGGCAGCGATCCAAATACGTCTGCGGGAGCGGCCGCACACGCGCACCACTGGGGTGCGGCCTCGCTGCGTCCATGTCCTCGCGTGCGGCGGCGCCACCCTCCACGCGCCGCCGCAAGCCTTCCTCGCGGGACCACACCTCCTTTACCCACCCGGCCGCGGCCTCGTCGTCCCGCTCCACAGCCCGGCGGGCGGTCTGGGTGCGGGGCAGCTCCGCGGGCGACAACAGCATCGGGGGGCGGCTCCGGCACTTCGGTCACCCTCTCCTCCTCGGCACGTTTGCGCAGGCAGTCGCCGTGCTGGTGACAGGTGCTGAAACGATCCCTCGCTCACTTCGCTGACCCGGGGGGTGACCGACCGACAAGATCACAGGCTGGCTGCGTCGGGATTGTTGGGGGGGATGGAATGCCCTGGTGGAACAGGAAGCCCGAGGAACGGGCGCATTGGGTGCTTGATCCGTTGGCGGGGGTGGGCCCGCTGCGGTTCGGGATGAGTCCCAATCAGGTGGAAGCGGCCTTGAGCGGAGCGGTTCCCCGGTGTCTCGCAGGGCCTGCAAGGCAAGGAGTCCTGGCAGCAGTACAGCGAAGTGGGGGTGACCGCGATCTATGAGCGGGGGCCGCGTTTGGTCGCTGTGGCGATCGATGCGTTGGACGGACCGCTGATCCGGTTGCGGGACATTGAGCTGATCGCCAGGGTGCCGTCCGCTGCACGCTCTGACATCCACGACCTCGCGCGCCGGGAAGGAGCAGGGGCCCGGGTGAACTGGAGCGGTGATCCCGAGGTAGCGGCATGGGGGCTTTCCATGGGAGCCGCGCAGGAGTGGGGGGTGTCGCCCGAGGGGTCGCCGAGCGCAGAGACATGATGCTCACCAATGCTCTGCTTGTCTGCTCGGAGTTGGCGGAGGATCAGTATCAGGCCGAGGCGGTCATCCGGTGGCGCGATGTCCGCGAGCTGGAGCCGAACCCTGGGGCGTGGCCAGTGAAGCCCGACCGGGACCGTCCGCGCTGGGCCTGGAAGCCGCTGAAGAGGGTCCGACCGCTCCAGTTCGGGATGAACCCGCAGCAGGTGGCAGCCGTGTTGGACGGCGAAGTACCGGCCGCCCGCCAGGGACACTTCCCATGGCCGGTCTACGGCAAGGCCGGACAGTGGTACCTGAACCAGGACCGGTTCGACCAGGCCGGGGTGACCGCGCACTACTGGCATCTGGAAGGCGGCCCTGCTCTCGGGGCGGTGACCGTGCACGGGCGCACCGGTCCCCAGGTCTCCCACGCCGGCATCCAGCTGATCGGCAGGACGGTTTCCGACGAGCAATGCTCATGACCTGTGGATCGGGCCTCGGGGAGCACGCGAAGGGCGTACCTTCCCGAGTGATCGATTGAAGGTCACCGAGTAGGCCGACGCTGCGAACGTCGGTCGGGAAGGCACGCCCGTGCTGAGCGTAGTCAATGCCGATGGCTCCACCCCGAACGGCTCCCTGATCGACGAGATCGTCCGGGAGGGCGCGAGGCGGATGCTGGCCGCCGCCCTGGAAGTGGAAGTCAACACCTACATAGCTGAGTTGACCGAGCAGCGGGACGAGTCGGGCCGCCGCATGGTGGTTCGCAACGGCTACCACCAGCCGCGGAAGGTGGCCACCGCTGCCGGG
>NZ_JBSGZV010000050.1:0-67157 GCF_053611185.1 Streptomyces sp. NPDC054834 | reverse complement strand
CCGCACGGGTGGTGGGTGGGCATAGACCGGGGGTCTGGGGGCGGAGCCCCCAGCGCAGCGTGGGTCGCCTCGGCGTCGGACTCCGGGCGGGCTGAGAGGGGGGCCGGGCCTCCCAGTTGTCCCGCATGGGCTCCCGGCCGGCTGGGCCTAGCTCATCCAGCGTTCCGGCCCCGCGTCCCGGCGGCCCGTTCGGGAGCGTTCCGCCTGGGCGTGGAGCAGCGCCGCGGCCTCGTGCGCGTCGCGCAGGCGGGCCGTGACCGTCTTGCCGGCTCCGGTGTCCACGTGGACGTCGGCGAGGCGCCACAGCCGCGCCCAGGGGCCCTGGGTGAGCCGTACGCTCTGGACCTTGGCGTGCGGGACCAGGGAGAGGCTGCGGCGCAGCAGTCCGTGCCGGGCGGCGAAGACGGTGTCCGTGACCGCGATGCCGTGGCCCCGCCACCACACCGGCAGGCACCACCCGGCCCGGCGCGGCGGCCGTACCGGAGCGGAGGGGACCGTCACCCCGGGCAGTATCCGCGCGACGACGGACTCGGCGACCGCGCGCGGAGCGACCGGCACCAGCACGGAGTTGGACGACCCGGCCACGTACAGCTCCACCCGCACCCACCCGCGCCTCCGCCACAGCGGCGGCTCGACGATCCGTACGGTCTGCACCCGCCCCGGCGGCACCGTCTCGTGCGTGCGGTCGAGCAGCCCGTGGTCGATCCGCAGCCCGTCCGCGGACTCGGCCACCGTCCAGTCGTACTCCCCGACGAACCGCCCCACGGTGTGCGCGCCCGCCGCGCCGAGGAACGGCAGCCCGGTGACGAGCACCGTCCACACGCTGTGGGTGGCGAGCCACAGCAGGGGCGGGACGACGAGGGCGGCCGCCAACGAGCCCCACGTGGCGGCCGTCAGCACCAGCGAGATGGCGAGCTTGTGCGGGGGTACGCGCATCAGCTCCCGCGCCGGCGCCTCACCCACCTCGCGCGCCGCCTCCGGTGCGAAACCGGCCGCGCGCGCGAGCAGTTCGGCGCGCAGCGCCCGGGCCTCGCCCTCGCCGAGGAAGGCGAGTTCGTCCTTCTTGTCGGCCCCTACGACGTCGATCCGCAGCTTGGCGACACCGGCCACGCGCGCGAGCAGCGGCTGGGTGATGTCGACGGCCTGGATCCGCTCCAGCCGGATGTGGGCGGTGCGCCGGAAGAACAGGCCCGTGCGTATGCGCAGCTCGGTGTCGGTCACCGCGAAGTGCGTGAACCACCAGGACAGGAAGCCGTAGAGGGAGGCCGCCGGGACCAGCACGGCGAGCCCGGCCAGGAGCATGGTCGTGGTCAGCCTCGTCAGCTGCGCCTGCGCCTGGTTCGGGTCGTGCGCGGCCCACCCGGCGAGCACGGCGACCGGAGCCCACGCCCGCCGGAACGGTGTCACGGGGTGCAGCCGCCGCTCGGCCACGGGCGGGACCTGTCGTATGCCGTCGGCTGCTTCCGGCGCCGTCACAGCCCCGCCGATCGGGCCTCGCCCAGCTCGGTGAGCCGGTCACGCAGCCGCTCCGCCTCGGCCGGGTCGAGGCCGGGGATGGCCGCGTCGGTGGCGGCGGCCGCCGTGTGCAGCTGCACGCTCGCCAGCCCGAAGTACCGTTCCACGGGCCCGGAGGTCACCTCGACCAGCTGCATCCGCCCGTACGGTACGACGGTCTCCTCGCGCCACAGCACACCGCGGCTGATCAGCAGGTCGTCGGCACGCTCGGCATAGCGCCAGGACCGCCAGTTGCGGCCGAGCAGCACCCAGCCCCACGCCATCAGGGCCAGCGGCAGCAGCGCGAACGCGGCCCACCCCGGCCCGGCGAGCAGCCCGGGCAGCAGTCCCACGGCGAGCGCAACCGCTCCCAGCCACAGCACCAGCAGCAGCCGCCGCATCCGCAGCAGGCCCGGGGGCAGTCCCCGCCACACCGGCTCGGCCGCCGTCGCCGCGCCGCCTTCCCCGCTCCCCGTCTCCATACGGTCAGCCTACGTAGGGGAGACTGTGTCCATGACGTCCATGACCCCAGCGACCCCCGCGATCCCCGCGACGGAGACCACGGTCGGGATCGGCGGCGCCGCGGAGAGCACCGACATGGTGCTGAACATCGGCCCCCAGCACCCGTCCACGCACGGCGTGCTGCGGCTGAAGCTGGTGCTGGACGGCGAGCGCATCCTGCACGCGGAACCGGTGATCGGCTACATGCACCGCGGCGCGGAGAAACTCTTCGAGGCGCGCGACTACCGCCAGATCATCATGCTCGCCAACCGCCACGACTGGCTGTCGGCCTTCTCCAACGAGCTGGGCGTGGTGCTCGCCGTCGAGCGGATGCTCGGCATGGAGGTCCCGGGGCGCGCGGTGTGGACGCGGACGCTGCTGGCCGAGCTGAACCGGGTGCTGAACCACCTGATGTTCCTGGGCTCCTATCCGCTGGAGCTGGGCGGCATCACCCCGGTCTTCTACGCGTTCAGGGAGCGCGAGGTGCTCCAGAACGTCATGGAGGAGGTCTCCGGCGGGCGCATGCACTACATGTTCAACCGCGTCGGCGGCCTGAAGGAGGACCTGCCGGCCGGCTGGGCCGCACGCGCGCGTGCCGCCGTCGCCGCCGTCCGCTCGCGCATGGACGTCTTCGACGACCTGGTGCTCGGCAACGAGATCTTCCGAGGGCGCACCCGGGGCGTGGGGACGCTCTCGCCGGAGGCCGTGCACGCCTACGGCGTGAGCGGGCCCGTCGCGCGCGCCTCGGGCGTCGACTTCGATCTGCGCCGCGACGAGCCGTACCTGGCGTACGGGGAGCTCCAGGACGTCCTGGAGGTCGTCACCCGGCGGGAAGGCGACTGCCTGGCCCGCTTCGAGTGCCTCCTGGCGCAGACCCACAACGCGCTGGACCTGGCCGACGCCTGCCTGGACCGGCTCGCGGAGCTGCCGCCCGGCCCGATCAACCAGCGGCTGCCGAAGGTCCTGAAGGCGCCCGAGGGCCACACGTACGCGTGGACCGAGAACCCGCTCGGCATCAACGGCTACTACCTGGTCAGCAAGGGCGAGAAGACCCCGTACCGGCTGAAGCTGCGCTCGGCCTCGTACAACAACATCCAGGTGCTGACCGAGCTGCTGCCGGGGACGCTGGTGGCGGACATGGTGGCGATCCTGGGCTCAATGTTCTTCGTGGTCGGGGACATCGACAAATAGGTCCAGTACGTCCAGGTCCGGTACGTCCGTGACCCCGATCGGCTGGAGCAGCCACCCGAAGTCCCCGAGGCCGCCCGGCGCCGTCAGCTCGGCGGCCTCACCGGTGCTCGCCAGGGCGCGTACATACTCCGCCGGGTCGGTGGACGCCAGTGCGAGCGGGGGGCGTGCGCCCGTGAGGCCCAGGGCGCGCAGGGCGTCGCGCTGGACGAGCAGGCGCGCGCCGGGGAGTGCACGCGCCGTGGGGTGCGCCGCGCACGCGTCCAGGGCCACATGCGCGGTGATGTCGCACGACCCGTCCGGCACGGGCGCCGTCTCGCGCCCCTCCCGGAAACCGGTGAGCGTCCCGAAGAGCGGACGCGTGTCCGCCGTGTGCGCGTAGTCCACGGCGACCGCCAGCCCCCGCTCGACGCGCGCGACGGCCGACGCCCACGCGGTGTCCCTGGGCAGCCCGATCTCCGCCCGCAGCCCCTCCTCGGGGGGCAGCGGCCACCACCGCGCCAGCCACTCGGCCTCCGTCCCCGACACCGGCTCTCCGAGCCGCTCGCGCCCGTCCTCCCGCACGAGCACCCGCCGGGGCACGCCCGCCGGGTCCACCTCCGCGACCTCCACGGGTACGTTGTCCAGCCACTCGTTGGCGAACAGCAGCCCGCGGATCCCCCTGGGCGGCTCGCTCAGCCAGGCGATCCGGTCGTCGAGCCCCGCCGGGCGGTCGGCCAGCTCGACGGCGTGCCCGCGCGCGCGGGAAGCCACCTCGGCCGGCAGCGCGGCCAGCACACCCGCGACCAGCTCGCCCCGCCCGGCCCCCAGGTCGACGAAGTCCAGCGTCCCCGGCCGCCCCAGCGCCCCGTCCACCCGGCACAGCAGCCGTGCCACCGCCCGCGCGAACAGCGGCGACGCGTGGACGGAGGTCCGGAAGTGCCCGGCCGGTCCCTCGGGCCGCCGGTAGAAGCCGCCGGGTCCGTACAGGGCCGCCTCGGTGGCCGCCCGCCAGCCCCGCCACTCACCGGAGTTCTCATCCCTCACCAGGACAGACTAGGCGCACAGGTGATCACGTCCTCCACCTTGCGGAGTATGCCGGTCGGGAGCGGATCGGCCCTCCGGTTGACCCCCGCACACTTCACTCTTCCCTACTCTGGGTTACGTGCAGCGCCTCTATGACTTCCTCCGCAGACACCCGACGTGGGTCGACACCTTCTGGGCCGTCGTCCTGTTCGGGCTCTCCTGCGTGAGCGTGACCAGCGTCAACGGGGCGCCGGACCACCACATGCCCATCGCCGCCGGACTGGCCGTCTCCGCCGTCCTGTGCGTGGTCGTCGCGCTGCGCCGCCTCTTTCCGGAGCCGATGCTGCTGCTGGCCGCCGCGACCGGCCTGGCCCAGCTGATCCTGGACGTCGAGACGACCGTCGCCGACTTCGCCATGCTGGTGATCACCTACACGGTCGCCACGGTCGGCGCCCGCTGGGCCTCGCGGCTCGCCCTGGGCATCAGCCTGTGCGCGGCGACCCTGGCGCAGATCCGCTGGCCGGCCGACGAGCCCGCAGGCCTGGCCCGCATCGCGGTCGTGGTGTTCCAGACGGTGCCGTTCGCCCTCGCCTGGGTGCTCGGCGACTCCATGCGCACCCGCCGCGCCTACTTCGCGCAGCTGGAGGAGCGCGCCGCACGCCTGGAGAAGGAGCGCGAGGCGCAGTCCAAGGTCGCGGTCGCCGCCGAACGCGCACGCATCGCGCGCGAGTTGCACGACGTCGTCGCGCACAACGTGTCCGTGATGGTGGTGCAGGCCGACGGCGCCGCCTACGTCCTCGACTCCGCGCCCGACCAGGCGAAGAAGGCCCTGGAGACGATCTCCTCCACCGGCCGTCAGGCCCTCGCCGAGATGCGCCGCCTGCTGGGCGTGCTGCGCACCGGCGAGCACCAGGAGGGCGGCGAGTACGTCCCGCAGCCCGACGTGGAGCAGATCGACGACCTGGTCGAGCAGTGCCGCACCTCCGGCCTGCCCGTCGACTTCAAGGTGGAGGGCACCCCGCGCCCGCTGCCCAGTGGCGTCGAGCTCACCGCGTACCGGATCGTGCAGGAGGCGCTGACCAACACCCGCAAGCACGGCGGGCCCAACGCGGGCGCCAGCGTGCGGCTGGTCTACTTCGACGACGGCCTCGGCCTGCTCGTCGAGGACGACGGCAAGGGCGCCCCGCACGAGCTGTACGAGGAGGGCGGCGCCGACGGCCAGGGCCACGGCCTGATCGGCATGCGGGAGCGGGTCGGTATGGTCGGCGGCACCCTGGACGCGGGCCCGCGCCCCGGTGGAGGCTTCCGTATCAGCGTCCTGCTGCCCCTCAAAGCGGCGCACTGACGCCGACGCACGCCCCGCGGTGACACCTGTCACGCCCGCGCACGACCCACCCGCCCCACGACCCCCGCTGAAGAACGGAAGAGGCCCCGATGACGATCCGCGTGATGCTCGTCGACGACCAGGTGCTGCTGCGCACCGGGTTCCGGATGGTGCTCGCCGCCCAGCCGGACATGGAGGTCGTCGCGGAGGCGGGCGACGGCGTCGAGGCCCTCCAGGTGCTGCGCTCCACCTCGGTCGACGTGATCCTGATGGACGTACGCATGCCGAAGCTGGACGGCGTGGAGACCACCCGCCGCATCTGCCTGGAGCCCGAACCGCCGAAGGTGCTGATCCTGACCACCTTCGACCTCGACGAGTACGCGTTCTCCGGGCTCAAGGCGGGCGCCTCCGGCTTCATGCTCAAGGACGTGCCGCCCGGCGACCTGCTGGCCGCCATCCGCTCCGTGCACAGCGGCGACGCCGTCGTGGCACCGTCCACCACCCGCCGGCTGCTGGACCGCTTCGCGCCCATGCTGCCCTCCGCCGGCAAGGAACCGCAGCACAGGGAGCTGGAGCGGCTCACCGACCGCGAGCGCGAGGTCATGGTGCTGGTCGCCCAGGGCCTGTCGAACGGCGAGATCGCCGCCCGGCTGGTGCTGTCCGAGGCGACCGTGAAGACCCATGTGGGCCGCATTCTGACCAAACTGGGCCTCAGGGACCGGGTGCAGGTGGTGGTCCTGGCCTACGAGACGGGGATCGTACGGGCCGGCGGGCACGGCTGACCCATGCTCCTGTGGATCAACGGCCCCTTCGGGGGCGGTAAGACACAGACCGCGCACGAGATACGGCGCCGCCTGCCCGGCAGCGTCATCTGCGATCCCGAGCACGCCGGGTTCGGCCTTCACCGCATGCTTCCGCCCGGCCTCCGCGGAAACTTCCAGGACCTGGCCGCCTGGCGGCAGGGCGTCGTAGAGGTGCTCGACCTCGCCCTCACCGAGCACGACGGCGTGGTCATCGCCCCGATGACGGTCACCGACTCCGGCCACTTCGCCGAGACCGTCGGCCGCCTGCGCGAACTCGGCCATGACGTACGGCACTTCACGTTGCTCGCCGAACGCGAGACCGTGCTGAGACGGCTACGGGAACGCGGTTTCGGCCATCTCCTTCAGTTCGCCGGCGGGAAGAACGCCGGGCTGGGCAGGGAGACCTGGGCGGTGAGCCAACTCGACCACTGCCTGGAGCGGCTGCGCGAACCGGAGTTCGCCGAGCACCTGCGGACGGACCACTCCAGCGTCCCCGAGACGGCGGACCGCATCGCCGGCCTGGCCGGCCTCACCCTGCGCCCCAACCACGAGGGCCCGCTACGGACCCGGATGAGGCAGGTGGGCGTGGGGCTGCGGCACATCCGGTTCGACTGAGACCGCCGCCCCACGCACTCCGTGTCCTGCGGTTACTTCTCCTCCGGCAGCCGGGCCACGAAGTCCGCGACCGCCGCCTTCACATCGGCCGCCGTCCACTCCAGGCCGGCGGCCCGGACGACGACTTCGGTGAAGGCCAGGCCCGGCCCGCCGCGCAGCCAGCCGATGGCGAACAGCAGGGTCCCCGTCTCCTCGGCCTGCCGCACCGCCGCCTCCGCCAGCACATCGGGCTCGTACGGCAGCCAGACCTGGAACTCGTGCGTGTGCGGCTCCTCGGGGTGCACACGCGCCCAGGGCAGCCCGGCCGCGGCGAACCCCTCGCGCAGCGCGGCGGCCACCACGCGCGCGTGGCGCACGTACTCCGGCAGCCGGGGCAGCTCCCGCTCCAGCCCGACCAGCGCCGACAGGGCGGTGGGGAACTGCTGGAACACCATGCCGCCGTACCGGTGCCGCCAGGTCTTCGCCTCCTCCACCAGGGTCCTCGGGCCGGCCAGCGCGGCGCCGCCGAAGCCGTCGAGGGACTTGTAGAACGACACGTAGACGCTGTCGGCGAGTCCGGCGATCTCGTCCAGGGAACGCCCGAAGTGGACGGTGGTCTCCCACAGGCGCGCGCCGTCGAAGTGCACCACCGCGTCGCGCTCCCGGGCCGCCGCGACGACCTCGCCGAGCTCCTCCCAGGTGGGCAGCACGAAACCGACGTCCCTGAGGGGCAGCTCCAGCATCAGCGCCCCGAAGGGTTCCTCGAAGTCGCGTATCTCCGCGGCCGTGGGGAGCCGGGGTTCGTCGGTCACCCGGACCGGGCGCAGTCCGCTCACCTCGCTGAACGCGTTCCGCTCGTGCACCTCGGGATGGGCCTGCGCGTGCAGGGCGACGGTGGGGTTGCCGGTGCGGCCCGCCCAGCAGCGCAGGGCCACCTGCTGAGCCATCGTGCCGGTCGGGAAGAACGCGGCGGCCTCGGTGCCCAGCAGCGCGGCGACCCGCTCCTCCAGGGCGGCCACGACCCCGTTGCCGTACATGTCGGCCGGCTCGTCCAGGTCGTACACCTGGGGTGCCGCCTCCTGCAGATGCGCCAGACGCTCCCCGATCGTGGTCCGGAAACCCCCGCGCGACAGCACGCGCCGGGACTGCTGGAAAGCGGCGGCGCGCCGCTCCCGCAACCGCTCTTGTGCCGACTTCTCCCCGCCCTGCTCGCCGCCCTGTCCCGGGCCCTGCTGCGCGCCTTGCTCCGCCGTATCGCTCATGCCCCGGATCATGCCGTGGCCCCGCCCTGCCCGGACACCGGATTTCAGGTCCCCCGGACCGTGTGGAAACCCACAGCCTGTGGACAACCGACCGGCCCTCGACCCGATAGCGTTAACATGACGAGAAATCGTCCGGTACCCAGAGCGGACTGGAACGGGAAGGCCGTCGTCGCGTGACCACAGTCCACCAGCAAGACTCCAAGGACCGCCCAGCGCGGCTCACCGTCGGCGTCATCGGCGCCGGCCGCGTGGGTCCCGCGCTCGCCGCGTCCCTGCAACTCGCCGGGCACCGCCCGGTCGCCGTCTCCGCCGTCTCCGACGCCTCCCGGCGGCGGGCCGCGCTGCTCCTGCCGGACGTGCCGGTCGTGCCGCCCGCCGAGGTCCTCCAGCGCGCCGACCTGGTCCTGCTGACCGTGCCGGACGACACGCTGCCCGGCCTCGTCACCGGCCTTGCCGAGACGGGGGCCGTACGCCCGGGACAGCTGCTCGTGCACACCTCCGGGCGGTACGGCGCCAGGGTGCTCGAACCCGCCCTGCGCGCGGGCGCGCTGCCCCTGGCCCTGCACCCCGCGATGACCTTCACCGGCACCCCCGTCGACGTTCAGCGGCTCGCCGGCTGCTCCTTCGGCGTCACCGCGCCCGAGGAGCTGCGGCTGGCCGCCGAGGCCCTCGTGATCGAGATGGGCGGCGAGCCCGAGTGGATCGCCGAGGAGAACCGCGCGCTCTACCACACCGCCCTCGCGCTGGGCGCGAACCACCTGGTCACGCTGGTCGCCCAGTCCATGGAGCTGCTGCGCACGGCCGGTGTCGAGGCCCCCGACCGGATGCTCGGCCCGCTGCTCGGCGCCGCCCTGGACAACGCCCTGCGCTCCGGCGACGCGGCGCTGACCGGGCCCGTCGCGCGCGGGGACGCGGGCACCGTCGCCGCCCACGTCGCGGAGCTGCGGGCGCACGCCCCGCAGGCCGTCGCCGGCTATCTGGCGATGGCCCGCGCGACCGCCGACCGCGCGCTCGCCCACGGACTGCTGAAGCCGGAACTCGCGGAGGACCTCCTAGGGGTACTCGCCGACGGGGCGGCCGGGGCCGCGGGGCCCGGCGGCACCGACGGCACCGACGGCACCGAGGGAGACGGCCGATGACCGGGACCGGGTTCAAGACCGCGACGGAGGGCCGCCCGGCGACGTGCGCGCCCGGGAACGGAGACCTGCGATGACCGCCGCCCTGCTGAGCACCGCCGACGAGCTGCACGCGCGTGTGCGCCGGGGCCGCCGCGCCGTCGTGATGACCATGGGCGCCCTGCACGAGGGCCACGCCACACTGATCCGCACCGCGCGCGAGATCGCCGGGCCGGACGGCGAGGTCATCGTCACCGTCTTCGTCAACCCGCTTCAGTTCGGCGCCGGTGAGGACCTCGACCGCTACCCGCGCACCCTCGACGCCGACCTCAAGCTCGCCGAGCAGTCCGGCGCGGACGCCGTGTTCGCTCCCGCCGTGGACGAGGTCTACCCGGGCGGCGAACCCCAGGTGCGCGTCTCCGCGGGCCCGATGGGCGAGCGCCTGGAGGGCGGCTCCCGCCCCGGGCATTTCGACGGCATGCTGACGGTCGTCGCCAAGCTGCTGCACCTCACCCGCCCCGACGTGGCGCTGTACGGGCAGAAGGACGCCCAGCAGCTGGCCCTGATCCGCCGCATGGTGCGGGACCTGAACTTCGGCGTGGAGATCGTCGGCGTACCGACCGTGCGGGAGGAGGACGGCCTGGCCCTGTCCAGCCGCAACCGCTACCTCTCGCCCCGGGAGCGGCGCACGGCCCTCTCCCTGTCCCTGTCCCTGTTCGCGGGCCGCGACCGGCACGTCGCCCAGGAGGCGCTGCTCGCGCGGGCCCGCGAGGTGCCCGCCACACGTGCGCGTGCCGAGGCGCTCAGCGCCATAGGGGAGTCCCGCGCGGCGGCCGACGCGCACGCCGTCGCCAAGGCGGCCCCGGGCGGCCCGGCGGCCGTCCGCGCGGCGGCCCGCCAGGTCCTCGACGAGGCCGCCCGCCTCGACCCGCCGCTCCAGCTGGACTACCTCGCGCTGGTCGACCCGTCCGACTTCACCGAGATCGGCGACGACTTCACCGGCGAAGCCGTCCTGGCCGTCGCCGCCCGGGTCGGCACGACCCGGCTGATCGACAACCTCCCCCTCACCTTCGGAACCCTCGGAGCCGCCTCGTGACCAGCACAGGCATACGCCCGCCCGTCGCCCACCACCCTCAAGCGGGAGCGCTTCGCGCTCGCCCCCGCTTGTACGCGCCCGCACCCGGGTGGTCCATCTCCGCGGACGTGATCGTCGTCGGCTCCGGAGTGGCCGGCCTCACCGCGGCCCTGCGCTGCGAGGCGGCGGGCCTGACGACGGTCGTCGTCACCAAGGCCCGCCTCGACGACGGCTCCACCCGCTGGGCGCAGGGCGGCATCGCCGCGGCCCTGGGCGAGGGCGACACCCCCGAACAGCACCTCGACGACACGCTGGTCGCGGGCGCGGGCCTGTGCGACGAGGAGGCCGTACGGATCCTCGTCACCGAGGGCCCCGACGCCGTACGGCGGCTGATCTCCACCGGCGCCCACTTCGACACCGACGACGAGGGCGACATCCACCTCACCCGCGAGGGCGGCCACCACCGGCGCCGGATCGCGCACGCGGGCGGCGACGCCACCGGCGCGGAGGTCTCCCGGGCGCTCGTGGAGGCCGTGCACGCGCGCGGGGTGCGCACGATCGAGAACGCGCTCGTGCTGGACCTGCTGACCGACGCCGAGGGCCGTACGGCCGGTGTCAGCCTGCACGTCATGGGCGAGGGCCAGCACGACGGCGTGGGCGCCGTGCACGCCCCCGCGGTGGTCCTCGCGACCGGCGGCATGGGCCAGGTGTTCTCCGCCACCACCAACCCGTCGGTGTCCACCGGCGACGGCGTGGCGCTGGCGCTGCGCGCGGGCGCGGAGGTCTCCGACCTGGAGTTCGTGCAGTTCCACCCGACCGTGCTGTTCCTCGGCCCGGACGCGGAGGGGCAGCAGCCGCTCGTCTCCGAGGCGGTGCGCGGCGAAGGCGCCCACCTGGTCGACGGCGACGGCGTGCGCTTCATGGTCGGGCAGCACGAGCTGGCCGAGCTGGCGCCCCGGGACATCGTCGCCAAGGGCATCCTGCGGCGGATGCTGGAGCAGGGCGCCGAGCACATGTACCTCGACGCCCGGCACTTCGGGGCCGACATGTGGGAGCACCGCTTCCCGACGATCCTGGCCGCCTGCCGTGCGAACGGCATCGACCCGGTATCCGAGCCCATCCCGATCGCCCCGGCCGCTCACTACGCCTCCGGGGGCGTGCGCACCGACTCCCGCGGCCGGACCACCGTCCCGGGCCTGTACGCGTGCGGCGAGGTCGCCTGCACCGGCGTGCACGGGGCCAACCGGCTCGCCTCCAACTCCCTCCTGGAGGGCCTCGTCTACGCCGAGCGCATCGCCGCCGACATCGCGGCCGGCCACACGGCCGAGGGCCTCCACGCGCGCGTGCCCGAGCCCGTCCCGGACCCCGAGAGGCCGGCGCACCCCCTGCTCGCCCCCGAGGCCCGCTTCGCGATCCAGCGGATCATGACCGAGGGCGCGGGCGTCCTGCGCTCGGAGGAGTCCCTCGCCAAGGCCGCCGACCAGCTTCAGCGGCTGCACTCCGAGGCCCGTGACGCCCTCGAGGAGAACGGCAAGACCGCCGAGCCCGGCGTCGACACCTGGGAGGCCACCAACCTCCTGTGCGTGGCCCGCGTCCTGGTCGCCGCCGCGCGGCTGCGCGAGGAGACCCGCGGCTGCCACTGGCGCGAGGACCGGGCCGGCCGCGACGACGCGAACTGGCGCCGCCACATCGTCGTACGGCTGAATCCCGACCGGTCGCTGGCCGTGCGCACCACCGACACCGCAGACTTCCCCCCGACCCGGCAGCAGCGTCCCCAGGAGCAGTGAGTCACGTGAGCACCCCCGACCTTCCCCTCGCCTCGTCCGGCGGCTGCGGCGACGGCTGCGCCTGCGGCGCGGACGCGGACGCGGGATACGACGAATACGCGGAGTGCGGGCTCGACCCCGCGCTCGCGCAGCTCCTGGCCGACGCCGGACTCGACCCGGTGGAGGTCGAGGACATCGCCAACGTGGCCATCCAGGAGGACCTCGCCCACGGCGTGGACGTGACGACGGTCGCGACCATCCCCGAGGACGCGGTGGCCACCGCCGACTTCACCGCACGCGAGGCGGGCGTAGTGGCGGGCCTCAGGGTCGCCGAGGCCGTGGTCTCCGTGGTCTGCACGGACGAGTTCGAGGTCGAGCGGCACGTAGAGGACGGGGACCGGGTGGAGGCCGGGCAGAAGCTGCTGTCGGTCACCACGCGCACCCGTGACCTGCTGACCGCCGAGCGCAGCGCGCTGAACATCCTGTGCCGCCTGTCGGGCATCGCGACCGCCACGCGTGCGTGGGCGGACGTGCTGGAGGGCACCGACGCCAAGGTGCGGGACACCCGCAAGACCACACCGGGGCTCAGGGCGCTGGAGAAGTTCGCGGTGCGCTGCGGCGGGGGCGTCAACCACCGCATGTCGCTCTCCGACGCGGCCCTGGTCAAGGACAACCACGTCGTCGCCGCGGGCGGGGTCGCGCAGGCCTTCAAGGCCGTACGGGAGACCTTCCCCGAGGTGCCGATCGAGGTCGAGGTCGACACCCTGCACCAGCTGCGCGAGGTCCTGGACGCGGGCGCCGACCTGATCCTGCTGGACAACTTCACGCCGATGGAGTGCGAGGAGGCCGTGGCGCTCGTCGACGGGCGGGCCCTGCTGGAGGCGTCCGGCCGGCTCACCCTGGACAACGCCCGCGCGTACGCCGAGACCGGCGTCGACTTCCTCGCCGTGGGCGCCCTGACCCACTCCTCGCCGATCCTGGACATCGGCCTGGACCTGCGTGAGGCGGAGTAACGGTCATGCTCCTCACGATCGACGTGGGCAACACGCACACCGTTCTGGGCCTGTTCGACGGTGAGGACATCGTCGAGCACTGGCGGATCTCGACGGACGCGCGCCGGACGGCGGACGAGCTGGCGGTACTGCTCCAGGGCCTGATGGGCATGCACCCGCTGCTCGGCGACGAACTGGGCGACGGGATCGACGGGATCGCGATCTGCGCGACCGTGCCGTCGGTGCTGCACGAGCTGCGTGAGGTGACGCGGCGCTACTACGGCGACGTGCCCGCGGTGCTCGTGGAGCCCGGGGTGAAGACCGGCGTGCCGATCCTCACCGACAACCCCAAGGAGGTCGGGGCGGACCGGATCATCAACGCGGTGGCCGCCGTCGAGCTGTACGGCGGCCCGGCGATCGTCGTGGACTTCGGTACGGCCACGACCTTCGACGCGGTCTCCGCGCGCGGGGAGTACGTCGGCGGGGTCATCGCCCCCGGTATCGAGATCTCGGTCGAGGCGCTGGGCGTCAAGGGCGCGCAGCTCCGCAAGATCGAGGTGGCCCGGCCGCGCAGTGTCATCGGCAAGAACACGGTCGAGGCGATGCAGGCCGGGATCGTGTACGGGTTCGCCGGGCAGGTCGACGGCGTGGTGAGCCGGATGGCGCGGGAGCTGGCCGACGATCCGGACGAGGTGACCGTGATCGCGACGGGTGGGCTGGCGCCGATGGTGCTGGGCGAGTCCTCGGTGATCGACGAACACGAGCCGTGGCTGACGTTGGTGGGGCTGCGCTTGGTGTACGAACGGAACGTGTCCCGCATGTGAGAGCACCCACGCGCCTTTCGTCGCCCCAAGCGGGGGCTCCGCCCCGGACCTCCGTTTCGGACCGAACGGCCTCCGGGGGGGTGGCTGGGTCGCGCCACACGGGCTGGGTTATGTCGAGTTTGTCCGATTAGCGCGTATCGTCGGCGCATGCCCACGCCACACGGAACCCGCGGCGGCATGGCGTTCGGTGTGGAGGAGCTGCGTGTGCTCCGCCGTGCTCTCGCCCTTGCCCTTCATCCCGGCCCGGCTTCGGCCGAGGACGTGCAGGAGTGTTTCCGGCTTGCCGAGTCGCTCGACGAGGCGATGCGCGAGGGGGCCAGGCTGCGCGCCTTCGTGGTGGCGGACCTGGCCAGGTACCGGGCCGCGCTGCCCGGTACGGCCACCGGTTATCTGGCGCTCCTGGAGGAGGCGCTGCGCGCGGGGCACCGGCCGACGTCCGACGATCTGGCCGCGCTGGGGGCCCTGCGCGGGAATCCGGCCGCGGCGGCCCTGCTCGAGAGGTGCGCCGTGACCGTACCGGCCTGCCGTACGCCGCTGCCGGTCCTCCCGGGGGGCCGGTGCGCGGAATCGGGCGAGGGTGGCGCCGACCAGCCCGCCGAGAAGCCCGCGGAGAAACCCGACCGGAAGCCCGCCGAGCCCGTCACGCCCGTCGCGCCCCGTCCGCAGCGGCCCATTCCGACCCCGGGTGAGGTCTTCCCGCGCCGCAAGCCTGCCCCTCCGTCAGAGGAGCCCTCCCGGCGGCTCGCCGCCGTCTGAGCGCACCCCTGCCGATCCGGGCGAATCCCCGTGGCTACCCTGGAGGCATGGACTACGTCTCCGCGCTCGTACCCCCGGTCGTCATGGCCGTCTTCTTCGTCGGTGTGGTCAGGGTGATCGTGAAGACCCAGGGCGGCGCCGCCAAGGCCAAGGAGGACGCGGCCGTCGACGCCGCGCTCGCGCGTACGGAGGGCGCCCGCCAGGCCTCCGCCGGCACCGACGCCTGAGAAGGACCGCGCGGCCGGTCGTGGCGTACGCCCTTTTGTTCGCGTTTGCGCAGAAAGTGCACGTTCGGCACGCCATTGCCGGGATCTCCCACTATTGTTCTGAGGTGTGCCCCGGCCATTGGGAGAACTCGAAGACGCGGTCATGACGCGGGTGTGGAAGTGGAACCGCCCGGTGACCGTACGAGAAGTCCTGGAAGACCTTCAGCGAGAACGGTCGATCGCGTACACGACGGTCATGACCGTTTTGGACAATCTCCATCAGAAGGGCTGGGTGCGCCGCGAGGCGGAAGGCCGGGCCTATCGATATGAGGCCGTCTCCACGCGGGCCGCCTACGCCGCCGCACTGATGAACGACGCCTGGTCGCAGAGCGACAACCAGGCCGCCGCTCTCGTCGCGTTCTTCGGGATGATGAGCGAGGAACAGCGCCAGGCCCTCAGGGACGCCGTACGCATCGTCCAGGGCCCTGCGGATAGCGCCCCGGCGGATACCGGCCCCGATACCGCCGCCCATACCTCCCCCGATACCGGCGAAGAGAACCCCGGCTCGGTGCGGGAGCGCGGCGGGCGATAGCGTCCGCTCATGTCAGCAGAGCGTCCCGAAGTCACCGCAAAAGCCATCACCGTCCGGCGGGCGAGGACCAGCGATGTCCCGGCCGTGCGCCGCCTCCTCGACGTGTACGTCCGCGACCGCATCCTGCTCGACAAAGCGACCGTGACTCTTTACGAGGACATCCAGGAGTTCTGGGTCGCCGAACGCGACGACAACGCCGAGGTGCTCGGCTGCGGCGCACTGCACGTGATGTGGGAAGACCTTGCGGAAGTCCGCACTCTCGCGGTGAAGCCCGGCCTGAAGGGCGCTGGCGTCGGCCACCAGTTGCTGGAGAAGTTGCTTCAGACCGCCCGCTGGCTCGGCGTTCGCCGCGTTTTCTGTCTGACCTTCGAAGTGGACTTCTTCGGGAAGCACGGCTTCGTGGAGATCGGGGAGACACCCGTCGACACCGATGTCTACGCGGAGCTGTTGCGTTCCTATGACGAGGGCGTCGCGGAGTTCCTCGGTCTCGAACGAGTGAAACCGAACACCTTGGGCAACAGCCGGATGCTTCTGCATCTGTGATCATCGGGCATTGCCCGCGCGCCCTATGTCCGAAACGCGCATGTTTCCGGTCTTGAGCGGTCCCTGAGTCTCTCCCAGGGGTTTGTGTTTTTCCGGCAAAAGCGGTTTGCTTTCCGACGTACTGCAGTACTGCATATAACAGGGGGTCGGCGAAACGGCGGGCGCCGCACACCCCCGGCCCTAACGTTATCGATGAAAGGAAATCCGGTGGCACAGAAGGTTCAGGTCCTTCTTGTCGACGACCTCGACGGCGGCGAGGCGGACGAGACCGTGACGTTCGCGCTGGACGGCAAGACGTACGAGATCGATCTCACGACAGCCAATGCGGACAATCTGCGCGGACTTCTCGAGCCCTATGTGAAGGGCGGTCGTCGTACCGGAGGCCGTTCCGCGGGCGGGCGTGGGAAGGCCCGTGCCGCTTCCGGCGGCAGCCAGGACACCGCGCAGATCCGCGCCTGGGCGAAGGAGAACGGCTACGAGGTCAATGACCGCGGCCGTGTTCCCGCGACCATCCGCGAGGCCTACGAGAAGGCCAACGGCTGAGCGCACACGCGCCGCAGCCGGACACGGTGACAATGCGTTGCCACTGTGTCCACCAGTCGTACGAGATCGGGGGCGCCCGCGCCGCCCCCCAAGGCCGACAGCGTCGGCAGCGAAGCCTCGACCTCGCACCCCGGCTCGGGGGGCCGCAGCCATACGGCGGCCCCCTGGAGGACGTCCGGGACGGCAAGAACACCGGAGCCGCCCGGGGAAAACGGTCGGACTCCGGTGGAAGCCGGCTCGGGAGGCACCGGCGCATCCATGCGCCCGTCCGCGCCCAGCGCCACCAGATCGAGCGCCAGCGCGCCCCACTCCAGCCAGTCCAGCAGCCCCGGCAGCTCCTCGGCGCTGCCCGCGGCCACCAGCAGCCGCATCCGGTCGCCCTGCACGGCCACCGGAGAGCCCGGCCCCAGGCGCCTGAGCGCGGCCACGCCCGCCTCGGCCGGCACGTCCAGGACGTCGAAGCGCAAGCCGGTGACGAGCCGTAGCCGCGATCCCGGCACCGTGGCCCACCCCAGATCGTTCTCGTACCAGTGCCGGATTCCGGCGTTCGAGTCGAGCGGTCGACGAGGGAGGGGGACCATGGGGACCACGGGGGCAGTGCCAACCATGACAAGAGCAACCGCCGAAACAGGCTCCGGGTTACGCTGGGTGTACGAGCGATTGCGAACGGTGTCCGAAAGAGGGCACTCGGGGGGCGCGGAGGGGCGCAAGGTTGTTCGCCCATAGCGGAGCGAACCGGTGCGCGCGGCATGGACTGTCAGCGCGTACGGGTAAGACATCCCTAGTGGGAGGGGGCGACGCGCAGAACGGGCTTGTCTCACGTTCGCCATCGGCGTACTGACGACAGGGGTAAGTGCCTGGCCTGCGGGAACATCGTCTCGCACCATCGGGTTGGAGCAGATGTCGGCGTCACGGGTCAGGAGGCCATCGACGGTGTCGGCAGTTGGAATGAGCGGTCCCCGCTTGCGGGACTAAGCTGCGGAAGGACAGGGAGGGGAAGTTCCCCCCACTGCCTGACCGCTCTGAGGAGCGATTAACGATGTTCGAGAGGTTCACCGACCGCGCGCGGCGGGTTGTCGTCCTGGCTCAGGAAGAAGCCCGGATGCTCAACCACAACTACATCGGCACCGAGCACATCCTCCTGGGCCTGATCCACGAGGGTGAGGGTGTCGCCGCCAAGGCCCTTGAGAGCCTCGGGATTTCGCTCGAGGCGGTCCGCCAGCAGGTGGAGGAGATCATCGGCCAGGGCCAGCAGGCCCCGTCCGGGCACATCCCCTTCACCCCCCGTGCCAAGAAGGTCCTGGAGCTGTCGCTCCGCGAGGCCCTTCAGCTGGGCCACAACTACATCGGCACGGAGCACATCCTGCTCGGCCTGATCCGTGAGGGCGAGGGCGTCGCCGCCCAGGTCCTGGTCAAGCTGGGTGCTGATCTCAACCGGGTGCGGCAGCAGGTCATCCAGCTGCTCTCCGGCTACCAGGGCAAGGAGACCGCCACCGCCGGCGGGCCTGCCGAGGGCACCCCCTCGACGTCCCTGGTCCTCGACCAGTTCGGCCGGAACCTCACCCAGGCCGCTCGTGAGTCCAAGCTCGACCCGGTCATCGGGCGCGAGAAGGAGATCGAGCGGGTCATGCAGGTGCTGTCCCGCCGTACCAAGAACAACCCGGTCCTGATCGGTGAGCCCGGCGTCGGCAAGACCGCCGTCGTCGAGGGCCTCGCCCAGGCCATCGTCAAGGGCGAGGTGCCCGAGACCCTCAAGGACAAGCACCTCTACACCCTGGACCTCGGCGCGCTGGTCGCCGGCTCCCGCTACCGCGGTGACTTCGAGGAGCGCCTGAAGAAGGTCCTCAAGGAGATCCGCACCCGCGGCGACATCATCCTGTTCATCGACGAGCTGCACACGCTGGTCGGTGCGGGTGCCGCCGAGGGCGCCATCGACGCCGCTTCCATCCTGAAGCCGATGCTGGCCCGCGGCGAACTCCAGACGATCGGCGCCACGACGCTGGACGAGTACCGCAAGCACCTGGAGAAGGACGCCGCCCTCGAGCGCCGCTTCCAGCCCATCCAGGTCGCCGAGCCCTCGCTCCCGCACACCATCGAGATCCTCAAGGGTCTGCGCGACCGTTACGAGGCGCACCACCGCGTCTCCATCACGGACGAGGCGCTGGTCCAGGCCGCCACCCTGGCCGACCGCTACATCTCGGACCGCTTCCTGCCGGACAAGGCGATCGACCTGATCGACGAGGCCGGCTCCCGGATGCGCATCCGCCGGATGACCGCTCCGCCGGACCTGCGCGAGTTCGACGAGAAGATCGCCGCCGTCCGCCGGGACAAGGAGTCCGCGATCGACTCGCAGGACTTCGAGAAGGCCGCCTCCCTCCGCGACAAGGAGAAGCAGCTCCTGGCCGCCAAGGCCAAGCGGGAGAAGGAGTGGAAGGCCGGCGACATGGACGTCGTCGCCGAGGTCGACGGCGAGCTGATCGCCGAGGTCCTCGCCACGGCGACGGGCATCCCCGTCTTCAAGCTCACGGAAGAGGAGTCTTCTCGCCTGCTCCGCATGGAGGAGGAGCTCCACAAGCGGGTCATCGGCCAGAACGACGCCGTCAAGGCGCTGTCGAAGGCGATCCGCCGTACGCGTGCCGGTCTGAAGGACCCGAAGCGTCCGGGTGGCTCGTTCATCTTCGCCGGCCCGTCCGGTGTCGGTAAGACCGAGCTGTCCAAGGCGCTCGCCGAGTTCCTCTTCGGTGACGAGGACGCGCTGATCTCCCTCGACATGTCGGAGTTCAGCGAGAAGCACACGGTGTCGCGGCTCTTCGGTTCGCCCCCCGGCTACGTGGGCTACGAAGAGGGCGGCCAGCTGACCGAGAAGGTCCGCCGCAAGCCGTTCTCCGTCGTCCTTTTCGACGAGGTGGAGAAGGCGCACCCGGACATCTTCAACTCGCTGCTCCAGATCCTGGAGGACGGTCGCCTGACCGACTCCCAGGGCCGGGTCGTGGACTTCAAGAACACGGTCATCATCATGACGACCAACCTCGGCACCCGGGACATCTCCAAGGGCTTCAACCTGGGCTTCGCGGCCTCGGGTGACACGAAGACCAACTACGAGCGCATGAAGAACAAGGTGTCGGACGAGCTCAAGCAGCACTTCCGCCCCGAGTTCCTCAACCGCGTCGACGACGTGGTCGTCTTCCCGCAGCTGACCCAGGCCGACATCCTCCGGATCGTCGACCTGATGATCGGCAAGGTGGACGAGCGCCTGAAGGACCGGGACATGGGCATCGAGCTCTCCCAGCCCGCCAAGGAACTGCTGGCCAAGAAGGGCTACGACCCCGTGCTGGGCGCCCGGCCGCTGCGCCGCACGATCCAGCGCGAGATCGAGGACAGCCTCTCCGAGAAGATCCTCTTCGGCGAGCTGCGCCCCGGTCACATCGTGGTCGTGGACACCGAGGGCGAGGGCGAGGCCAAGACCTTCACCTTCCGGGGTGAGGAGAAGTCGGCCCTCCCGGACGTCCCGCCGATCGAGCAGGCCGCGGGTGGGGCTGGACCCAACCTGAGCAAGGACGCGTAAGCGTCACGGCCAGTGGCTGAGTGAGAGGGGCCGGTGCTTTCGGGCACCGGCCCCTTTCTCAGTGCTGGTCGACGGTGACATCCACGTCCGGGAAAGACCTCCTGAAACGGGCGGCAGGGATGGTGCGGCCCGGGCGGTTCTGCAGGATCACCGAGCGGACTCCCGGAAGCCGGGGCGCCAAGGACGAGAGGTCCTCTGTCCCTTGCAGGGAGAAAACCTGCAGCACCTCTACGCCCGGCAGTTCCGGCATCAGCTCGATGGAGTGCGGAAGCTCCCGGAGGATCCGTGCGTGCAGGAACAAGTGGGTCAAGCCGGGTAGTGCGGTGACCTCTTGCCAATCGGCTGCGGTCAGTTCGGTGGTGAGCGGCCCCAAGCTGAGTGCGTCCAGGCGGGCCCAGTGCTGCAGTCCGCGCAGCCCGGTGCCCTTTGTGCTGTCGCGGCCCACGAACAGGAATTCCAGTGGCGCGTCGACCGGCAAGCTGTCCGTGAGTTCGGTGCCGGGCAACTCCTGGTCCACGGAAAGGCGGACGAGTGATCGCAAGGAACCCAGACCGGTCACATCTGAGACACCGCCGAAGACGAGACCTCGCAGTGGCAGCGCGGACAGGGCCTCGAACCCTCTGGCCGCCTGACATTCGTCCAGCCACAGCTGATCGAGCGAGCTGAAGGGCTCCAGGGCGCCCAGATCCGTGAGATGGGGGTTGTCCTGAAGGTCGATCGCCGTCACTGTTTCGGGTGCCGGTACGGCGGCCAGGATGTCCTCGATCCGGAGCGGGCCGCGGAAGGAGAGCTGGGGCCAGTGGCGCATCCGGTTCAGGGCCGAGAGCTGTTCGGCCGACTCGCAGGTCAGCAGGAGGTTCGCCTGATTCAGGTGGTCCAACACCTCGGCCGCGTACTGCTCCGTGTCGAAGTGGCCCCAGGTCCCCACGAGCTGGCGGCGCACGCCGAGGTGCGGATGCTCCCGAAACCGCCGCAGAATGGCCAGCGCTCCCTCTGGTTCCTCCGTACCCAGGGCCGACGCGGTGACCGTGACGCCCAGGGCTTCCTCATCCGTCAGCCCCTCCGGCCCCGGTAGTAACTCCAGCACCAGTGGTCCGGCATCGGCCAGAGCCCGAGCGTCCTCAGTCGTACGAGGCGGGATCAGCATGCCCGCAAAGAACTCCACGTCCTGCCGCACCAACGGGTCCAAGGCCGCCGCATGCTCCAGGCAAGCCAGCGCCAGCAGAGGGAGCCGAGGAGAGTCGCCGGCCAGCAACTGCCGTAGGACCGAAGCCCGCTCCCGAGGCCGGGCGTGGGCCACCGCCATGCGGATGACATCCTCCCACTGGGTGTCGTCGGCGTGGCTGACGAGGACGTCGAGGTGGCCCTCCTCCACGGCGTAGCGGGCGCCCAGGTAGTCCTGGAAGGTACGGTGGACGAAGTCCAGGACACCTTCGGCCGGCTGACGTAGCAGGCCACTGCGCAGCAGGAGGGTGCGCAGTACGGTCGCCGCGTCACCCTGCCCTGCTGCCGACGCCACCGTAGGCAGCGAGCGCTCCACGATCCCCTCGGCCGTCTCGACGTCCATCTCCGTGCGGCCGCTCAGCACCAGCGCGTAGGCCAGTCGCTGCAACAGCTCCAGCTGGACCTCCTCGCCCAGCTCCACGCCGTCCACCGCGCCCATGCCCCGCTCCCGGTCCCGGCGGGCGAGGAGCATCGCGAGGGCGGCGTCATACAACTCCTTGCGGCCGGTGGGGAGATAGCCGCGGCGCTCGCGATGCAGCGCGCAGATCAGGCCGCACATCAGGGGGTTGGTGGCGAGGCGGGCCAGGTCGCGCTTGGTACGCAAGGAGTCCAGGAGGGGGGCCTCGTACTCCGGAGCCTGCGCCGCCTCGTGCCAACGCCGCACGAACGTCGTGACCTCGGAGCGGCGCATGGGGGCCAGCGCCAGTTCCCGGAAGCCCTCCTGGGCCAGCCAGTCGGGGCGTACGGCCGACGGGCGGGAGGTCAGGAGCCAGCGGTTTCCGGGGTAGGCCTGGAGCAGGGAGCGGAGCCAGTCGCGGGTGCGGTGGCGGTCGGCGGCCGGGATCTCGTCCAGGCCGTCCACGAGGACCAGGGCGCGGCCCGCCGTCAGGACGCGCTCGGCCCAGCCCTCCGGTGGGGTCAGCGGGCAGCTCACTGCCTTGAGGAAGTCGGCCGGAGGCGGGAGCGGACCTGTACGGATCAGGGTGCGCAGGGGGAGGACGTAGGGGACGCGGTCGCCGGTCCGGGCGGCGGTGACCGCCAGCCACTGCACCAGGGTCGTCTTCCCGGAGCCGGCGTCGCCGCGCAGCAGGACGCGGGAGTCGGCGAGTAGCGCCTCCTCGGCGGGCAGTCGGCCTGCTGCTGCGGGCGGCCGCTCGTCCGGGGCCATGTCGCGCGGGACCTCCTCCGCGGTGGTCGCCTCCAGGCTGAGGTAGGCGACCTGGAGCGGCCAGCGGTCGGGGGAGTCGCGCAGGTCGATGCCGTAGATGGTGATGTGGTTGTGGTGCTCGGCGACGTACGGCAGATAGCGGTGCTCGAAGGCGGTGTCCCGGTCGTCGGGGCGCGGGGTTCGCGCGATCAGTTCGTCGACCTTGCGGCCCATCTCGACTTGTCCCCGGGCCTGTTCGACCAGGGCGCGGGGTACGAAGGTCGACCGCCGCGTGAAGAACTCCAGGATGTGCAGGCACGCCGATTCCGTCGCGGAGTCGAGGAAGAGGCAGGCGTCCGTGGACAACCCGTCGATCGCGGGGGCGCCGCGCCGCAGCCGCACAGCCAGCTCGCGCTCGCCCAGGCGGACGGCGTGGACGGCGTCCATGTCCAGGTCGCCGAGGGCGAGGAGGCGACCGGCCAGGGCGTCGGCGACGGCGGTCTGCTCGTCGGGCGGGAAGGGGGACTCGCCAGGCCGTTCCACCGCTTGACCGGTCAACCGTTCGGCGAGTCGGCGCAGTTCCTTCTCGCGCAGGACGCGTTTCTCGCCCCGCAGGGATACCAGATCGGCGAGTCGTACGGGCTTGTCGACCAGCCCGGCGCCCGGCTGGTTCGATGGGAGCACCTTCTTCACCAGTGGGCCGACCAGGGCCCCCGCCAGTTTGCCGCCGATGACCGCCGGATCCATCCGCCTCACCCCCGCACGCGTGCGAACGGAGGTGAGGCTACCTGGAGTCGACCGGAAGGGTCAGGACAACTGCCCGTCATAGTCCGGCAGTTTGTACGTCTTCTCGGCGTGGCCGCCCGAGAGGTCGGTGGCGCTGTTGCCGATGTTCGCGATGATCGTGTAGCCCTTGTTCTCGATGTCGACGCGCTGGGCCGTCTTGTAGGCGGCGACGTCCTTGAACAGGTCGAACAGGCCGCGGACGTAGAGACCGGAGACGTCGTAACCGTCGTGCTCGAGGTTCCACTCGGTGGGCGCGGAGATGATGCCCGGGCGGGCCGTGACGAAGAACAGGGAGACGCCGTGCTCCTGGGCGTACTCGGCGACGTTCAGGACGGGTTTGTTGGCCGGCTGCGGGTAGCTGAAACCGAAGTCGGTCTCCAGCGTGGTGTTGTCTATGTCGAAGACGATCGCCTGCTTCTCGCCAGGCTTGGCGGCCGCGATGCGCTGCTCCAGGTACGGCAGGGCCTGGTCCATGACCGTCTGGCAGTCCTTCTGCCAGGTGGCGTAGTCCACCTTGGCGGCGGTGGCGGCGGTGGCGGTGGTGCTGGTCGTCGCGGCGTCGGCCGGGGCGGCCATGGCGACGAAGGCGGCCGCCGATACGGCGGTCGCGGATATGCGCAGCGCCCAGGGGCGTCGTCTGCTCATCGGTGGGGGGTCCTCTCACTCCATACGCTGCCGGTGTTGTGAGCATGATCGTGCGTGAGGGTGGCGCGAGGGGAACCGTAAGGTTACTGGAGGGTAGGCGTACAGAGATGTGCGTCACACTAAGGGAGTTGACCGATGTCGCCGATGGCCTGCTGAACCACCCGGGTCAAGTCCTCTTCCTTCGGGACGAGTTCGCGGTCGGCGGGTGAGAGCGTCGAGTAGTTGGCCACGGCGAGCGGGTTGTTGCTCGCGTCGAGGGCGAGTTGGACCGCGGCCTGGTTGTGGTGGGCGCCGATGAGGAAACCGATGGTGCTGTCGTCGCGCTGCGGGTCGCGGACCATCCGGTCGACCACGCTTACGTAGAAGTTGAGTTTGCCGACGTGCTCGGGGGCGCACATCCTTCGTCTTCAGCTCGAAAACGAAGTAGCGGTGCAGCTTGAGGTGGTAGAAGAGCAGGTCGATGCGGTATTCCTCGCCGCCGATGTGCACCGGGTACTGGCGGCCGACGAAGGCGAAGCCCAAAGGAAGCGGACCATGTTGGCGACGATCGCCTCTTCGAGTTCGTGCTCCGCGTGGTGCTTGTCGAGGCCGAGGAAGTCGAGGCGGTACCGGGTCCCGGGCCAGTTCCTTGAGTACGGCCGAGTCGTCGGGGACCGTCACCTGGAAATTGGTTGCCGCGGAGCCCTGGGTGAGGTGCAGATCCTGGTGGATGAAGCGGTCCAGCAACGCACGCGACCAGCCGTTGCGGACGGCTTCGGTGGCGTAGAAGTCCAGCTCGGAGCGGGTGTCGAGCTTGCCCATGAGGACCGTGACGTGATCCCACGGCAATTGTCCAACAGGCTGTTGGACAATTGGCTCCGGCCAGATGCGGGCCATCTTGTGCATGTACATCAGGTTGCTTCGGGAGAATCCGCGCTGCCCCGGAAAGGCCGCCTTCAGATCCGCCGCGAGCCTGGCCACGACCTTCGTGCCCCAGCCTTCGTCTTCCTGTGTTCGCTGCTCCGCGCCTTGGAGGCGTCCGCCGTGCAACTTCCGCTCACCTACACCCTCTTCACCCCCACCGTCGTGACCTCGCCCAAGGTCTGCCGGGACTTCGTGCGGTCCATGCTGCACACACTTGGGCTCGGGGATCTCACCGACACGGCCGCCCTGTGCACCTCCGAGCTGGTGACCAACGTGCACCAGCACGTACGGGGCGAAGTGCACCTCCGGGCCACCGTCGAAGCGGCGGGGGTACGCGTTGCCGTGTACGACGGGAGCCACCTGCCGCCCTGTCCGCAGGGCCGTGTCGACGGCGACGCCGAGTCCGGGCGTGGGCTGTTGCTCGTGGCCTCGCTCGCCGACGGATTCGGGGTGACCGGGGCCGAGCGGGGCAAAGGCGTGTGGTTCCGGCCCGACAGCGGCCGGACGTTGCGCCGTTGACCCGCGCCTGGCGCGTAGCGCGGGTCACATTCGGGGGTTCGTGGATCTTGGGAGTCGGTGACATGCCACACAGGCGATATGTCCGGTACTAGTGGAGATAGTGGGACTTGTGGGTGGAGTGGAAGCGGCTGTCGGCCGCCTCTCGCCTGTCAAGAAGGGGTGAAGTTTCGGGGCTGCGTACTACCTATGGCCGTAGTTTGACCGTTTTGGGGTGAATGGGGCCGGGCTGTACCAAGGGATGGCGCCACCCGCCGGACGCCAGTCGCATCGGGTGGTCTCTCTGTCCCCGAACTCACGAGGTCTCGATGCTCCAGCGCGTCCCGTTCCGCTTCCCCCGTACGCCCCTGCTGCGCACCCGTGCCGCCGCCCTGGCCGCCGGCGTGGGCGCGTCGGCCGTGCTGGGGGTCGGAGTCGCGAGCGCCGCCGTCCCGCACGCCGCCACCCACACCGCGACGGCCGCCGCGAAGCCCGCTGCCAAGCACGCCGCGAAGCCTGCCGCCAAGCCCGCCAAGTCGGCCGCCGCCTGGGTCGACCCGGTGAAGAAGTACACGCTGTCCGCGGGCTTCGACCAGGCCGGCAGCCACTGGATGCACAAGCACAGCGGGCAGGACTTCGCCGTGCCGAGCGGTACGGACGTCGTCGCCGCGCACGGCGGCACCGTGGTCAAGGCCGGCGGCAACGGCGCCGGCGACGGGCCCGCCTACGGCAACGCCATCGTCATCAAGCACGCCGACGGGCAGTACTCGCAGTACGCCCACCTGTCGCGGATCGACGTCAGGGCCGGCCAGGTCGTCGGCACCGGCCAGCACATAGCCAAGTCCGGCAACACGGGCAACTCCACCGGCCCGCACCTGCACTTCGAGATCCGCACGACCCCGAACTACGGTTCCGGGATCGACCCGGTCCCCTTCCTGCGGGCCAAGGGCGTGATCGTCTAACTCCTCGTCCCGCGGGCGCCCTCGTGCGCCTGCGTGACCAGGTCCACGGCGACCTCGAGAACCGCCTCGCGCCTCTTCTCGGGGTCGCCTTCGACGTCCTGCATGATGAACATGCCCGCGTGCAGGGTGAACAGGGCGCTGACGCAGCGGACCTGGTCGACCAGGTCCGCGTCGGGGTCGATGATGATGTCGCGCAGGCCGCGCATGCGGTCCTTGAAGGCGTCGCCGATGCGCAGTTCCCGTACCGTCGCCTGGTTCTCCTGCATGAAGCGGAAGAGCCGCTCGGCGCCGGTCAGCGCCTGGCTGTAACGCCGTACGATCTCCTGCTTCGTCTCCAGTGTGTGCGGCTGCCGCGCGCCCCACTCGATCAGGTCCTGGATCGGCTGCGTCAGATCCTCGAAGAGGCTGACGATGATCTCTTCCTTGGTCTTGAAGTGGTAGTAGAGCGCCGCCTTCGTGACGTCCAGGCGCTCGGCGATCTCGCGCAGGGACGTCTTCTCGTAGCCCTGCTCGGCGAAGAGTTCGAGGGCCACGTCCTGGATGCGCTGGCGGGTGTTGCCGCGGCGCCGCTGCTTGGTGCCGTCCATGGTGACGCCCATCCTCGTACTCCTCGCGCTCCCGCGGAAACTTACTTGACGCCCGGCTAGTGACATCGCTACCTTCACCAGTGTAGTGAACTAGCCGGGCGGCAAGTAAGTAGCGGTCCTGGGGGAGTGGCAAAGATGGCGGACGCAGAGGGCGCACAAAGCGTGGAAAGCAATGAAATAGAGGGCAAAAAGCCCCGGAGCGTGCGGGTCGTCCTGCTCGCACTCATGATCGCGATGATGCTCGCGATGCTGGACAACATGATCGTGGGCACCGCGATGCCGACGATCGTGGGCGAGCTGGGCGGCCTGGAACACCTGTCGTGGGTGGTGACCGGCTACACCCTGGCGACCGCCGCGGCGACCCCGATCTGGGGCAAGCTCGGCGACATGTTCGGCCGCAAGGCCACCTTCCTCACCTCGATCGTGATCTTCCTGATCGGGTCCGCGCTCAGCGGCATGGCCCAGAACATGGGCGAGCTCATCGGGTTCCGGGCCGTTCAGGGGCTCGGCGCCGGCGGTCTGATGGTCGGGGTCATGGCGATCATCGGTGACCTGATCCCGCCCCGGGAGCGCGGCAAGTACCAGGGCATGATGGCCGGCGTCATGGCGCTGGCGATGATCGGCGGTCCGCTGGTCGGCGGCACCATCACCGACAACTGGGGCTGGCGCTGGTCCTTCTACATCAACCTGCCGCTCGGCGCGGTCGCGCTGGCGCTGGTCAGTGCCGTGCTGCACCTGCCGAAGAAGCGGAGCAAGGCGCGCATCGACTACCTCGGCGCCGCGCTGCTGACCATCGGCATCACCTCGATCGTGCTGGTCACCACCTGGGGCGGCTCGGAGTACGCGTGGACGTCCGCGCGGATCATGGAGCTGATCGGCATCGGTGTCGCCGCGCTGGTCGGGTTCGTGTTCTGGCAGACCCGGGCCGCCGAGCCGGTCGTACCGCTGCACATCTTCCGCAGCCGCAACTTCACGCTGATGTCCGTCATCGGCTTCATCACCGGCTTCGTGATGTTCGGCGCCACGCTCTTCCTGCCGCTGTACCAGCAGTCCGTGCAGGGCGCGTCCGCGACCAACTCCGGGCTGCTGCTCCTGCCGATGCTCGGCGCGATGCTGGTGACCTCGATGGTCGCCGGACGGGTCACCACCAACAGCGGGCGCTACAAGGCCTTCCCGATCGCCGGCGGCGTCCTGATGATCACCGGCCTGTACCTGCTGTCCACGATGGACACGGGGACCTCCCGGCTCACCTCCGGGGTGTTCATGGCCGTCCTCGGCCTCGGCATGGGCTGCCTGATGCAGATCACCATGCTGGTCGCGCAGAACAGCGTGGAGATGAAGGACATGGGCGTGGCGTCCTCGTCCACCACCCTCTTCCGTACGCTCGGCTCCTCCTTCGGCGTCGCCATCATGGGTGCGCTGTTCAACAACCGGGTCCAGGACGTCATGGCCGAGCGGGCCGGCTCGCAGGGCTCCAAGGTCACCGAGCAGTCCGCGCAGCTCGACGCGGCCAGCCTGGCGAAGCTGCCGGCGGCGGCGCGGGAGGCGTACCAGCACGCGGTCTCCGCCGGTACGCACTCGGCGTTCCTGCTGGGCGCCGTCGTCGCGGTGGTCGTGCTGGTGGCGGCCTTCTTCGTCAAGGAGGTCCCGCTCAAGGGCGGACCGCAGAAGTCGGAGGGCGGCGCGGCGGACAACGCCGACGCGGTACCGGCACCGGTCATCGAGGCAGTCTGACCGGACAGTGAGCCGAAGGCCCCCGGAGAGTGTCCGCCCCGGGGGCCTTCGCCATGCGCGGCCGAAGTCACGGCGCCGTTGTCAGTACCCCGTGCCACCATCCCCGTATGGACAAACTGCGCCAGTTGCGCCTGGCCAAGGACGCCATGGACCGCGACTGGGCCGACCCGGGGCTCGACCTGGACGCGGTGGCCGCGCACGCCGGATATTCGCGCTACCACTTCATACGGGCCTTCAAGGAGACGTACGGCGAGACACCCGGCCAGTACCTGACGCACCGCCGCATCGAGCGGGCCGAGGAGATGCTGCGCACCGCCAACCTGTCGGTGACCGAGATCTGCCATCTGGTGGGCTTCAGCAGCTTGGGCACCTTCTCGGCCCGGTTCAAGACGTGGACCGGGCTGACGCCCAGCGAGTACCGGACGAAGCACGTGGGGCGCGGAGCCGCGCTCATACCCGGGTGCTACGCCATGCTGTGGGCGGGAGGGTTCCGGAGGGGCCCGGGCGCCGCGGAGCGCAATTCCGGAGAAGCGGGCTGAGGCCGCCCCTGCCTACGGTGGCTGCGCAGAAGCCGATCGGCCGCGCAGGAGCCGATCGCCGTGGACAGGAGCGCGCCGTGATCAGGGGACTCAAGATCTCTACCGTCTGGGTACTCGACCAGGACCGGGCCAAGGAGTTCTACACCGAGAAGCTGGGACTCGAGGTCCGCACGGACCTCACGATGGGCGACGGCGGCATGCGCTGGCTGACCGTGGGCGCCGGGAGCCAGCCCGACGTGGAGCTCACGCTGATGGTGCCGGGGCCGCCCGCGATGGACCCCGAGTCCGCCGAAATGGTGAAGAAGCTGGTGGCCAAGGGGGTGCTCGGCGCCGGTGTGCTGACCACCGACGACATCCACGGCGACTACAAGACGCTCAAGGAGCGCGGTGTGGAGTTCCTCCAGGAGCCGCAGGAGCGTCCGTACGGCACGGAGGCGCTGTTCCGCGACGACTCCGGCAACTGGTTCTCCTTCACTCAGCCGCGTGAGGGCGACCTCGACATGTCGAAGGGATGGGCGACCTGAGTCCGGCCCGGGGCGGTCCCTGAGGTTCCCTGAGGTCAGCGCCCCGTCGCCAGGTTCACCCCGCCCGTCGCCTCCAGAACGACTCCGGTCACGAAGGTGTTCGCGGCCAGCATGTGGATGGCGCGGGCGATGTCCTCGGGACGTCCGACCCGGCCCACGGGGGTCGCGGCGGCGAGGGCGTCGAAGGTGGCCTGGCGCTGCTCGGCCGGCATGGCGCCCCACCAGGGCGTGTCGACGACGCCCGGCGAGACGGCGTTGACCCTGAGCGGGGCCAGCTCGACGGCGAGCGGCGGGACCATCGCCTCCAGGGCGCCGTTGATCGCGGCGAGGCCGGCGGTGCCGGGCATCGCGGCGCGCGCGGAGGCGGCGGTGATCAGTGTCACCGAGCCGTCGGCGCGCAGCCGGGGCAGGGCCGCCTGGAGGACGCGCAGGTGCGGCCAGAACTTGCCGTCGAAGCCGGCCGCGAGGTCCGCGAGGTCCAGCTCGGCGAAGGCACCGCCGCCGCTGGCGCCGCTGAGGGCGAGGACCAGGTGGTCTACGGGGCCGGACTGGGCGAAGAAGGCGTCCACCGCGGCCCGGTCGGCCGCGTCCAGGCGGTATGCCGAGGTCTTGCCGCCGATACGGGTGGCGGCCGCGTCGAGCCGTTCCTGGTCGCGGCCGGTGATGACCACCTCCGCGCCGTCCGCCGCGAAGGCCGCGGCCGCCGCCTCGCCGATGCCCGAGCTGCCGCCCATGACGGCGACGCGCTGTCCGGCGAAAGCGGGGGAGCTGACGTGGTTCGGAGTGCTCATGAGTGGCTTCTCTCCTGTGACTCGCCGGGTCCCGACCCCTTGTCGAGAACGTCGGTCTCGTTAAAGTGTTGCCGAGACCGGTAGTCTCGTCAAGCGAGTTCCGGAGGAGCTCTCGGAGAGGATGGGCCCGTGGACACGAAAGAACCGCGCCCCGCTGAGTCACGCCCCCACACCGGCCGCCGCCGCAACGAGGCCGTCCGCCGGGCGATCCTCGACGCCGCGCTGGACCTGATCGCCGACGCGGACGGCGCTCCGGTGACCGTCGAGACCATCGCCCGCGCGGCCGGCGTCGGAAAGCAGACGCTCTACCGCTGGTGGCCCTCCAAGGGCGCCGTCCTGCTGGACGCGCTGACCCACTACGCCGCCCAGGAGGTGCCCACGCCGGACACCGGCAGCCTCCGCGACGACCTGCGGGCGCTGACGACCGCCACCTTCGAGGCGTCCCAGCGCGCCCCCTCCGCGCCCGCGCTGCGCACCCTCGTACGGGAGGCCGCCCGCGACCCCCACCTGGCCGAGCTGATGCGGAACTTCACCGAGTCCCGCCGGGCCGCCGTGCGCGGGATCCTCCAGCGCGGGCGCGAGCGCGGCGAACTGCCCGCCGACCGGGACGTCGACATCCTGGTCGACCAGTTCTACGGCTTCTTCTGGTACCGCTTCCTGCTCGGCCACGCCCCGCTGGACGCGGCCACCGCGGAACGGATCACGGAGTCCCTGCTGCGGTGAGGCCTACGGCGCCGGAGCAGGGACTCGGCGGCGCCGGGCGGGGTTCCGTGCCGGTGCCGGACCGCTCGCGCGGGGTGCTGCGGCGGGGTCGACTGGTCGGGGCGGATCGGTGATCCCTTGCCGCGGTGGGTACTGCGGCGTCGGCCGGGCCTGAGGCGATCACCGGCCCCGGGCTGGGCCGAGAGCCTGTGACGCCGGGCGGGGTTCCGTGCCGGTGCTGGGCTGCTCGCGCGGGGCGCTGCGCGGCGGGGTGGCCCGGGCGGAGCCGGTGGGGTGACTCGCTGTTGCGGTGGGTGCCTGCGGTATCGGTCGGGTCCGGCGCGATCGCCGGCCCCGGGTCGGGCCGGGCGCCTGTGACACCCCGCCGGAGGGCTACGGCAGCATCGGATAGCTGCCGGTGGCGGTCGGTGCGTGTTCCGGCAGCCACAGGACCGCCACCGCCCCCTCCGCCGGGACGTGCTCGGGCGCGCCCGCGGGCCGGACGTTGCGGAAGGTCAGGCGGGCGCCCAGCACCCGGGCCTGGCCCGCGGCGATGGTCAGGCCGAGGCCATGGCCCTGGCCGGCGCGGTCCTTGCTGCCGGTGCGGAAGCGGCTCGGCCCCTCGGCGAGCAGTTCCTCGGGGAAACCGCGGCCGTGGTCGCGGACCCGGATGACCCGGCCCTCGACGCTGACCTCGATGGGCGGCTTGCCGTGCCGGGCGGCGTTGGCCAGGAGGTTGAACAGCACCCGCTCCAGGCGCCGCGGGTCGGTCGTCACCTCCGACTCGTGCACCACACGCACGGCGACGCCCGGGTCCTTGGCGGCAACCCGCCGGGCCACGAACTCGCCCAGCATGATGTCCTGAAGCTCGGCCCGCTCGGATGCGCTGTCGAGCCGGGCGACCTCCAGGACGTCCTCGACGAGCGTGCGCATGGCCTTGGCGCGGTCGAGGACCAGCTCGGTCGGCCGGCCGGGCGGCAGCAGCTCGGCCGCCGTCAGCAGCCCGGTCACCGGGGTGCGCAGCTCGTGCGCGATGTCGGCGGTGACCCGGCGCTCGGCGTCCAGCCGCTGCTGGAGCGCGTCCGCCATCGCGTCCACCGCACGCGCGAGGTCGTCGGTCTCGTCCCGTACGACCCCGCCGATGGCGTCCCGCACCCGTACGTCAGGCTCGCCCTGGGCGACCTGGTTCGCCGCGGCCGCCGCCTTGCGCAGCCGGCCCGAGAGCTGTCCGCCGATGAGCACACCGAGCGCGCTGCCGCCGAGCACGACCGCGATGGACCCGATGACCAGGGCCTGGTCGAGGTCCTTCATCACGTCGGTGCTGCGGTCAGTGAAACGGGTGTGCAGCGACAGCACGTGCCCGTCCTTCATCGGCACGGCCGCCCAGATGTCCGGCGCGTTGCCGCCGTGGTCCGTCACGAAGGTGGCCCGGCGGCCCTCCTCGACCTTCTCCCGCAGCGCCGGCGGCATCTTCGGGTCGTCGATCGCGGCGCCCGGGAAGTTCGTGTGCCGGTTCAGCCCATAGTTCCGCTCGGGAATCTGAAGCCGCTCCAGGGCGAGGTCGCGCGCGTTGTCCAGCATCGACACCCGGGCGGCGTTGTGCACGACCAGGCTGAGCGCGATCGCCACCAGCGCGCCGACCAGCGCGATCGCCGCGCTGAGCTTCCATCTGAGCCCCGTGCGCAGACTCGCACGCTCCACGCGTCCCCTGACCCGGCGCCGAATGATCCCCCGCATGCCCCTGCCCCGCTCAGGCCTTCAGCTTGTAACCGAAGCCACGGACCGTCTCGATCCGGTCCTGGCCGATCTTCGTCCGCAGCCGCTGCACATGGACGTCGACGACCCGGGTGTCCCCGCCCCAGCCGTAGTCCCACACGCGCTCCAGCAGCTTGTCGCGTGAGAGCACCGTCCCCGGCGCCGAGGAGAACTCGAGCAGCAGCCGCATCTCGGTCGGGGTGAGCGCCACCGGCTGCCCGGCCCGCCGCACCTCCATGCCCTCGGTGTCGACCTCCAGCTCACCGAAGGTCAGCAGCCCGCCGTCCACCGAGGAACCGGGGTCGTCCCCCCGGTCCCCGCTCGCGTGCCCGAAGCGGCGCAGCACCGCGCGGATCCGGGCGACCAGCACGGCCCCGTCGAACGGCTTGGTCACGTAGTCGTCGGCGCCCGCCTCCAGGCCCAGCACGACGTCGATGGAGTCCGCGCGTGCCGACAGCATGATCACCGGCACCGTCGACTCGTCGCGGATGCGGCGGCACAGGCTGACCCCGTCCAGGCCCGGGACCATGACGTCGAGCAGCGCGATGTCGGGCCGGTTCGCCCGGAACGACTCCAGGCCCGACAACCCGTCGGGCATCGCGGTGACCGCGAAGCCGTCCCGCTCCAGGGCGAGCTGTGTGGCCTCGCGGATGACGTCGTCGTCCTCCACGAACAGGACGTGGGTCTGTTCTGCCATCCCGGTGCTCTCAGTCCTCGTATGAATGTCGTGCTCTCGAACAGGTGACGCAGGGCGCGGCGGAGCGGTTCACTCAGGTGCCCGGCACCGAAGCCGGTCGCCGGCACTGAAGCCGGTCGCCCGGCACCGGAGTCAGGTGCTCGGCACCGAAGTCAGGTGCTCGGCACCGGAGTCGCGTCGCCCCCGACCGCGTTGCCGTAGTCGGTGTGGTGGAAGTCCCCCTGGACGAAGCGTCCCGCGGCCCAGCTGTACGTGATCACGTTCTCGCCGGACGGGTTGGACACGGGGTCGCCCTTCTCGTACACCTGCTTGGTCACCATCAGGTCGCCCCGGTCGATCTCCGCGTACACCGGGGACTCCTCGGCCTTGAACACATTCTCGTACCTGCCGCTCTGCGCCCGGTACACATACGCCCCGAGGCCCACCGCGTCGCCGCAGGTCAGCACGTTGACGACGACGTCGTCGACGTTGCCGCCGGTCAGGTTGCCGTAGGTGACGTCGACCGGGTAGTCGTCGCCGGAGCACGGCTTGAGGTCCCGCTTGACCGTTTCGGAGACCTTCGGGTCGTCCTTGACGAGCGCGACCGCGTCCACCCGCCGGAAGGTGTCGGAGGGGCTGGGCGCGGGGGAGGCCCCGACGCCGGCCACCGAGTCGGCGTGCGCCGGGCCCTCGTCCCGGGTTCCGGTGCCCCCGGTCGCACAGGCGGCGGCGAAAAGGCCGAGGGCGGCGAGCACGGCCGTCGCCGTGATCGCCGCCTGCGAGCTCAGTCGGGCCCAGCTGGGCCCGGCCCCGGTCAGGCCGCGCAACGCTCCCGCTCCTCACGCTCCAGCGCGCGTGCGTCCAGATCGCGGGCCTCCAGCTCCTCGCGGAGCCGGGCGAGCGCCCGGTGCAGCGTGCTCTTGACCGTCCCGGCCGACATGCCGAGGGCCGTGGCGGTCTCCTCCGTGGACATCTGCTCCCAGTGTCGCAGCACGACGACGCTGCGCTGCTTCGGAGCGAGAACCTTCATGATGTCCATCAGCAGGGCCCGGTCGGCGTGCTGCTCGGTGGAATCGTCCACGGAGGCGTCCGGCAGCTGCTCGGTGGGGACCTCCTCCAGCTTCCGCGCCCGCCACCACTCGGTCCGCGTGTTGATCATCACCCGGCGCAGATAGGCGTCCGCGAGCCGCTTGTCCGCGATGCCCTCCCAGCGGCCGTACGTCCGGACCAGCGCCGTCTGGAGCAGATCCTGGGCGTCGACCGGGTCGGGCACCAGCCGGCGGGCGCTGCGCAGCAGCGCGTCCTGCCGGGTGCGGACGTACTCTTCGAACTCGAGCACCTCGCCCTGCGCCATGATCAACCGCCTCCGTTCCCCGTTTTTTCTGTGGCCCCGTGCCTGTCGTCCCGGTGGTCTGCCGGGCACAGGAAAGAAGCTACGGAGCTGTTGTCACGGGGCTGTCCGAGAGAGCCTGCGGGTAGCACTCGGCTGTCCGTCGGTTGTGTAACGGAAATGAGTTCGGGGTAAAGAGGGGGACCAAAAGGCCCCGGTTCAGGGTGATTTGACGGCCAGGAGAGTTCGTAACGGAGCCCCTGGCCCTGTGATGTGTCTGTGTGTCAGCCCAGCGGCAGCCGGTACAGACCGCCCGGCAGCGGCTCCACCAGACCGTCCGAGACGAGCCCGTCCAGGGCGCGCGCCCGCTGTACCGGCTCGTGCCACACCCGGTCCAGCACCGCCTGCGGCACCGGGGCGTGCGCGTCACGCAGCACGGCCAGCAGCTTGCCGCGGACCTGGCGGTCGGTACCGGCGTACGCCTGCCCCCGGCGCGGCGGCCCCGCGTGCTCCGGTTTGCCCGCCAGCCGCCAGGCGCACTGCGCCGAGATCGGGCAGCGGTGGCAGCCCTCGTTCTTCGCCGTGCACACCAGCGCGCCCAACTCCATGGAGGCGGCGGCCCAGCGGGCGGCGGTCCCCTCGTCCTGGGGCAGCAGGGAACGGGCGAGCTTGCGCTCGGCCGCCGTCGTGGCGTTCGGCGGGTACTGCACCCCCGTGACCGCCCGGGCGAACACCCGGCGGACGTTGGTGTCCAGCACCGCGTGCCGCTGCCCGTACGCGAAGGAGGCCACCGCCGCCGCCGTGTACTCGCCGATGCCGGGCAGGGCGAGCAGCTGCGCGTGGTCCGTCGGTACGTCCCCGCCGTGCCGTTCCGTTATGGCGGCCGCGGCGCCGTGCAGCCGCAGGGCCCGGCGGGGGTAGCCGAGCCGGCCCCAGGCGCGGACCGCCTCGCCGGGGGCGTCCTTGGCGAGGTCCGCCGGGCGGGGCCAGCGGGACAGCCACTCCTCGTACACCGGCAGCACACGGCTGACCGGCGTCTGCTGGAGCATGAACTCGCTGACCATCACACCCCAGGGGCCCGCCTCCGGGCGGCGCCAGGGGAGGTCGCGGGCGTGGGCGTCGAACCAGGCGATCACGGGGGTGTGGAGCTTCTCAGTCATGTCACCTCCGATCCTGCCACGGGTTGGAAGCGTCCGGTTTGCGGCTTGCCCCAGCCGGGGTGCGCCGGGTTGACGGCGGCGGGGAGGGGGCGCTGTGCGGGCGGAGGTGGAACAGGAGGCCCTGTGCGAGGAGTTACCGGAATGATGATCCGGAAAAATTGTGGTCCGGGCGGCGGGTGGGGAGAGCGAGCGGCGCGATCTCTCGTACAGTTTGCGCCGTGGGATCTCTGCGCAATCCGGTCGGGCCGCTTCCCTCCTCCATCTACTGGCGACGGAGGGTCGTACTGGTGTCGGTGGTCGCCGTGTTGGCGCTGCTGATCACCTGGATAGTCACCTCGGGCGGCTCCGGCGGCAAGAACCACGCCGGAGGGTCCGACGGCAAGAACCCCGCCCCTTCGATCACGCCGGGACCGTCCGACTCGGGCCCCGCGATCAGCCAACACCCGGGCGGGCGCGACGAGTCGGGGGGCGGGGACACGGGGAGCAGCGGGTCGGGCGGCTCCGGCGGATCGTCCGGCTCGGGGGACGACTCGGGGGACGGCACGGGGTCCGGAGGGTCCGGGGGGTCCGGCACTTCGGGCGGGAGCGGTTCCTCCGGCTCCGGCAGCGTCGGCGTCGGTACGGGGGACACGCTTCCGGCGTCCTCCACACTGCCCAACTGCTCCGCCGGAGCGGTCACGTTGAGCCTGCGCAGCGTCCACAACACCTACTCGCCCGGTCAGACGCCCGCCTTCGAACTCACCGCGAAGAACAGCGCCGGGAGCGACTGCAAGATCGACCTCGGCCCCAAGAAGGCCGTGCTGACCATCACGCAGGCCGATGGCAGCGACGACTACTGGTCGTCCGCGGACTGCCCCCAGGGCGCGGGCGGTCTGGTCTTCCGCGTGCCGGCGGGCAGCGCGATCACCTACACCGTGAAGTGGGACCGCAAGCCGAGCGCTCCGGAGTGTGCGACGCCGCCGGCGGGGTCGGCGAAGGCCGGGACGTATCTGGTGGAGGCGAAGGCCACGGGGTTCGCCACGGCGCAGACGTCGTTCGTGCTGTCGGCCGACTAGCTGATCCGGCCTCGCCGCCAGGGGGCTTCGCCCCCCGGACTCCCTGTCGGCCCGAACGGCCTCGTCCTCAGACGCCGGACGGGCTGAACAATGCGGGCCGACGTCAGACGTAACGCTCCAGGATCGAAGACTCCGCCAGCCGGGACAGACCCTCCCGTACGCTGCGGGCCCGTGCCTCGCCCACGCCGTCCACGGTCTGGAGATCGTCCACGCTCGCGGCGAGCAGCTTCTGGAGGCCGCCGAAGTGCTCCACGAGCCGGTCGATGATCGCGCCGGGCAGCCGCGGCACCTTGGCCAGCAGCCGGAAGCCACGCGGCGACACCGCGGAGTCGAGGGCCTCGGGCGAGCCGGTGTAGCCGAGCGCGCGGGCGACCGTGGGCATCTCGAGCAGCTCGGCGTGGGAGAGGGCGTCCAGCTCGTAGAGGGCCTCGTCGACCGTGCGGGAGCGCTTGGCGGTGGGCTCCGGGACGTAGTCCCGCACGACCAGCTCGCGCTCCGGCTCCACGCCCGCGATCAACTCGTCGAGCTGGAGCGCCAGGAGCCGCCCGTCGGTGCCCAGTTCGACCACGTATTCGGCGATTTCGGTCGCGATGCGGCGCACCATCTCCAGGCGCTGCGCGACGGCGGAGACGTCCCGGACCGTCACCAGGTCCTCGATCTCCAGCGCCGACAGCGTGCCCGCGACCTCGTCCAGGCGGAGCTTGTACCGCTCCAGCGTGGCCAGGGCCTGGTTCGCGCGGGACAGGATCGCCGCGGAGTCCTCCAGGACGCGGCGCTGCCCGTCGACGTACAGGGCGATCAGCCGCATCGACTGGGAGACGGAGACCACCGGGAAGCCGACCTGCTTGCTGACCCGGTCCGCCGTGCGGTGCCGGGTGCCCGTCTCCTCCGTCGGGATCGTCGGGTCAGGCAACAGCTGCACGCCCGCCCGCAGGATCTTCGACAGGTCGGAGGAGAGCACGATGCCGCCGTCGAGCTTGCACAGCTCACGCAGCCGCGTCGCCGTGAAGTCGACGTCCAGCACGAAACCGCCCGTGCACATGGCCTCGACCGTCTTGTCGGAGCCGAGCACGATGAGTCCGCCGGTGTTGCCGCGCAGCACCCGTTCGAGGCCGTCACGCAGGGCCGTGCCGGGCGCCACGGCGCTCAGCGAGGCGCGCATCAGGCCATCGGCACGGGAACTCCCACCGGACTTTCCGGGAGCTGCCGCCCGGTCGTTGGCTGCCACTGCACTCCTCCGGTCGCAGGTTCTTGGGCGCTCCCGTTTCGCGCACTCGGTTCGTACGGACGGGCGAGACCAGGGCAAAGTCTACCGGCGCTCCTCCGCCTCCCGCGGGGCCTCTCGGCGACGGGACCGGGGAAGGACCCGCAGCGCGTCTCCTATGTCGGCCACTTCCAGCACCTTCATCCCGGACGGGACCTTGCCCGGATCGCCCGGTACGAGCGCGTGCGTGAAGCCCAGCCGGTGCGCCTCGGCGAGCCTGCGCTGCACGCCCGTGACCCGTCTGACCTCGCCCGCGAGGCCGACCTCGCCGATGGCGACGAGGTTCTTCGGCAGCGGGGTGTCACTGGCGGCCGAGGCCAGCGCGAGCGCGACGGCGAGGTCGGCGGCCGGCTCCGACAGCTTCACACCGCCGACCGTCGCGGAGTAGATGTCCCGCTTGCCGAGGGCGCTGATCCGGCCCCGCTGCTCCAGCACGGCGAGCATCATCGACACGCGTGAGGTCTCCAGGCCGGACGTCGTCCGCCGCGGGGAGGGGATCTGCGAGTCGACGGTGAGGGCCTGCACCTCCGCCACCAGCGGGCGGCGGCCCTCCAGGGTCACCGTCAGGCACGTACCGGGGACCGGTTCGGCACGACGGGTCAGGAAAAGCCCACTTGGGTCGGCAAGTCCGGTGATGCCCTCGTCGTGCAGTTCGAAGCAGCCGACCTCGTCGGTGGCCCCGTACCGGTTCTTCACACCCCGCACCAGGCGGAGCCGGGCGTGACGGTCGCCCTCGAAGCTGAGCACCACGTCCACGAGGTGCTCCAGCAGCCGGGGTCCGGCGATCGCCCCGTCCTTGGTGACATGGCCCACCAGCAGCGTGGACATGCCGCGTTCCTTGGAGGCGCGGATGAGGGCGCCGGCCACCTCCCGCACCTGGGCCATGCCGCCGGGCGCACCGTCGATCTCCGGGGAGGCGACCGTCTGCACGGAGTCCAGGATCAGCAGGGACGGCTTGACCGCGTCCAAGTGCCCGAGCACGGCCGCCAGATCGGTCTCGGCCGCGAGATACAGATGGTCGTCGATGGCGTTGATCCGGTCGGCGCGCAGCCGCACCTGGCTCGCCGACTCCTCACCCGTCACATACAGAGTCCGATGCTCCGCACTCGCCGACTTGGCCGCAACGTCCAGCAGCAGCGTCGACTTGCCCACCCCCGGCTCGCCCGCGAGCAGCACCACCGCGCCCGGCACCAGCCCGCCCCCGAGCACCCGGTCCAGCTCGGGCACACCGGTCGGCCGCGCGGTCGCCTGCCGCCCGTCGACCTGCCCGATGGGCAGCGCGGAGCTGGTGACCCGCCCCGGCGCCGTCGTACGCACCGCGGGCGCGCCGTACTCCTCGACCGTCCCCCACGCCTGGCACTCGGGGCAACGGCCGAGCCACTTGGCCGTCTGCCAGCCGCATTCGGTGCAGCGGTAGGACGGACGGTCCTTGGTGGTCTTGGTACGGGCAGCCATGCGGAAACCGTAGCCGAGCCCACTGACAACGCCGACCCGCCGAGGCCGCAGACGCCGCGACGCCGTGGCACGCCGGGACAGTTGTGTGGAGTTGGGGCAAGTGGCCTCCCCGGTGGGTGGATCTCCGTACAATCAGCATTCGTCGAGACACGGCGTGTGATGTCGTGGAACGGCCGCACCACGGGGGGGAGTGTGGGCCGATGTCAGGCATTGACGCGGTCGAGCTGGCGCGGAACGTGTACGGCGGTCTCCTGGACCATGCCCTGACCACGTTCGAGGACGCCGTCCAGGTCGATCCGCGACATGACCGCGCACCGCAGGTCGCCCGCCGGATCACGGCGCTCTTCGACGAGCATCCCGAGTACCGGGGCGTGGCCATCCGCGTCCCCGGCGCCGCCGACGGGCGGGGAGTGGGGATCAGCAGCCGTGCCAGGGCGCGCGACGCCCTCGGCTCCGCGGGCGGCGAGACGCCCGGGGCCGCCGCGGACTGGGGCGCCGGCGACCGCGCCGCACTGCTCGGCACGTCGACGGGATACCGGGTCCTGCTGTTCGCCTGCCCCACCTGTGGCTCAGGCGCGGCGCGCGCGTACTACGACGCCGGAGACCTCCCCCGCTGCGCCGCCCACGGCACGATGGAGCTGGTCCGGTGAAACTCGGCTCCTCGATGCAGCCACCCGCGGGGCTCGGGGCCGGGCGGCGGTTCTTCCTGGTGGGCTACCTGCCGACCTACGCGGCGGTCTTCTTCCTCGCCCTGCTGTTCTGGGCCGGCGCGCGCGGCTGGCACCCCCCGGCCGACGGGCGGCTCCGCTTCTCACAGGCCTGGGCCACGGCGGCCGCGCTGGGCGTGGGGGAGACGGTCCTCCTCGTACTGGGCGTCACCCTCCTCGCCGTCCTGCTCGCCCCGTTGCAGACCTCCCTGGTCCGCCTGCTCGAGGGAGCCTGGCCGGACCGGCTGGGACGGGCCCACCGGGTACGCGCCCGGCAGTTGCGCCGCAAGGAGTCCTGGGAGCGGCGGGCGGCACTGCCCGCCGTCGTCGTCCTGCCGCCGGGGGCACCGGGCTCCGGGCCGCCGCCCACGCCCGCCGTCGCTCCGGACGTCGTCCAGCGCGCGGGCGTCGCGGGCACCGAGCTGCGCCGCCGCTACCCCCTGCGCGACCACCTGGTCCGCCCCACCGCGCTGGGCAACGCGCTGGCCGCCGCCGAGGACACCGCGGGCCGGGCGTTCGGCTACGACGCCGTGGTGGCATGGCCCCGGCTCTACCCCCTGCTGGGTGAGCAGACCCGCACGGTCGTCGACGACCGCCGGGACACCGTGGACGCGGCGGCCAGGATGGCGGTGACCACCGCCGTCACGGCCCTGGCCGCCGGGGTCGTCCTGATGCGGACCGGCTGGTGGCTGGCACTGGCCCTCGTCCCGCTGCTCGTGTCGTGGGTGGCGTACCGGGGGGCGGTGCAGGCGGCCCTCGCGTACGGCGAGTCCGTCCACGTCGCCTTCGACCTGCACCGGTTCGCCCTGCTGGAGGCCCTCGGCGGCCGCCGCCCCGACGCTCCGGAGGACGAACGGAAGACCGCCGAGGCGTGGTGCGACCTCTGGCGTCAGGGCGTGCCGCTGCCGGCCGCCTTCCGCTACACCGCGCACCAGGATCAAGGCACGACCGGGGGACAGGGACAACCATGACGGACGCGAACGACGTGCGGGACGACTACGGCCACGGCACCGGCGAGGGCGATACCGGGCCCGGCGAGGACGCCATCGAGCACTCCGCGGAACATGCCGTGGAGCACGATGCGGACGCCGCTCACGACGCGGAGCAGGAGGCCGCGGCCCTCGCCACCGTGCTGCCCTACTCGCTGATCGTCGGCCAGGCCGAGCTGCGCACCGCGCTGGAGATCGCCTACGTCTGCCCGGCCGTCGGCGGCGTGCTCGCCACCGGGCAGCGCGGCACCGCCAAGACGACCACCGTGCGCGCCTTCACCAAGATGGCGGTGGGCGGCCTGCCCGTGACGATGCCGATCGGCGCCACGGACGACCGGGTGCTCGGCGGCTGGCGCATCAAGGAACTGATGAAGGGCAAACCCCGCAAGTCCGACGGCCTGCTCGTCCAGGCGTCCAAGTCCAAGGCCCACATGCTGTACGTCGACGAGATCAACCTCCTCGACGACTACCTGGTCAACATCATCCTGGACGCGGCCTCCACGGGCATCCTCGCGCTGGAGCGCGACCACCGCTCGGAACAGACGCAGCACGTGGAGTTCACCCTGGTGGGCACCATGAACCCGGACGAGGGCGGTCTGCGGCCCCAACTCCTCGACCGGTTCGGGCTCGTGGCCGCCGTCGAGTCCGAATCGGAGGCCCGGAAGCGGCAGCTCATCGTGGAGACGGTGGTCAAGTTCGAGGCCGAACGCGGCGATCCCGGCTCGCAGTTCATGGCGGACGCGGCGCGGGCCGACGCCGAGAAACGCGCCGTCCTCAACGCGGCCCGCCACCGCCTCGCCCACGTCGAGTGCGGTTCCGCCGTCTACGCCGGCTGCGCCGCGCTCGCCGAGGGCTTCCAACTCGCAGGGCACCGCGGCGAGATCGTCCTGCTGAGAGCCGCACGTGCGCTCGCCGCCATCGAAGGCGCCCCCAGCGTGACCCTGGGCCACCTCGCCGACGTGGCGAAACCGGCCCTCTTCCACCGCCGTGGGCGGGGCGACACGGGCACCCTGCCGCTGTGGGGTGACGAGGACGACGCGCAGGTGCGGGACCTGCTCACGGACATCCGGGGCTGATCCATGCAGGACCGCCCCCTGGACGCCCGGCCCGAGCCGGACGGAGAGAAGCCCTCGCCGCCGTACGCCGTGCCCACCCCGGCCGACCGCGGCGCCGCGGCCCCGCCCCCCGGCGCCCCCCGAGCGGGTTCCGCCCGCACCGGCACCCCGAAGCCCGCGGTGCCCGCCGAACCGCCGCCCCGCCCGGTCATCCACGCCCTGACCTTCCTGGCCTGCCTGGCCACGGAACCGGGCGCGGGCGGCCTGCTCTTCCTCGACCTCGACCCGGAACTCCTGCCCGCCCTGGGCGCCTGGCTGGCCGCGCACCTGGGCGCCGGCGCGGACGTCCGCACCCTGGGCGCCTGGCTGGGCGAGGACGAACTGTGGCTGCGGCCCCGGCTGGACGCCGACGGGCTGCACCTCGTGCCGGGCCTGCTGGTGGAGGAACCCGGCGACCCCCCTCCGGTGCTGCTCGTCCCCGACCTGGGCCAGGCCGGGCCCGCCGTCGTACGGGCCGCCGTGACGCTGATCGGCGCCGAGGCGGGCCACGTGGAGATGCACGGGCACAGCCTTCGCTGGCACCCGCGCGCCCGCTGGCTGGCCGCCGTCGACCGCACCGAGGCCACCCGGCTCTCCCCGCACCTGCTGGACCGGTTCCCGCTGCGGATCGAGGCGGAGCAGCTGAACGACATCCTGTGGGGGCTCGGCACCGACCGGTTCTGGGACCTGCCCGCCGAGCGCGACGGACTGGTCCGGGCGCTCCCCTCCCTCCCGCTGATACCGGCGGACGGACCCCGCCCCCTCCTCACGCCGGGCGCCGCCGAACGCGTGGCCGCCCTGGTCCCCGCGGTGACGGGCATGCGGCGCGGCCTGGCCCTCGCCCGCGTCGCCCGCGCCCTGGCGGCCCGGGCCGGCGCACCGCGTACCGAGGTGCGCCACGTCATGGAGGCCGCCGCCTTGCTCGGCATCACGGCCCCGCACGTCCCGTTCGAACCCCGCCAGGAGCCCCCGCCCCGCCCGCACCTAGCCCCGGCCGAACCCCAGCCGTCCAAGGAGCCGCAGCCACCCGCGGCCCCTCCGGTGCCCACCCCCGTGGCCGAGCCCGAGCCGCCGCTCCCGCTGTCCCCGACCCCGGTCGCCCCCCGCGTGCCGCCGACGCCGGCCCCGTACCCCGAGGACTCCCCGGACGCCCTGCCCCAGCCGGGCTCGCTGCGCCCGCCGAGCCGCCGCCGTACCGCGGCCAAGCGGCTCAACGGCCGCCCGGTGGGGACGATGCGGGCCCGTGACGTGCACGACCTCGCCCTGGTGCCGAGCATGGTCGAGGCCGCCAAGTCCCGGCTGCTCGCCGCGGACCGCCCTGGCAGCCCGGACGGCCCGCTCGCCCTGCGGGCGGAAGACCTGCGGCAGTACCGCCGCCGCCCCGAACCGGCGCACGCGCTGGTGCTCGTCCTCGACCACTCCTGCCGCGACTGGGATCCCGCGCCCGCGCTCGCTCCGCACCTGCGCTGGGCCTACGAGTCGAACGCGGCCGTGACGGTGGTGGAGTTCGGCCACCGCACCGCCGAACTGGAGCTGTGCGCGGAACGCTTCCGGGCGCCCTCGCTGCTCCACCCCGGGCTGCTGGAGGCCTTCGAGCGGGCCCCGGGCGCCGCCAGCCCGCTCGCCCACGCCCTCGACCTCGGCGTCCACGAGCTGCGCCGCTTCCTGCGCCGGGGACGCGCGGTGGTCGACGAGGTGCTGTTCGTCGTCGTCACGGACGGCCGGGGCAATGTGCCCCTGGAGGCCAGTCTGCGCGGGCGCCCGCCGAGCGGGGTGCGCCGGGAGGGCGTCGACGACGCCCTGCGCGTCGCGGCCACGGCGGCCACGCTGAACCGGATGCGCGCGGTGATCGTCGCGCCCGACCTCGACCAGTACACGGAACTGCCCACCGAACTCGCCGAGGCCCTCGGCGCGACGCTCCTCGTCACACCCCGGCGCCGACCGGGGGCGCTGTCATGACACCCGAACCGATGAACCTGCGCGGCCGGTTACAGGCGGACCTGGGCAGGCCCGCCCTCGAACAGCCCGAGCGGCCCGCCGTCCCCCGGGACGAACCCGACGGCGTCCGCAGGCCGGCCGAAACCGCACGCCTCGACGTCCAGGACGCCCCCCTGTCGGAGCAACTTCCCGCCGGCACGGCCCTGTTGCGGGTCACGAGCAGGCCGTACGCGGGCAAGCCCAACTACCGGCTGGACTTCCACTACCAGGGAACCACGGTGAGCGCGAACGACGACGACGACCTCCAGCGGCGCCGTCCACCCGACCTGGGCCTGCCGCGCCTCGCCGAACTGGCGGTGGAGATCGGCTGGCGCGACACCTACCGGCGGGTCAAGGGCTGGTGGAAGACGGAGCCGACCCTGATCCGGTGGGTCGACTGGCTGGAACGGGCCGAGAACCCCAAGCTGGTGGTCTGGGACCAGACGGCGTACGAGATCCCGTGGGAGCTGCTCTACCGGCAGCGGATCGGAGGCGCGGCGGTCATGAGCGCGGCGGACGGCACGGGCGGCTGGATCGGCGCCAGGCTTCCCGTCATCCGCTGGACCACCGTGTGGAACGGCATCCGCGCCGAGCGCTACGACCCCCCGCGCAAGGACTGCCGTGGCGGCGTACTCGTCTACGAGGACGAGGAGTTCCGCGCCGAGCACGACGGTGTCGGCCGGCACGAGGTCCTGCCCCGGTCCCGCCGCATGGAGGAACTGCGCCCCCGCCTCGAGGACCCGTACACCGCTTTCGGGCTGCTCCTGCTGCGCTGCCACGGCAACTACTCCAAGGACCCCGAGAAGTTCCTGCTCGGTGACGCCTCGCTCGCCGCGCTGTCGGACGAATGGCAGATGCCCGCCCTGTTCGAGACGGGGGCGGCCGTCCTGATCAACTCCTGTGTGTCCGCACGCACCGCCGAGGACCACCGGTACAACTCGGCTGTGCCCTGCACGTTCGCCGAGGTCTTCCTCAGATGGGGCGCCGGCGCGGTCGTCGCCACGCTCGCGGAGGTGAGCAAGGCGGACGCCCACGACTTCGCGGCACGGCTGCTCACCCAGGCGGCGGGCGGGCCGGTGAACCTCGCCGAGGCCCTGACGGAGAACCGCGCCTACCACGCCCGCCGGGCCGAGGAGGCCGTCAGGTACGGGGACGCCGCCCGGGTCGGCGAGGAGATCCAGGCCTTCTTCGCCGGCTTCACCTACGCCTACTTCGGCCATCCGGAGACCACACTGGCCCTGGAGGCGCCACAGGCGCAGGCGTGCGGAGGGGGTGAGGGCGCATGACCGTACCGACGGACCGGCCGTCCGTCCCGCTCCGTCCCCTCGTCAGCTGGCCCGAGGAGGCGGAGGCCGGGCAGAAGTACCTGGTCACCGTCGATGTCGAATTCGACGCGGAGAACGAGGCCTGGCCGTACGACACCGAGGAGTACGCCATCGGCTGCATGCTCGAGGGCGGCACCGGCCTCGCCGTCGAGTCGGTCGGCGACACCACCCTCGTACTCCACCGCTTCGGCGGCACCTACGGCCCGGCCCGCTTCGTCACCTACCCCGTGGACGAGACCGGCCCCGGCCACGACACGGCACTGCTGCTCACCCTGATCACCGCCGGCGGGGTGCCCTTCCGCAGTGAGCGGCTGCCGGTGCGGACCAGCCCGGCCGGGCAGCTCCCGCCGGGCCCGCGGACCGAGGTGGAGTTGCCCGGACCGGTCGATCCGGACGGGCCCGGGGCCGAGGCGGAGGAGGAGAGCGAGGAGGAAGCCGGGACCGTCCTGGTGCTGACCGGGTCCGACGGGCTGCACGCCGCGCTGTCCGCCCGGCTGACCGACCGGAAGTTCAGCGCGGACCACACGATCGGCACCCTGGCGGGCACCGCGCGCCGGGTGGTCCTCATGTCCGTCGACTGGCAGCTGCCGCAGTTCCGGCGCGAGGTCATGGCGGCCGGCCAGCGCCACGGCGCGTCACTGGTGGTGTCCATGGTCCACGGGCGCGGCGTGCGGCGCAGGCTGGAGTACGGCGACGTCGTCGTGGCCACCGAGGTCGAACTGCGCAGTGACATCGTCGTACGGCCCTCCTCGCGCCTGGTGGAGACGGCGCGCGTGGTCATGGGCAGCAGCGCCTACTACGAGCCCGTGCGCCCCGACACCCGGCGGGACCAGGTCTGCCTCACCACCGCGTACGCCACACCCGCCGCCGAGCACCTGACGATCTGCGCGGTCGGCCGGGCGGCGGTCGACCGCGCCACGGAGGTGCTGGGGTCGGTGCTCGGCACCGGCGCCCCGCGCACCGACCGGCTGGCCCTGCCGCGCGTACCCGCGGCCTTCACCGGACGGGACGCGGAGACGGGCCAGCTGCTGAGGCTGCTGAACCCCTCCGAGAGGATCTCGAGCGAGCGGTTCACCCTGGTGTCCGGCATGCCGGGCATCGGCAAGACCGTGTTCGCGGTGGCGGCGGCCCGCGAGGCCGTGGAACGCGGCTGGTTCCCGGGCGGCGCCTACTGGATCCCGCCCGGCCCGGAGGCGGCCGCCGCCGTGGCCCGGTCGGTGTCCCGGCTGCGGGACGGCCAGCAGCCGGTGCTCGTCGTGCACGACGGGACGACCTGGGCGCAGGCGCATGACACCTGGGACGACGTTCCCGCCCGCAGCCGGTTCCACGTCCTGGTCACCTCCCGCCCCGCGACGGGGGCCCCTGACGAGCGGCACATGGTGCTGAGGCCCCTCACCCCCCAGGCCGCGACGGCAGTCCTCGGTGCCGCCGGCCCCGAGAACGAGGCGGCGCAGCGGCTGGCCGCCCTGTGCGGAGGCGTGCCCCTGGCACTGCGGCTCGCCGCGCAGTACCCCGGCACGCTCGCGCAGATGCTCGACCGCGCCGAGTCGGCGGGCGGGATCTTCCATGTCTTCGACGAGCTCAGGAACGCCTTCGACACCGAGTACGCGAGGCTTTCCCCGGCCCGGCGCACGGCACTGCGGCTGCTGTCGGCGGCGCCCGGTGACGACCTCGGGACGGAATCGGTGGCCGTTCTGTTCGCCGGGCACGACGCGGCCGTGCGGGGGCTGCACGGAGCCGGCCTGATCGTGCAGGAGGGACCCGCGGAACGGCTCCGGGTGGAGACGCTGCCGAAGGCGTACGTCCGCCAGGTGCTCGGCAGGGGGCCGGCCGTGCGGGAGGAGGCGACGAGCGCACGGCGGCGCCTGCTGGCCTTCTGCCTCGACCGCACGCGTGAGGCCGTCACGGACCTGGGCCTGGGCGCCTCTCCCCCCGACGACAACCGTCCCGAGGCACGTGAGGACGCGCTGGCCTGGCTGGACGGCGAACGCGACAACCTGGTCGCACAGGCCCTGGAGGCGCCCGCGCACGCCGACGCCGACCATGTCGCGGACCTCGTGCTGCTCCTGGGCGCCTACCTGAACTGGCGCCGGGACTTCGAGCGCTGCCTGGACTGCTGCGCGACCGCGCTGGAGCAGCCCGTCACCGAGCACCTGAGGGCGCACCTGCTGAACCTGCGCGGCGCCGCGCTGCGCGGGACGGGCCGGCTGGACGACGCGACACGGGCGCACGAGGCGGCCCTGACCCTGCACGAGGAACTCGGCGACGCCTGGGGCGCGGCCAAGGCCCACGAGGCCCTCGGTCTGGTGGCCGCAGAGCGGGGCGACTGGGCCACCGCCCTGGCGGCGCACACCAGGGCACTGGACGGGATGACGCTCGTCGGCGACCGGCGCGGCGAGGCCGAGGCGAACACGGACCTGGGCGTGGCCCTGCTCAAGACGGGCGCGTACACGGAGGGGTTCGAGCATCTGAGCCGGGCCACCGACATCTGCCGCGAGCTCGACGACCGCCCGGGCACGGCACGGGCGCTGCTCATCCGCGCCGAGGCCCTCTACGACTCCGGCGGCATGCAGGACGCCCTCGCACTGGCCGAGGAGGCGGCGCCCCTGTTCGAGGAACTGACCGACGACTACGGACAGGCCCGGGTCCTCGAGGTCAGGGCCCGGGCGAACGAGGAACTGCGCCGCTACACCGACGCGCGCAACCAGTGGAAAGCGGCCGTGGAGGCATACCGGCGGGTGGGGGACGTGGAGGGCGCGAGCCGGGCCATCAGGCACTCGTACCGCGTCGGCATCGGCGTGCACCAACGCGAGGCCCAGGTCCTGGTCACGGTGGCGAGCGGGCTCTTCCGGACCTCGTCCTTCCGATGGGCCGTCCTCCTGGCCCGCGGTCAGGGATGGGAGACCAGGCACGAGAGCCGGTCCTCCATCAAGATCAACGTGCTGCCCCGGGCCGTGGCGGAGCCGCTCAGCGGGACGCTGCGCGAGGCCGACTCGCCCCATTCCCCGGCGCCGGTCGAGTTCGCCCTGCCCCTGACGGGCTTCGACCTGGCACCGCACACCTGGCGGAGCACCGACTCCTCCCAGCCCCTGGGCTCGCAGCGTCCGGTGACCCTGCGCTACGCGGACCGGGGCTCGTGGACCCTGAACCCGGGGTCCGCGGCCTGGCAGAACTTGCAGGGCGCGCAGAACTTCCTCGCCTGGCACCTTCCGCTCCCTGCCGCGGCGGAGCCGCTGGGCGTCCACCCGCGCGGCGGCATTCCCTTTCTGTGCGGCCCGGTCAGTCATGGGCCCGGCCGGGAGATCATGGCGCGGCTGCTGTCACAGAGCCATGGCGTCGCACTGTGGACGACGGCTCCGCACGCGAAGGAGTGCGGCCCGCGGTGCGAGCGAATGCGCGGCACCGTCGACGCCTTCCTGCGCGGCATCGGATCCATCGCGGAGATCCCCCGCGCCCTGTGGTGGCTGCGTGTCCAGGGCCGTGACGAGCAGCTCTCGCTGCTCTACGACGACCCCCTGTCGCCTCTCCCCAACTTCCATCGCCCTGCCTACTGAGGCTTACCGGGGCTTACCGGGGCCGCGCTGTCCCGCGTCGGTCGCTGAATCCGAGGTTCTTGTCCCCTTATGAGGGATCGTTTCACCCGTACGGATTAAATGTGCTCAAGCCGCCGGAATGGCCCACCCCCCGCCGCCTACGGTCGCACGGGTGACGAGCACCAGTCCGGAGACCTCGACCCGCAGCACCGGCGCACACAGAGCGCACCGCGAGGCGCGCGATCGTGCTGCGGCGCACACGTTGGCGCAGCGGCCGCCCGCGCGCTACGAGCCCTACCTGGACGGCCTGTTCACCTACTGCCTGTCCGTGCTGTGCGACCACGAGGCCGCGACCGCCGCACTGGGCGACGTCCTCGCGCTCGCCGAGCGGCGCGGGCAGCGGATGCCGCAGGCGGTGGGCGACCGCAGGGCGTGGCTGTACGCGCTGGCCCGCTGGGCGTGTCTGCGCGAGCTGGCCGAGGCCAAGCAGAAACGTCAGGGCACGCACGCGGTGGGCCGCGCCCGGGCCGAGAAGGGGCACGTCGCCGCGCCGCCCGTCTCGGCGGAGGCCCAGGAGCAGCGGCGCGGCGAACTCGCCCTGCTCGCCTGGCCGGAGGCCGCCGGCACCAGCCCGGAGCAGCGCGAGGCGCTCGAACTCGCCGTGCGCCACCACCTCGCCGCCCAGGAGGTCGCCGCCGTCCTCGGCATGGACCTCGCCGCCGCCCGCGACCTGCTGGCCTCCGCCGCCTGCGAGGTCGAGCGCACCCGCGCCGCGCTCGCCGTCGTCGAGGCGGGCGGCTGTCCCGGCGTGGACCGGCTCACCGGCGACCAGCAGCTGGTGCTCAGCAGCGCCCTGCGGCGCGAGCTGGTGCGGCACGTCGACGACTGCCCGCGCTGCCGCCGCACCGCCGAGCGCGCGGTCCCCGGACGCTGGCCCGGCGCCACGGTCACCCCCGCCGAGCTGCCCGTCCTGGAGGCGCCCCGCGCGGCCCTGCACGTCGCCCTGGCCCACGGCCCCCGCGCGCGGGGCTCCGCCACGCCCCGCTTCGACCGGCGCGGCTTCCCCATGGACCCCAAGGACCGTGCCGCCCGCCGGGACCGCATCCGCGCGCGTGCCGTCACCACGACCGTCGTCGCCACCGTCGTCGCCGCCCCCGTGCTGGCCCTGTGGGCCGCGTACCGGGGCACCCCGATCGGAGAGGGCCAGGCCGGCCCCGCCGCCACCGCGCGCGAGGCGCACGGCCCGGACGGCCTCGACGGCGACCCGGCCGGCGGCTACGAGAACGCCGGGAACGCCACCGTCCCCGGCAGAAGCCTCGCCAAGGACGGCTCCTCCGACGTCTCCGTGGAGGTGGTCAGCGTCCCCGGGGCCGGGCACAAAGGGGCGGGACACCTCGCGGTCACGGCCGACACCAGCGGCGACACCACGCTCGTCACACTCACCGCGTCCGGCCCCTCCGCGGTCCGCTGGTCGGCGACCACCCCGGCCGACTGGCTCTACCTCAGCCGTTCCTCGGGAACCCTCCGGCCCGGCGAGTCGTTCACGATCAAGGTGTACGTCGACCAGCTGCGTGAGCCCGCCGGCCACTGGACCGCACAGGTGGCGATCGCCCCGGCAGGCGCCGTCGTCTCGATCGAGGGCTACGGCACCGCCCCCACCGGCCCCTCGCGACCGGCCGACCCGCCCCCGACCGCCCACCCGGACCCGACCCCCACGGCCTCGGCTCCCAGCGACCCCTCACCCACCGACCCGCCCCCGTCCACGGACCCGACCCCCACACCGACCGCCCCGTCCACACCGCCCGGCAACCCCGGAAGCCCGACACCCCCACCGCCCGACGGCGGCACCCCGAACCCACCGGACACCCCGGCCTAGCGCCGGGACACCAGACCGGATCCGCCGGATGCCCAGCCGCCAGCGGCAGCCGAGCCGCCAGACCCCGCGAGCACAGCGAGACCTACGGCACCACGCGAACCAGCGCCTCGAGACCAGCCGACCGGTCCCCGCCCCCGTCCACCGCCGCGAGCCCCGCCCCGACGTCCGGCGCCACCCCGCCCCCGCCGAACAGCCCGGCCGACCGGCCTTGGCCCGGATCCGCCGGATGCCCAGCCGCCAGCGGCAGCCGCGCCGCCAGACACCGCGAGTACGGCGAGACCTACAGGTCTTAGACCGGATCCGCCGGATGCGGAGCCACCAGCGGCAGCTGCGAGGCCAGGCGCTGCTCGCACAGCTCGGCCAGCCGGTCGTAGCCGGCCTTGCCCATCAGCTCGGTCAGCTCGGGCCGGTAGGAGACATAGACAGGATCGCCCGCGCCATGGGCGGAGGTCGCCGACGTGCACCACCAGTGCAGGTCGTGGCCGCCCGGACCCCAGCCCCGGCGGTCGTACTCACCGATGGACACCTGGAGCACACGCGTGTCGTCGGGCCGGTCGATCCAGTCGTACGTCCGCCGGATCGGCAGCTGCCAGCACACGTCCGGCTTGGTTTCCAGCGGCTCGCGGCCCTCGCGCAGGGCCAGGATGTGCAGCGAGCAGCCCGCGCCGCCCGCGAAGCCGGGCCGGTTCTGGAAGATGCAGGAGCCCTGGAAGGGCCGGGTCTGCCGGGAACCGTCCTCGTCCTCGGAGACCCAGCCGTGCGCCAGCCCCTCGTCGCGGTTCTGCCAGATGTCCGGCGTCAGCCTCGCCACATGCTCGGCGACCCGCTTCTCGTCGTCCTCGTCGGAGAAGTGGGCACCCAGCGTGCAGCACCCGTCGTCCGCGCGGCCCGCCTGGATGCCCTGGCAGCCGCTGCCGAAGATGCAGTTCCAGCGAGAGGTCAGCCATGTCAGATCGCAGCGGAAGACCTGCTCGTCGTCCGCCGGATCAGGAAACTCCACCCACGCGCGCGCGAAGTCGAGCCCCTTCTCGTCGCTCACCTTCGCACCCGTGGAGGATTTGTCGCTCTTCGCCTTTTTCGTCTTTGGCACGCATCCAGGGTAAGTGGCCGGAGACCGCTCCGGGGCCTGAGCACCGCGGTACTGGCAGTAGCGTTCCGTACATGAGACTCGGTGTCCTGGACGTGGGTTCGAACACGGTGCACTTGCTGGTCGTGGACGCACACCCCGGCGCGCGCCCCCTGCCCGCGCATTCGCACAAGGCCGAGCTGCGGCTCGCCCAGCTCCTCGACGGCAGCGGTGCCATCGGCGCCGAAGGCGTCGACAAACTGGTCGGTGTCGTCCGGGACGCCCTCCAGGCCGCCGAGGACAAGGGCGTGGAGAACCTGCTGCCGTTCGCCACGTCCGCGGTCCGCGAGGCGAGCAACGCCGACGAGGTGCTGGCCCGCGTCCAGGACGCCACCGGTGTCGAGCTCCAGGTCCTCACCGGCGAGGAGGAGGCCCGCCTCACCTTCCTCGCCGCCCGCCGCTGGTTCGGCTGGTCGGCCGGGAAGTTGCTCGTCCTGGACATCGGCGGCGGCTCCCTCGAGATCGCCTACGGCATCGACGAGGAGCCCGACACGGCCGTCTCCCTCCCGCTCGGCGCGGGCCGGCTCACCGCCGGCTGGCTGCCCGGCGACCCGCCCGACCCGGAGCAGATAAGGGCACTGCGCCGCCATGTGCGCACCGAGATCGCCCGCACCATCGGCGAGTTCACCCGCTTCGGCGCCCCGGACCACGTGGTCGGCACCTCCAAGACCTTCAAGCAGCTGGCCCGTATCGCCGGCGCCGCCCGCTCCGCCGAGGGCCTCTACGTCCAGCGCGAGCTCAAGCGCGAGTCCCTGGAGGCCTGGGTCCCCCGCCTGGCCTCCATGACCGCGGACCAGCGCGCCGAACTCCCCGGCGTCTCCGACGGCCGGGCCGGCCAGCTCCTCGCCGGTGCCCTGGTCGCCGAGGCCGCGATGGACCTCTTCGGCGTGGAGAACCTCGAGATCTGCCCGTGGGCGCTCCGGGAGGGCGTGATCCTGCGGCGACTGGACCACATGGGGTCGGTGTAGAGCGCCCGGGGACAGGCCACGGACGACCGGTACTCGCCCGTGGCAAACCCCACAACGGCTAACGGGTACCCCGCGTTCCGCTCACCGCAGCCCGTAACCTGTCCCTCATGGCAGAGCCCGTCCGCATCCCAGATGCGAAGGTCGCCCTCTCCACGGCCTCGGTGTACCCGGAGTCCACGGCGACGGCCTTCGAGATCGCCGCGCGCCTCGGTTACGACGGCGTCGAGGTCATGGTGTGGACCGACCCGGTCAGTCAGGACATCGAGGCGCTGCGCCGCCTCTCCGACTACCACGCGATACCGATCCTGGCGGTGCACGCTCCCTGCCTGCTCATCACCCAGCGGGTGTGGTCCACCGACCCGTGGACCAAGCTCGAGCGCGCCCGGGCGGCCGCCGAGAAGCTCGGCGCCGGCACCGTCGTCGTGCACCCGCCGTTCCGCTGGCAGCGGCAGTACGCCCGGGACTTCGTCACCGGGATCTGGCGCATGGCGAACGAGACGGACGTACGGTTCGCGGTGGAGAACATGTACCCCTGGCGCTACCGCGACCGCGAGATGCTCGCCTACGCCCCCGACTGGGACGTCACCCAGGACGACTACCGGCACTTCACGATCGATCTCAGCCACGCCGCGACCGCCCGCACGGACGCCCTCGACATGCTCGACCGGATGGGCGACCGCCTCGGCCACGTCCACCTGGCCGACGGCCGGGGGTCGGCGAAGGACGAGCACCTGGTCCCCGGCCGCGGCACCCAGCCCTGTGCCGAGGTGCTGGAGCGGCTCGCGCTGACCGGCTTCGACGGCCATGTCGTCATCGAGGTCAACACCCGGCGGGCGATGTCCAGCGCCGAGCGCGAGGCCGACCTCGCGGAGGCCCTGGCCTTCACCCGCCTGCACATGGCCTCCCCGGTGAAGGTGCCCCGGCGGTGACCGGGACGACCGGCGCCCGCCGCCGCGGCCGCCCCCCGCGCACCGAGTCGGCCGACACCCGCGACCGCATCCTCACCGCGGCCCGCGAGGAGTTCTCCGAGCGCGGCTACGAGAAGACGTCCGTACGCGGCATCGCCAAGGCCGCCGGCGTCGACTCCGCGCTCGTCCACCACTACTTCGGCACCAAGGACCAGATCTTCGCGGCGGCCATCGAGGTGGCCTTCGCGCCCGCCCTGAACGCCCCCGACGCGGTGGCCGCGGGCCCGCTGGACGGAGTGGGGGAGCGGCTGACCCGCTTCATCTTCGGCGTCTGGGAGAACCCCACCACCCGTACGCCCCTGCTGGCCATCGTGCGCTCCGCCGTCAACAACGAGACCGCGGCCGCCGTCTTCCGCCGCCTGGTCGCCACCCAACTGCTGCGCCGCATCGCCGTCCAGCTCGACCTGCCCGACGCCGAACTGCGCGCCGAACTGGCGGCCGCACAGCTGGTGGGGTGCGCGATGCTGCGCTACGTGATCAAGGTGGAGCCGCTGGCGTCGGCGGACCTGGAGCAGATCGTGGCGCGGGTGGCGCCGGTGGTGCAGGGGCACCTGACGAACCCCTGACAGCCCTTTCCCGATATCCGCGACGGCCCCCGGCCACCCCGGCAGCACCGCGTCCGTGGAACACGCATCCCGCATTCCGGACACTCGTGTCCATCCCTTGGAGCGGCGGCGTACGCTCGTAGGCAGTCAGAACTCTCTGGCAGAGCTCTCTGCCAGATGGTCTTCGAAGGTTCGAAGGAGCGAGCGACGATGCCCGAGCTGAGGTCCCGCACAGTCACCCACGGCCGCAACATGGCGGGCGCCCGCGCCCTTATGCGCGCCTCCGGTGTACCCGGTGCGGACATCGGCCGGAAGCCGATCATCGCGGTGGCCAACTCCTTCACCGAGTTCGTGCCCGGCCACACCCACCTCCAGCCGGTCGGCCGGATCGTCAGCGAGGCGATCAAGGAGGCCGGTGGCATCCCGCGCGAGTTCAACACGATCGCCGTGGACGACGGCATCGCGATGGGCCACGGCGGCATGCTCTACTCGCTGCCCTCCCGCGACCTGATCGCGGACAGCGTGGAGTACATGGTCGAGGCACACTGCGCCGACGCCCTGGTCTGCATCTCCAACTGCGACAAGATCACCCCGGGCATGCTGCTGGCCGCCCTGCGCCTGAACATCCCGACGGTCTTCGTCTCCGGCGGCCCGATGGAGGCCGGCCGCGCCACCCTGGTCGACGGCACGGTCCGCACGCTCGACCTGGTCGACGCGATCTCCGACGCCGTGAACGACAAGATCTCGGACGAGGACATCCTCCGTATCGAGGAGAACGCCTGCCCCACCTGCGGCAGCTGTTCCGGCATGTTCACCGCCAACTCGATGAACTGCCTCACCGAGGCGATCGGCCTCTCGCTGCCCGGCAACGGCTCGGTCCTCGCCACCCACACGGCCCGCAAGCAGCTCTACGTCGACGCGGCCCGTACGGTCATGGACGTCACCCGCCGCTACTACGAGCAGGACGACGACACGGTCCTGCCGCTCAACATCGCCACCGTCCAGGCCTTCGAGAACGCCATGGCCCTGGACATCGCGATGGGCGGCTCGACCAACACGATCCTGCACCTGCTGGCCGCCGCCCAGGAGGCGGGCGTCCCCTTCGGCCTGGACGAGATCAACGAGGTCTCCCGCCGGGTCCCGTGCCTGGCGAAGGTGGCCCCGAACGTCGCGAAGAACCGCACGTACTACATGGAGGACGTGCACCGCGCCGGCGGCATCCCCGCCCTGCTCGGCGAGCTGCACCGCGCGGGCCTGCTCAACGAGGACGTGCACGCCGTCCACAGCCCGTCCCTGGCGGACTGGCTGAAGACCTGGGACGTGCGCGGCGGCTCCCCGTCCGCCGAAGCGGTCGAAATGTGGCACGCGGCACCCGGCTGCGTCCGCTCCGCCGAGGCCTTCTCCCAGTCCGAGCGCTGGGAGGCCCTGGACGAGGACGCGGCGGAAGGCTGCATCCGCTCGGTCGAGCACGCGTACTCCAAGGACGGCGGCCTGGCGGTCCTCAAGGGAAACCTGGCGGTCGACGGCTGCGTGGTGAAGACGGCCGGCGTGGACGAGTCGATCTGGACCTTCGAGGGCCCGGCGGTGGTCTGCGAGTCCCAGGAGGAGGCCGTCCAGCGGATCCTCACCCAGGAGGTCAAGGACGGCGACGTCGTCGTCATCCGTTACGAGGGCCCCAAGGGCGGCCCCGGCATGCAGGAGATGCTCTACCCGACCTCGTACCTGAAGGGCCGGGGCCTGGGCAAGACCTGCGCCCTGATCACCGACGGCCGCTTCTCCGGCGGCACCTCGGGCCTGTCCATCGGCCACGCCTCCCCGGAGGCGGCCTCCGGCGGCACGATCGCCCTCGTCGAGGACGGCGACCGCATCCGCATCGACATCCCGAACCGCACGATCGACCTCCTCGTCGACGAGGCGGAACTCGCCCGCCGCGAGCAGGCCCTCGACGGCGCCTACGCCCCCAAGAACCGCGACCGCAAGGTCTCGGCCGCCCTGCGGGCCTACGCGGCGATGGCCACCAGCGCCGACAAGGGCGCGGTGCGGGACGTGACCAAGCTGGGCTGAGCGTTCGTACACCGACAGGGGCCGCCTCCGCTGGGGGGCGGCCCCTTCGGGTGTCACCAGGCCGACGGGTCGCGGCCGTCGACGGCGAAGACGGTGCCGTCGGGAGCGGCGGCGTACACGCGGCCCTTGACGACCACCGGCTCGGGCAGCGTGGCGACGACCCGGTCGGTGCGCGTGCCGAGCCGGGTCGGTGTCTGCCCGAGGAGCCTGCCGCGCCGGGCGTCGACGGCGAGCAGCCGCCCGTCGGGAATGCCGACGTACACATGGCCGCCGTCGACGACCGGTGCCGAGCCGCGGCTCACGGAGGTCTGCAACTGCCACAGCTGCCGGCGCGCGCCCGTGTCCACGGCCGACAGCGAGCCCCCGGTGGCCATGAGGTAGACCACGTCTCCGCGTACGGTGGCGTGGGCGTCCTCGGGGGACGCGGACACCGCCACCCGCCGTGTCGTCCGGGACGCGGGGGTGTAGCGGACCACCGCCCGCGTGGCCCCGTAGACCCGGTCGACGGAGAGGAAGTAGAGCGATCCGCCGCTGGTGCCGACGGGCCGCAGTGATCCGTCGAGCCGTGCGTCCCAGCGCACGTCACCCGTGTCCGGGTCCACCGCCGTGACCCGCGTGCTCGACCCGTCGGCGGAGGTGCTCGTCGCGTACGCCACCCGGTCCCCGGCGAACCATGTGAACAGCGGAAACGGCTGACCCGGTACCCGGCGGTGCCACTTCGTCCCGCCCGAGGCGCTGTCCACGCCGGTGACCGTCCCGTCGGCCCCGGTGAGCAGGAGGGTGCCCCCCGCGAACCGCATTCCGCCGCCCGTGGGTACGTCCTGCCGCCGTCGCACCTTGCCGGACGCGGGATCGAGCGCCTCCACGCGCCGCCCCTCGTCCGTCAGGATCTGCACCAGCCCACCCGACAGCACGGGCGGTCCGCTGCCGAGCGACGTGGCGGAGGAGTGCCGCCAGAGCAGACTGCCGTCGGAGGGGGAGAGGGCGTACACCCGCCCCGACTGCGCGCAGACCAACGCGGCGGCGGTGGCAGCGCATTGGGGCGTCCCGGCGTCCCCGGACCCGGGTTTTTCCACCCATGGCATGAACCCGTCGCCCGACGCCCCGGCCGACACGGTGTGCGAGCCGCCCTCGGCCGACCGGGGAGTGGGGTCGTCGAGCAACCGCACCGACACGACCGCACCGCCGACGACGAGAGCCAGCACCCCGGCCGCCACGCCCCACCACCGGCCCCGCCGCCCCTTGCGCCGCTCTTCGGGCTCCCCGACCTCGGGCTTTCCGGCCCCGGGCGCCCCGACTTCGGGCTCTTCGGCCTCGGGCACCACGGCCTCGGGCTCCCCGCCCGTCTGCCAGCCTGTCCGCCCGCCCGTCTCCCTGCCGTTCTGCGACTCGTCCGCAGGCGGGTCGACCGTACGCTGCGACGGTATGAAGGCCTGCGTGTCGTACGAGGCCGCCACCGACCGGAGTTCCCGCATCAGTTCGTCGGGCGTGGGCCGTTCCTCCGGCTCCTTGGCGAGGCAGCGCAGCACCAGCGGCGCCAGGTTCTCCGGTACGCCGGCCAGGTCGGGCTCGTCGTGCACCACCTGGTACGCGACGACATAGGGGCTGTCGGAGTCGAACGGCCCGCGCCCGGTGGCCGCGTGCACCATGACCGACCCCAGGGCGAAGACGTCGGCGGCCGGGCCCACCTCCCGCGGGCGCCGGAACTGCTCCGGCGCCATGAACGGCGGTGTGCCGATCAACTTCCCCGTCTCGGTGCGCAGTTCGCTGTCCTTGGGGCGGGAGATCCCGAAGTCGATGACTTTCGGCCCGTCCTCGGCGAGCAGCACGTTGCTCGGTTTGAGATCGCGGTGCACGACTCCCACCCGGTGAATGTCGCGCAGCGCCTCGGCCAGCCCGGCCATCAGCCGGCGCAACCGGTCCGGGGGCATGGCCCCGTGCTCCTTCACATGGTCGGCGAGGGTCTGCCCCGGGATGAACAGCGTCGCCATCCACGGCCGTTCCGCCTCCGGATCGGCGTCCACGACAGGCGCGGTGAACGCACCGCTCACCCGCCGGGCGGCGGCCACCTCCTGCCGGAACCGGCCACGGAACTCGGGATCCCTGGCGAACTGCGCGTGTACGACCTTCACCGCGACCTTCATGCCCGAGGTGCTGCGGGCCAGGTGCACGACACCCATCCCGCCGGAGCCCAGACGCGACTCCAGGTGGTAGTGACCGGCGTACTCGGGAAGTTCCGCTTCCGCGCCCGCTCCGGCGTTCCGCTGTGGCGCCATGGGACCACCCCCGTGCTGTTCGTCGGCGCGCGCGACGCACGGAGCCTAGTCGATGTCTCGTACGAGACAGAGGCGGCTTGCTAGCGTTCGCGTGCGAATCACGCACATGTGTTTCACGGCGTGTTTTCGGGGAATCAACGGGGCCCCATGGCACTCATGGGGATCGAACGGGGGGAGTTCACATGTCTGTTGCCGACATCGGAGAAGTCGAGGGCGGGGAGGGGACGGCGGCCGTCACCACCGCGGCCGAGGCGGACGCGCTCGTCCGCTACTACTCGGTCGCCCCGGGCGTCCGGCTCAACGTCCGCAGCGGCCCCGGCACCGACTACAGCCTCGTCCGCACCCTGGCCGAGGGCGCCAAGGTCCCGATCTACTGCCAGACGCCGGGCCAGACGGTCACCGGGCCGTACGGCACCAGCAAGATCTGGGACAACATCGGCGACGGCCAGTACGTGTCCGACGCGTACATCCACACGGGCACCGATGGCTACGTGGCCTCCCGCTGCTCCTGACCCGCTACGGAGCCCGCCGCGCCGTCCGGCCATAATCGTCCCGTGAGCGACGAAACCGGCACCCCGGACACCACGGCGGGCTCCCCGGGCGGCACCCCCGGCGACGGCCCCCGCCCCGAGCCCCTGCGGTTCTTCGGCACGACCTGGGTGAACCACGACAACGGCTACGCGGCCCGCCGCGCGGCCGTCACCGCCGGCTCGCTGGCGGCGGCCGTCGCCTCCTGCGTCGTCCTGCGCTTCGCCTACCAGGGACTGGAGATCGCGGGCAGCGGAGCCTTCGTGACCGTCCTGGTCGTGGCGATGTTCGCGATCTGTAGCGCGCTGGCCTTCCGCAACACCTGGGACGGCTTCGGCAAGCGCCTCGACCCCGCCCGCCAGGCCTCCCTGCGCGGCCTGCTGGCCATCGGCTTCGTCGGCTCCCTCGCCGCCTACTTCTTCCGCTCCCTCGCCGAGGCCCCCGGCGAGAAGCTGCACCGCGCCGAATACGAAGAGGCCCGCGCCCAGCACACCCGCCGCACCGCCCGCCGCACGGGAAACCCTTCCAAGAAGCGCCGCAAGGAGTAAGCGGAAAGGGAAAGCGGAAGGAAGGCATTCACCGTATCGACGGCATGCCCGGGCCCCAGCAGCCAGCATGACCGTATGACCACAACTCCATCACCGTCTCCATCGCCGTCGTCTCCATCGCCGTCGCCTTTCGCCTCCCGGGCCCACTCCTTCAACGGCGCCGCCGCCCAGTACGCCGCGAACCGCCCCTCCTATCCGCCCGCCCTCTTCGAGACCCTCGAGGAACTCGCCGCCCGCCCCCTCACCGGCGCCCGGGTCGTCGACGTCGGCGCCGGGACCGGCATAGCCACCGCGCTGCTGCACGCCCGCGGCGCCGACGTGCTCGCGGTGGAACCCGGCGACGGCATGGCGGCCCAGTTCCGCCGCACGCTCCCCGACGTCCCGCTGGTCCGCGGCAACGGCAACGCCCTCCCGCTGGCCGACGCCTCCGCCGACCTGCTCACCTACGCCCAGGCCTGGCACTGGACCGACCCGGTCCACTCGGTCCCGGAGGCCCTGCGCGTCCTGCGTCCCGGCGGCGCCCTCGCGCTGTGGTGGAACAAGAGCGCCCTCGGCGTCCCGTGGATCGACGCGCAGAACGACCGTCTCAAGCGCCACTTCGATGTCGACCGGCGTGCGGAGGTGCACAACAGTTCGCGGTCCGCCCTCGCCGACCCCACCGGCCGCCTGGACTTCGCCGACCGCACGGTCCGCTGGAGCCGCCGCGTCCCCGTCGACACCCATCTCGCCAACCTCGGCAGTCACTCGATCTTCCTGGTCCAGGACCCGGCGACCGCCGAGGCCTTCCTCGCCGAGGAGCGATCCCACCTGCTCACCGCCTTCCCCGACGGGATGGTGGAGGAGGTCTACGACGTGGAGCTGCTGGTGGCCATCGCTTGACGGCACTCCACCCCGGGCGCATTATTCATCGCATGATGAATTATGTGCCCGGCCCTCCCGGGACCCCCGCCGACCCCCCGTCGGCCCCCGCCGTACAGGCCTCCTCCCTCACCGCCGTCCGAGGCCCCCGCACCGTCCTGCGCGGCCTCGACTTCACCGTCCCGCGCGGCCGGATCACCGGCCTGCTCGGCCCCTCCGGATGCGGCAAGTCGACCCTCATGCGAGCCGTCGTCGGCACCCAGGCCAAGGTCACCGGCACCCTCCAGGTCCTCGGCCACCCCGCCGGCCACCCCACCCTGCGCACCCGCATCGGCTACGTCACCCAGGCCCCGTCCGTCTACGACGACCTGACCGTCCGCCAGAACCTCGACTACTTCGCCGCGATCCTCGACCCCGGCCGCGCGGCAGCCGAGCGCCGCCACGATGTCGATCGCGTCCTCGCCGACGTCGACCTCACCACCCACGCCGACGCCCTCGCCGGCAACCTCTCCGGCGGTCAGCGCGGCCGGGTCTCCCTCGCCGTGGCCCTCCTCGGCACCCCCGAACTCCTGGTCCTCGACGAACCCACCGTCGGCCTGGACCCGGTCCTGCGCCGCGACCTGTGGCACCTCTTCCACGACATCGCCGCCACCCGCGGCGCCACCCTCCTGATCTCCTCCCACGTCATGGACGAGGCCGAGCGCTGCCACCGCCTCCTCCTCATGCGCGAGGGCGAGATCCTCGCCGACGACACCCCCGACGCCCTGCGCACCCGCACCGGCGCCGAAACCGTCGAGGCGGCCTTCCTGCACCTGGTGGACGAGGCGGTCGCCGCAGGCCGCGCGAAGGAGACGGCACGATGACCCATCCGGCGCTCAACCTCTCCCGCACCACCGCCACCGCGGCCCGCGTCCTGCGCCAGCTCCGCCACGACCCGCGCACCATCGCGCTGATGCTTCTGATCCCCTGCCTGATGCTGCTCCTGCTGCGCTACGTCTTCGACGGCAGCCCGCACACCTTCGACAACATCGGCGCCTCGCTCCTCGGCATCTTCCCGCTGATCACGATGTTCCTGGTCACGTCCATCGCCACCCTGCGCGAACGCACCTCCGGCACCCTCGAACGGCTCCTCGCCATGCCCCTCGGCAAGGCCGACCTCATCGCCGGCTACGCGCTCGCCTTCGGCGCCCTGGCCATCGTCCAGTCGGCAATGGCCACCGGTCTCGCGGTCTGGTTCCTGGGCCTCGACGTCACAGGCAGCCCCTGGCTACTGCTCCTCGTAGCCCTCCTCGACGCCCTGCTGGGCACAGCCCTCGGCCTCTTCGTCTCGGCCTTCGCGGCCTCCGAATTCCAGGCGGTCCAGTTCATGCCCGCGGTGATCTTCCCCCAACTCCTCCTCTGCGGCCTCTTCACCCCGCGCGCCCACATGCACCCCGTCCTGGAAGCCATCTCCGACGCCCTGCCCATGTCGTACGCGGTCGACGGCATGAACGAGGTCCTCCACCACACGGACATGACAGCGACATTCGCACGAGACGCGCTGATCGTGGCGTCCTGCGCCCTCCTGGTGCTGACCCTGGGCGCAGCCACACTGCGCCGCCGAACAGCGTGAGCCACTCCAGCCTGTCCGGCGTTTGAGGACGAGGCCGTTCAGGCCGATGGGGGCCCAGCGGGCGGAGCCCCCTGGCCGGGGCGAGACCACATCCCGTCCACCGGACACCCACCCCCTCCAGCGCACCCCCGGTGCAAAGATGAACCCATGACCCAGAAAGTCGCAGTCCTCGGCACCGGCAAGATCGGCGAAGCCCTGCTCAGCGGAATGATCCGAGCCGGCTGGTCCCCCGCCGACCTCCTGGTCACCGCCCGCCGCCGAGAACGCGCCGAAGAACTCCGCACCCGCCACGGAGTCACCCCGGTCACCAACGCCGAGGCCGCCAAGACCGCCGACACCCTCATCCTCACGGTCAAGCCGCAGGACATGGGCACGCTCCTCGACGAACTCGCCCCCCACGTCCCCACCGACCGCCTGATCATCAGCGGCGCCGCCGGCATCCCCACCGCCTTCTTCGAGGAACGCCTCGCCCCCGGCACCCCGGTCGTCCGCGTCATGACGAACACCCCCGCCCTCGTCGACGAGGCCATGTCCGTCATCTCCGCCGGCACCCACGCCACCGCCGAACACCTCACCCACACCGAGGAGATCTTCGGCGCCGTCGGCAAGACCCTCCGCGTCCCCGAGTCCCAGCAGGACGCCTGCACCGCCCTCTCCGGCTCCGGCCCCGCGTACTTCTTCTACCTGGTCGAAGCCATGACCGACGCCGGCATCCTGCTCGGCCTGCCCCGCGACAAGGCCCACGACCTGATCGTCCAGTCCGCGATCGGCGCGGCCATCATGCTCCGCGACAGCGGCGAACACCCGGTCAAGCTCCGCGAGAACGTCACGTCCCCCGCCGGTACGACGATCAACGCCATCCGTGAACTGGAGAACCACGGCGTACGGGCCGCCCTCATCGCCGCCCTGGAGGCCGCCCGCGACCGCAGCCGCGAACTGGCCTCGGGCAAAAAGGACTGAGCGCCCCCAGTGGAGGCGCCGGGCTCAGCCAGCCGCCCCCACAACCTCCTGCGTCGTCACCACCCGCGCGAACCCACCCCCGTGCAGCGACACCGCCGACGCCTGCGCAACCTCCTCCGCACTGCGCCGCCAGCCGAACGGCCCCTCCAGATCGAAGGTGTACGTCGCGTCGTACGGCACCACCACGTCGTACCCGAGGTTCCCGCCCATCCGGGCCGTCGTCTCCACGCACATGTTGGTCTGGATCCCGATCACCACGACCTGCCCGATCCCCTCCGCCGTCAGCCAGGCCCCCAGATCCGGGGTGCCGAGGAAGGCCGAGTTCACGGTCTTGGTCAGGAACAGCTCGGCCCCCGCCCCCTTCCCGCGCCGCTCCGCCACGTACTCCTTCAGGTCGTTCCCCGCATACCCCGGCCGCAGCGGCGACTGCGGCTTCGGCGAGTCGTGCCGTACGAAGACGACCGGCCGCCCCGTCGACTGCCATACGTCGATCAGCGCCGCGATGTTGTCATCGGCCCCCGGGTTGTTCCGCGGCCCCCAGAAGCCGGCTTCCTCGAAGCCCTTCTGCACGTCCACGACCACCAGTGCTGCGTTCTCCGCGATCTCCATGCCTCGATCCTGCCGCGGTCGGACCCGCCCGCCCCATAGGGCGAAAAGACAGCGATCGATGGTTTACTGCCACCCATGGCATCCATGGCACCTGTGGCACCCATCGCACCTGTGGGGCCCATGGCCCGCGCCCACCGCATCGCCCTGGTCGCCTTCCCCGGCATCCGAGCCTTCGATGTCTCCGTCATCACCGAGGTCTGGGGCACCGACCGCACCGACCGCGGCGCCCCCGCCTTCGACCTGCGCCGCGTCGCCGCCGACACCGCCCCCATCCCCATGCGCGGCGGCCTCTCCCTCCTCCCCGACCGCACCCTCACCTGGCTCGACCAAGCCGACCTGATCCTGATCCCCGGCTTGGACGACCACCTGACCCCCGCACCCACCCCCGTCCTCGACGCCCTCCGCCGCGCCCACACCCGCGGCACCACCCTCGCCGCCCTCTGCGGCGGCGCCTTCACCCTCGCCCAGGCCGGCCTCCTCGACGGCCGCCGCGCCATCACCCACTGGAACCTCGTCGACCTCCTGCGCACCCACCACCCGCAGGTCACCGTCGTCCCCGACGCCCTCTTCATCGAGGACGACAACATCTGGACCGCGGCCGGCACGGCGGCCGGCATCGATCTCTGCCTCCACCTGGTCCGCCGCGCCCACGGCGCCGAGGCCGCGGCCACCATCGCCCGCTCCATGGTCACCGCCCCCTTCCGCACCGGCACCCAGGCACAGTTCATCGAGCGCCCCACCCCCCGCGCGGACCGCGACGCCGACACCCTCGCCGCCGTTCGCGAACACGCCCTGCGCCACCTCCACGAACCGCTCACGGTCGCCGACCTGGCCTCCCACGCGGGCATGTCCCCCCGCAGCTTCGCCCGCCACTTCACGGCAGCCGCCGGCACGACCCCGCTGCGCTGGCTCCTCGACCAGCGCATCGCCGCGGCCCAGAAACTCCTCGAACGCACCGACCTCCCCATGCCCGAGGTCGCCCGCCGCGCGGGCTTCGGCAGCGAGGTCACGATGCGTCAGCACTTCGCAGCGCGCCTCGCCACCAGCCCGCGCGCCTACCGGGCCGCGTTCACGACGGCCTCCGCACCCGAAGGCACCGAAGGCAGCAGCCCGATCGCGCCATAAGCGGCATCCACGGTCGGCCGCGCCATCGCCCGGGCCCGGTCGGCCCCGCGACGCAACACGTCCTCCACATAAGAGGGATCCGCGCACAACTCCTTGTGCCGCGCCTGCACCGGCCGCAACACCTCGACGATGGCCTCCGCGGTGTCCTTCTTCAGCTCCCCGTAAGACGCGTACCCCTCACCCAGCGCCGCCGGATCCCCACCGGTACAGGCGGCGAGAATCTCCAGCAGATTCGCGACCCCGGGCCGCTCCTCGCGGTCGTACACGACGTCCTGCCCACTGTCGGTCACCGCCCGCACGACCTTCTTGCGCACCACATCCGGCTCATCGAGCAGATACACGATCCCCGGCCCGGAGTCGTCGCTCTTCCCCATCTTCGAAGCCGGCTCCTGGAGGTTCATCACCCGCGCGGCCACCTCCGGACACGTGGCCCGCGGCACCACGAACGTATGCCCGTACCGCTGGTTGAACCGCACCGCCAGATCCCGCGTCAGCTCCACATGCTGCGCCTGGTCGTCCCCCACCGGTACCTCATCCGTCCCGTACGCCAGGATGTCCGCCGCCATCAGCGCCGGATACGTCAGCAACGACAGCCGCACGCTGCCGCCCCGCGCCCGCTCCCGCGCGGCCTTCTCCTTGTACTGGATCATCCGCCGCATCTCACCGTCGGTCGCCACGCACTCGAGCACATACGACAGCCGCGCGTGCTCATCGACATGGCTCTGTACGAACACGGTGCACAGCTCGGGATCCAGCCCTGCCGCCAGCAACAGCGTGGCCGCCTGGCGGCTGAGTCTGCGCACCCGCGCCGGATCGTGGTCCACGGTCAGCGCGTGCAGATCGACGATGCAGAACAGCGCGTCCGACCTGTGCTGGTCCACCTCGGCCCAGCGCCGCATGGCTCCCAGGTAGTTCCCCAGCGTCAGATGCCCGGTCGGCTTGACCCCGCTGAAGACTCGCGTCATCTCCACTCCACCTCCTGGTCGGGGCCACCGTCCCGGTCGGCCGACCCTCAGGACTCCTGGAGGGAGAAACGAGAACGGCCGCCGAGGCGGCGGCCGTTGAACGCATACGTGAGCGCGGCCGCCGTCAGGCGGCCCACCACTGCTGGTTGCACGTACGCGTAGTCATGGACCCAGAGTACGCCGTCGGCGCGCAGCGCCGCCGCGAGTTGACACACCCCGACCTGATCCGTAGGGTTCTTCGAGTTGTCCGACGTGAGAGCCGACTCCGGTCGGTCCCCGGACAGCCATTCCGTAGGTACCAGCCACTGCTCGGCGATCCGTTGCCGTGTGCTTTGGCGAGCGTATTCGCGAAATGAGGAATCCACGTTCGAAAGGACGCGGCCCCCGATTAGGTCGGGAGCGAGGAATCCGCTAAAGTCTCACTCGTCGGAACGGCCGAAGGGCCGGGAAGGCAAATCCCGCCGACCGGGAATCGGACACCGAAAAGGATCTGATAGAGTCGGAAACGCCGGAAAGGGAAACGCGAGAGCGGGAACCTGGAAAGCACCGAGGAAATCGGATCGAGAAAAGATCTGATAGAGTCGGAAACGCAAGACCGAAGGGAAGCGCCCGGAGGAAAGCC
>NZ_JBSGZV010000049.1:0-68544 GCF_053611185.1 Streptomyces sp. NPDC054834 | reverse complement strand
GTGCGCACCTGTGCGCACCGCCCGCCGGGCATTGCCGTGTTTCGGGCCCGCGCACTGGTACGCCCCGAACGGTCTCGGGCGCACTGATCACCCGCTTTCGCATCCCGGGCGGCGACACGGATCCTGTCCGTCGTCCGAGCCGGGACGGCGGCCCGCGGCCCGAGGCCGCTGATGGATACCCCCTTGCGACCTGGCCGATGAGTACAGCCAGAGGCGACGGGGAGGCCCTGAACCATCTCTCTGCTGGAGCAGGGGCCCCGCACGTCGACGCCGTATTCGGCGTTCCCGATCGAGCTGGACCTCCCTGAAGTGCTGCCCCCTTGACACCCCTCCTCGGCGACAGGCACATTGAGTTGCGCAACCTGAACCAAGTTGCGTACACAGCAACTGAACCGGTTTCGAGTTCGGAGGTTGGGCGATGGCGGGACCCCGAGTGGTCATCATCGGAGCGGGCGTCGTGGGAGCGGCCCTCGCGGACGAGATCTCCGCACGCGGCTGGACCGAAGTGACCGTGGTCGACCAGGGCCCCCTCCCGGCCACCGGGGGCTCGAGCTCGCACGCCCCGGGCCTGGTCTTCCAGACGAACCCCTCGAAGACGATGACGGAGCTGGCCCGCTACACCGTCGAGAAGTTCTGCTCCCTCGACGTCGACGGCAAGCCCTGCTTCCTCCAGGTCGGCGGCCTCGAGGTGGCGACCAGCCCCGAGCGCCTGGCCGAACTGCACCGACGCCACGGCTGGATCACCGCCTGGGGCATCGAGGCGCGTCTGCTCACCCCCGACGAGTGCGTCGAGCGGCACCCGCTGGTCGACCGCGAGAAGGTCCTCGGCGGCCTCCTCGTCCCCACCGACGGCCTGGCCAAGGCCGTGCTCGCCGTCGAGGCACAGATCCGCCGGGCCACCGAGCGCGGCGTGACCTTCCTGGCCCGGCACGAGGTGCTCGACGTGCTCCAGAGCGAGGGCGAGATCACCGGCGTCCGCACCGACCAGGGCGAGATCCCCGCCGACATCGTCGTGTGCTGCGCCGGCATCTGGGGCCCGAGGATCGCCCGCATGGCCGGGATGAACCTCCCGCTCACCCCGCTCGCCCACCAGCTGGCCTGGACGGGGCCGGTACCGGCCCTCGCCGGCCAGACGGAGGAGGCCGTCCGCCCGATCCTGCGCCACCAGGACGCCGACCTCTACTACCGCGACCGCTTCGACGGCATCGGCATCGGCTACTACGGGCACCGCCCGATGCCGATCTCCGCCGACGACATCCGCTCCTTCGACGAGGCCGAGGAGATGCCGTCCGTCCTGAAGTTCACCGAGGAGGACTTCGAGGACGCCTGGACCGAGACCCAGTCCCTGCTCCCCGCCACCAGGGAGGCGAAGGTCGAGGAGGGCATCAACGGCCTGTTCTCCTTCACCACCGACGGCTATCCGCTGCTCGGCGAGTCACCGGACGTCAAGGGCTTCTGGGTCGCCGAGGCCGTCTGGGTCACCCACTCCGCGGGCGTCGGGCGGGCCATGGCCGAGTGGCTGGTCGACGGCCACTGTTCCTCGTTCGACCTGCACGAGTGCGACGTCAACCGCTTCGAGCCGCACCAGCTCTCCCCGGAGTACGTCCTGGCCCGCGACTGCCAGAACTTCGCCGAGGTCTACGACATCCTCCACCCCCTCCAGCCGTCCGGGAAGCCGCGCCCGATCCGCACCAGCCCCTTCTACCGCCGCCAGCAGGAACACGGCGCGTTCTTCCTGGAGGCGAACGGCTGGGAGCGCCCCCAGTGGTACGAGGCCAACGCGGGGCTGGTCGAAGGCCGCTCCATCCCCACCCCCGACGACTGGGCCGCGCGCTACTGGTCGCCCATCGTCGGCGCCGAGGCCCAGGCCACCCGCGAGACCGTCGCGATGTACGACATGACGGCCCTCAAGCGCCTCGAAGTGAGCGGCCCGGGCGCCGGCGCCTTCCTGGAGCGGCTGTGCACCGGCAAGGTCGCCAAGTCCGTCGGCTCGGTGACGTACACCCTGCTCCTGGACCACGACGGCGGCATCCGCAGCGACATCACCGTCGCCCGGCTCGCCCGCGACCTCTTCCAGGTCGGCGCCAACGGCAACCTGGACCTCGACTGGTTCAGCCGCCACCTCCCCGCCGACGGCACGGTCCAGGCCCGCGACATCACCGCGGGCACCTGTTGCATCGGCCTGTGGGGCCCGCTGGCCCGCGACGTCCTCCAGCCCCTCACCGACGAGGACTTCTCCAATGACGGCCTGAAGTACTTCCGCGCCAAGCGCGCCCACATCGGCAGCGTCCCGGTCACCGCGATGCGCCTGTCGTACGTCGGCGAGCTCGGCTGGGAGCTGTACACCACCGCCGACCTGGGCCAGAAGCTGTGGGACACCCTCTGGGCGGCGGCCGAGCCGCTCGGCGGCATCATCGCCGGCCGCGGCGCCTTCAACAGCCTCCGCCTGGAGAAGGGCTACCGCTCCTTCGGCACCGACATGACGTACGAGCACGACCCCTACGAGGCCGGAGTCGGCTTCGCCGTCAAGCCGGACAAGGGCGACTTCATCGGCAAGGAGGCGCTGGAGCGGCGCAGGGCCGACGTACGGCGCAAGCTGAGCTGCCTCACCATCGACGACCCGCAGGCCGTCGTCATGGGCAAGGAACCGGTCTACGACGGCGACCGCGCCGTCGGCTACGTCACCAGCGCCGCCCACGGCTACACGATCGGCAAGGGCATCGCCTACGCCTGGCTGCCCGCGGAGCTGGCCACCCCCGGCACCACCGTGCACATCGGCTACTTCGACCGGCGCGTCGAGGCGGTCGTCGCCGAGGAGCCCCTGTTCGACCCGACCATGTCCCGCCTCCGTGGCTAGCCGTGCAGAAGGGGTACAGCCGGTGACCGCACGCATCCTCGACGGCAAGGCGACCGCCGCCGACATCCGTCGCGAACTCACCGAACGTGTCGCCAAAACGACCGCCACGACCGGCCGCCCGCCGGGCCTCGGCACCGTCCTGGTCGGCGACGACCCCGGCAGCCGCGCCTACGTCGCCGGAAAGCACCGCGACTGCGCGCAGGTCGGCATCGCCTCGCTCCGCCGCGAGCTGCCCGCCGACGCGACCCAGCAGCAGGTCGAGGACGTCATCGACGAACTCGACGCCGACCCGGCCTGCACCGGCTACCTCGTCCAGCTCCCGCTCCCACGCCACCTGGACGCGAACGCCGTCCTCGAGCGCATGGACCCGGCCAAGGACGCCGACGGCCTGCACCCCGTCAACCTCGGCCGGCTCGTCCTCGGCGCCGACGCCCCGCTGCCCTGCACCCCGCGCGGCATCGTCGAGCTGCTCCGCCGGTACGAGGTCCCGCTCGCCGGAGCGCGCGTGTGCGTGATCGGCCGGGGCATCACCGTAGGACGGCCGATCGGGCTCCTGCTCACCCGCCGCTCCGAGAACGCCACCGTCACCCTGTGCCACACCGGAACCAAGGGCCTGGCCTGGCACGTGCGCGAGGCGGACATCGTCGTCGCGGCCGCCGGCTCGCCCGGACTGGTCACCAAGGACATGCTGCGCCCCGGCGCGGCCGTCCTGGACGTCGGCATCACGCGCACCGAACACGGCCTCGCAGGCGACGTCCACCCGGAGGCCGCCCAGGTCGCCGGATGGCTCGCGCCGATGCCCGGGGGAGTGGGGCCCATGACCCGGGCGATGCTGCTCGCCAACGTCGTCGAGGCCGCCGAGAGGAACGCGAACACCGTATGAACGCGCTGAACACCCCCTTGGCGGAGCTGGACCCCGAGGTCCACGCCGCCCTCCGCGCCGAGCTGCGCCGTCAGCAGTCCACCCTCGAGATGATCGCCTCGGAGAACTTCGCGCCCACCGCCGTGATGGAGGCGCAGGGCTCGGTCGCGACCAACAAGTACGCCGAGGGCTATCCGGGCCGCCGCTACTACGGCGGCTGCGAGCACGTCGACGTCACCGAGCGCCTGGCCGTCGAACGCGTCAAGTCCCTCTTCGGGGCCGGATTCGCCAACGTCCAGCCGCACTCCGGCGCGCAGGCGAACACCGCTGTCTTCTTCGCCCTGCTCCAGCCCGGCGACACCGTCCTCGGCCTCGACCTCGCGCACGGCGGCCACCTCACCCACGGCATGCGCATCAACTACAGCGGCAAGATGCTGAACGTCGTGCCGTACCACGTCTCCGAGACCGACCACCTCGTGGACATGGACGAGGTGGAACGGCTCGCCAAGGAACACCGCCCCAAGATGATCATCGCGGGCTGGTCGGCGTACCCGAGGCAGCTGGACTTCGCGGCCTTCCGCCGCATCGCCGACGAGGTCGGGGCCCTCCTCATGGTCGACATGGCGCACTTCGCGGGCCTGGTCGCCGCCGGACTGCATCCCAGCCCCGTCCCGCACGCCCACGTGGTCACCACCACCACGCACAAGACCCTCGGCGGCCCCCGCGGCGGAGTCATCCTCACCAACGACTCCGACCTCGCCAAGAAGCTCAACTCGGCGGTGTTCCCCGGTATGCAGGGCGGCCCACTGGAGCACGTCATCGCCGCGAAGGCGGTCTCCTTCAAGGTCGCGGCATCGCCCGGGTTCGCCGAACGCCAGGCCCGCACCCTGGCCGGCGCCCGCATCCTCGCCGACCGCCTCACCCGGCCCGACGTCGCCGCGGCCGGGGTGGAGGTGCTGACGGGCGGCACGGACGTCCACCTCGTCCTCGTCGACCTGCGGAACTCCGAACTCGACGGACGGCAGGCCGAGGACCTCCTCCATGAGATCGGCATCACCGTCAACCGCAACGCCGTCCCCTTCGACCCGCGCCCGCCCATGGTCACCTCCGGCCTGCGCATCGGCACCCCGGCGCTGGCCACCAGGGGCTTCACCGAGGAGGACTTCGCCGAGGTCGCCGACGTGATCGCGCTGGCCCTCCGGCCCGAACCGGACGTGCCCGCCCTGCGCGCCCGCACGGCGGCACTGGCCGCCAAGCACCCGCTCTACCCGCATCTTTCGCAAGACGGAGACGTCCGATGAGCCCCCGCACCCCCGGCGCCGACCTGCCCGACCACCCCGACTGGCTCTGGCGCACTCCCGAGCCCAAGCGGTCGTACGACGTGGTGATCGTGGGCGGCGGCGGACACGGCCTGGCCACCGCCCACTACCTCGCGAAGAACCACGGCATCACCAACGTCGCGGTCCTGGAGAAGGGCTGGCTCGCAGGCGGCAACATGGCCCGCAACACCACGATCATCCGCTCCAACTACCTGTGGGACGAGAGCGCGGGCATCTACGAACACGCGTTGAAGCTGTGGGAGGGACTGGAGGAGGAACTGGACTACCCGATCCTCTTCTCCCAGCGCGGCGTGCTGAACCTCGCCCACAGCCTCCAGGACGTCCGCGACAGCGTGCGCCGGGTCGAGGCCAACCGCCTCAACGGCGTGGACGCCGAGTGGCTCGACGCCGAACAGGTCAAAGAGGTCTGCCCGATCGTCAACATCTCACCCGATGTGCGCTACCCGGTACTCGGCGGCACCTACCAGCCGCGCGCCGGCATCGCCAAGCACGACTACGTGGCCTGGGGCTTCGCCCGCTCCGCCGACGCGGCCGGTATCGACATCATCCAGAACTGCGAGGTCACCGGACTGGACGTGACCGACGGCCGGGTGGTCGGCGTGCGGACCACGCTCGGCCCGATCGCGGCCGGCAAGGTGGCGCTGTGCTCGGCCGGCCACACCTCGGTCCTCGCGTCGATGGCGGGCATCGAACTCCCGCTCCAGAGCCACCCGTTGCAGGCCCTGGTCTCCGAACTCCTGGAACCGGTCCACCCCACGGTGGTCATGTCCAACGCCGTCCACGTGTACGTCAGTCAGGCGCACAAGGGCGAGTTGGTGATGGGCGCGGGCATCGACGCGTACAACTCCTACACCCAGCGCGGCGCGTTCCACATCATCGAAGAGCAGATGTCCGCCGCCCTGGAACTCTTCCCGGTCTTCGCCCGCGCCCACGTACTGCGCACCTGGGGCGGCATCGTCGACGTCAGCCCGGACGCCTCACCCATCGTCGGCCTCACCCCGGTCGACAACCTCTACCTCAACTGCGGCTGGGGCACGGGCGGCTTCAAGGCCACCCCGGGCGTCGGCTGGGTCTACGCCCACACCATCGCCCACGACACCCCCCACCCCCTCAACGCCCCCTTCTCGCTCGACCGTTTCACCACCGGCGCGCTCGTCGACGAGCACGGCGCGGCCGCGGTGGCCCACTAGGGAGCCCAACCATGCTGCTCATCACCTGCCCGTGGTGCGGGCCCCGCGACGAGGCCGAGTTCCACTACGGTGGCCAGGCCCATGTGCCCTACCCCGAGGACCCGGCGGCCCTCAGCAACGAGGAGTGGGCGCGCTACCTGTTCTTCCGTGCCAACACGAAGGGTCCGTTCGCCGAGCGGTGGAGCCACGCGGCTGGCTGCCGCAGATGGTTCAACGCGGTACGTGACACGGCGACGAACGAGATCTTGGCGGTGTATCGGGCGGGGGAGGAGCCCCCAACCACTTTCGAGCCGAGGCCCGTCATATCAGCCCGTACGGCGTTCGAGGACGAGCCCGTTCAGGGCGATGGGGGTCTGGGGGCGAAGCCCCCAGCAGGGTCCAAGGGCGGTCCCATGGTTCCGGGAAGGGGCGGGGTGGGGGAGAAGAACCAGCCGTTCCGCCTCCCCAGCGGCGGCCGAGTGGATCGAGACACCCCCCTCACCTTCACCTTCGACGGCACCGAATACCAGGGCTACCAAGGCGACACCCTCGCCTCCGCCCTCCTCGCCAACGGCATCATCGCGGCAGCGACCAGCATCAGACTCGGCCGCCCCCGCGGCATCTTCTCCGCCGGCGTGGAGGAACCCAACGCCGTCGTACAGATCGAGGCCCCCTTCCCCGAGCCCATGCTCCCCGCCACCACCGTCGAGCTCTACGAGGGCCTGGTCGCGACCGGCCTCCCCGGCCAGGGACGCCTCGCCACCGAACCCGACCCCGCCCGCTACGACGCCGTACACGCCCACTGCGACCTCCTGGTCGTAGGCGCCGGCCCAGCCGGTCTCGCGGCCGCAGCGGCGGCAGCCGACAGCGGCGCGCGCGTCATTCTCGCCGACGACCAGCCGGAACCCGGCGGCAGCCTCCTCGGCACCGGCGAACTCCTCGGCTGGGTGGAGTCGACGCGCGCACGTCTCGAAGCCGCCCCCGAGGTACGCGTCCTGCGCCGCACCACCGTCTTCGGCCACTACGACGACAACCACCTCCTCGCCGTCGAGCGCCGCACCAACCACCTCGGCGCCCAGGCCCCGGAACACGTCGCCCGTGAGCGGGTCTGGCGGATCCGCGCCAGGCGTGTGGTCCTGGCGACCGGCGCCCACGAACGCTCGATGGCGTTCGGGGACAACGACCGCCCCGGGGTGATGCTCGCCGCCTCGGCCCGGACGTACCTGCGCCGCTACGGCGTTCTGCCGGGCCGGCACGCGGTCGTGTTCACCACCAACGACAGCGCCTATGCCGCCGCGCTCGACCTGGCGGCGGCGGGCGTGGACATCAGGGCGATCGTCGACACCCGGCCCGAGCCGGGGGAGTGGGCGGAGCGTGCCCGGACCGCGGGGATCGAGGTGCTGGCCGGGCACGCGGTCACCGGCACTCAGGGCGGATCCCGCCTCACCGCCGTGACGGTCGCCGGGGGCGGGGAGCCGGCCGGGCGGCGGGAGCTCGCCGTCGACCTGTTGCTCGTCTCCGGCGGCTGGAACCCGGTCGCGCACCTGTTCAGCCAGGCGGGCGGCAAGCTCCGCCACGACGACGTGCTCGGCGCGTTCGTCCCCGACAGCTGCCGGCAGGCGGTGGAGGTCGCGGGCAGCGCGAACGGGACCTTCGACCTCGCCGCGACCCTCGCCCAGGGCGCGACGGCCGGCGCCCGCGCGGTCGAGGCGGAGGGGTACACCGCCGAGGCGCCCGCCCTTCCGGCCGTGGCCGCCCAGCCCCACACCCCGCCCATGCAGGTCTTCACCATTCCCACCTCCACCGGCGCCCCCCGGTTCGTCGACCTCCAGCGCGACGTCACGGTCGACGACCTGGCGCGGGCGACCGGAGCGGGCCTGCGCTCGGTGGAGCACACCAAGCGCTACACCACGGCCGGCACCGGGGGAGACCAGGGCAGGACGGCCGGCGTGCTGGCGAGCGGTGTCGTCGCCGAACTCCTCGGCGTGGACATCTCGGCGCTCGGCCTGCCCACCTTCCGGCCGCCGTACAGCCCCGTCTCCTTCGCCACGCTCGCCGGCCGTGACCGCGGCGCGCTGCACGACCCGATCCGCACGACCGCCCTGCACGGCTGGCATGTCGAACACGGCGCCCTCTTCGAGAACGTCGGCCAGTGGAAGCGGCCCTGGTACTACCCGCGGGACGGCGAGGACATGGAGGCCGCCGTGCTGCGCGAGTGCCGCGCCGCCCGCGAGGGCGTGGCCTTCATGGACGCCTCCACCCTCGGCAAGATCGATGTGCAGGGCCCGGACGCCGCGCTCTTCCTCGACCGGCTCTACACCAACATGATGAGCACCCTGAAGGTCGGCATGATCCGCTACGGCGTGATGTGCCGCCTGGACGGAATGGTCTTCGACGACGGCACGGTCATCCGGCTCGCGCAGGACCGGTTCCTCGTCACCACCACGACCGGCAACGCGGCAGCGGTCCTGGACTGGATGGAGGAGTGGCTACAGACCGAGTGGCCCGAACTGCGGGTCCACTGCACCTCGGTCACCGAGCAGTGGGCGACCGTGGCCCTGGTCGGCCCGCGCTCGCGGGAGGTACTCGGCTCGCTGGCGCCCGAACTGGCCGTGGCCAACGAGGACTTCCCGTTCATGGCGTGGCGGGAGACGGCCGTCGCTGGCATCGACGCGCGCGTGTGCAGGATCAGCTTCTCCGGCGAACTCGCCTACGAGATCAACGTGTCCCCCTGGAACGCCCTCGCGCTGTGGGAAGCGCTGCACGAGGCCGGCGCCGCCCACGGCATCACCCCGTACGGGACCGAGACCATGCACGTGCTGCGCGCCGAGAAGGGCTACCCGATCATCGGCCAGGACACGGACGGCACGGTCACGCCGCACGACCTCGGCATGAGCTGGGCGGTGTCGAAGAAGAAGCCCGACTTCATCGGCAAGCGCTCCTACGCCCGCGCCGACACCGTCCGCCCCGACCGCAAGCACCTCGTCGGCCTCCTCCCCGAGGACCCGGCCGCCTTCCTCCCCGAGGGCACCCAGTTGGTCGCCGACAGCGAACTGCCCGCCCCGCCGGTGCCGATGCTCGGTCACGTCACCTCCAGCTACCGCAGCGCGGCGCTCGGCCGGACCTTCGCGCTCGCCCTGATCAAGGGAGGGCGGGACCGCATCGGTGAACGCCTCTACGCGCCCGTCGGCGACCGGCTGCTCCCGGTGACCGTCGCCGGCCCCGTCCTCTACGACCCCGAGGGAGCCCGACGCGATGGCTGACACCGCCCTGACCGCACGGCAGCGCAGCCCCCTGGCGCATGCCGCAGACCGCCTGGCCGCCGCGACACGCTCCTGCGGGGGCGCGGTCCGCCTGGCCGAACTTCCCTTCCTGACCCAGGTGAACGTACGCCTCGACGTCAAGAGCCCCGCGGCGGACGCCGTAGGCCTCGCCCTGGGACTCCAACTCCCGCCGCAGCCCAACACCGTCGTACGAGCCGGGAACCTCACCGTGTTGTGGCTCGGCCCCGACGAATGGCTGGTGGTGGGACCGTCCGGCATCGAGCGGGACCTGGAGGGCCGGATCCGTGCGGCGGCCGGTGACGTACCCGTCTCCGTCACCGACGTCTCCGCCCAGCGCACCACCGTGCTCGTCGCGGGCCCCCGCGCCCGTGACGTCCTCTCCCACGGCTGTCCGCTGGACCTCCACCCGCGCGCCTTCGGCCCGGGCCGCTGCGCCCAGACGACGCTGGCCCGCGCCCAGGTCGTCCTGGTCGCCCGCGACGAGACCAGGGCCGGTTTCTGGGTGCTGGTGCGCTCGTCCTTCGCCGGCTACCTGGCGGACTGGCTGCTGGACGCGGCCGTGGAATACGGGTGAAGAACCGCCGCGGGCGCCCATGACTCGGTGAGCGAGCTCGCGGGCCGCGGTGACCACCGACTCGGCCGGCGGGGCCGCCTCACCCAGCGAGACGGCCTGCGATCCGGGCGATGGGCGCCGCCCATGGCGAAGGTGTTCTTCGCCATGGGCGGCAACTCCGTGTCCGCCGCCCCGGACACGGCCGCCGCCGAACGCGCCCTGCGCGGCTGTCGGCTCACCGGCGCTTCCCCACCCGCACGGGCAAGGCCGGCTTCACGGTCAACGCCGTGGAGGTCATCCACCGGGGACGCCGGGTGGTGTTCGTCCATCTCGAGGCCCTCGCCGCGGGCGGAACCGTTCCACGCCGTCGCGGACGACACCGCCCGCGGCTGCTGGGCGGCCTGCTTTCCCGAGGCCGACTGCGGCGGCCCCCGTCGGCCGCCGTTCAGCGGAAGACGACCGTGCAGTTGCCGTTGACCAGCACACGGCACTCGCTGTGCCACTGCACGGCGCGGGCGAGCACCTGGGCCTCGACGTCGCGGCCCATGGTGACCAGCTCGTCCGGGGCGTGCGAGTGGCTCACACGGACGACGTCCTGTTCGATGATCGGGCCTTCGTCGAGGTCGGGCGTGACGTAGTGCGCCGTGGCCCCGACGAGCTTGACGCCGCGCTGGTGCGCCTGGACGTACGGCCGGGCCCCCTTGAAGCTCGGCAGGAAGGAGTGGTGGATGTTGATGGCCCGGCCCTCGAGCTGCTTGCACAGGTCGTCGGAGAGGATCTGCATGTACCGGGCGAGTACCACGAGGTCGATGTCGAGCTCGTCGACGAGGCGCAGCAGCCGGGCCTCCGCCTCCGCCTTGGTCTGGGGTGTCACCGGGATGTGGTGGAAGGGGATGCCGTAGTTCTGTGCCAGTGACTCGAAGTCGCGGTGGTTGGAGACGATCGCCGGGAGCTCGATGTTGAGCGCGCCGGTGGACTTGCGGAAGAGCAGATCGTTCAGGCAGTGGCCGAACTTCGACACCATGATCAGCGTGCGGGTCGGGGTCGACGCGTCGTGCAGTTGCCAGGTGATCCGGTACGCCTCGGCCACCGGGCCGAAGCCGGTACGCAGACGCTCCAGTGAGACGACCGGATCCGTGACGTCGAAGTGCATCCGCATGAAGAAGCGGTCCTGTAGCCGGTCGTCGAACTGCTGGCTCTCCAGGATGTTGCCGGAGTGGCTGACGAGAAAGGCGGTCACGGCATGGACGAGCCCGGCCCGGTCGGGGCACGAAAGCGTGAGGACGAACTCGCGGCCGGGCTGCGGTCGAGGAGACATGACATCCTCCCTGGTGCGCGATGCGCAACATCATGAGTGATACGCAACAGTGATACGCAACATGGTCCAGTGTGGCGACCACCTGGTCAAGGGGTGGTGTCCTTCTACTGCTCGTCACGCACAACGCACCCTTGCCGGGAACCGGCGGACTCAGAGCCAGCGCTGTGCCGCTTCGACACTGTCCCCGCCGCTGGTGTTGAACGCGATGGCGGCCTGCGGCGCGTGGCGGCGGACGAGGTTCACGATCTGCTCGAAAAGGGGGAGCAACTGCTCCGTCTTGCGGATCCCGCCGCCGATGACGATCACATCCCACGGACGCTCGGTCAATGACGCGATGAGCGTGGACTCGGCCGATTCGTCGAACGCGAGCAGCTTCATGGCCGCGTCGATGCCGTGCTCGCCGAACCGGGCCAGCTCCGTGTCGAGGGCCGCGCGCAGGGCCGCCCCGTCGACGCCGGGTATCGCCAGCGGGTCGTAACCGACAACAAGCACTGAGGACATGCGGCCAACCTACCGGTTCGCCGGTTGACCGGTCTGGATGCAGTGAACACGGGCAGGCACGCCGGTTTTCTCCGAGCACAACCAAGTCCCTGCTGTCGTCGTCTGAAGAGGAGCCGAACTGAGCACCAAGTCCCGCTTGGAGGAAACATGCGCAAGGTATCCCGTGGAGCGTTACTCGCCGCGACCGCGATGGTGGGCCTGTCCCTGGCCGTGACGGCTCCGACCGCGTTCGCCGGCGAGAGCGCCGGCACCGCCGCCGCCTGCGAGACCGGCTGGGGAAGCCGGCCGAAGACGGCGACGGACGACGCACCCGCGTTGCTGACGAACATCAGGACAGGCGGCCACGACTGCTACGACCGCATCGTCTTCGACATCCCCGCCGGCAGCACCAGCCGGCTGGGCTACACCGTCCAGTACGTCGACGCCTTTTATCAGGACGGCAGCGGGGACCCGATCCCGGTGTCCGGCGGCGCGATCCTGGAGATCCGCGTCTCCGCGGCCTCGTACGACACGGAGCACCACGAGCAGACCTACCCGGGCAAGGGCAAGCAGCCGCTCCCCGGTGTGGACCTGACGGGCTACAAGACCTTCCGGGACGCCAAGTTCGGCGCCAGCTTCGAGGGCCAGAGCCAGGTCGGCCTGGGTGTGCGCGCCCGCCTGCCGTTCAAGGTGACCCAGCTGTCCGACAAGCTCGTGGTGGACGTCGCCCATTCCTGGTGAGGCGGCCTGACGACCCACGTCAGCTGAGCTCAGCCACGCGCCGTTCGACTGGCGGCGCGTGGCGTTCACAGGAGGCCGGCCCAGTCCTGGGCGACGGCCCAGTCGTTGAAGCTGTGCCAGCCGATTTCGGGGTAGTCACGTCGTAGCCCGGTGACATCGACGTCGAGGCCGACGGTCGTGAAGTACTCGAACATGGCCGCCAGATCCGTCGAATGGGTCCGGACGTGGGCCAGGGGCACCTCTCGGTGGGTGACCGGGCGTCCCATGGCGGCCGCGAGGGTCTCCGCGATCTGGCCGGGGGTGCGCGCGTCGGAGGCGATGTCGATGCGGCGGCCGGTGAACTCGTCACGGCGCTGGAGGGCCAGCGCGGCGAACGCGCCGATGTCGGAGGCGGGGACGAGGGTGAGCGGCCGGTCGGCGGGCATGGGCCAGCCGAAGGTGCCTTCGCGCAGCCCGTCGAGGGTCCAGCCGCCGGTGTAGTTGTCCATGAACGCCGCCGGGGCGATCACTGTCCAGGGCACACCGGCCGCACGCAGGTGCTGCTCGATCATGTGCTTGCTCTCGTAGTGCGGGATGCCGGTGCCCCGGTCGGCGTGGGCGGCGGAGGTGAACACGATGTGCCCGAGGCGGGCATCTGCCGCGGTGTCGACGAGGGTCCTGCCGTGCCGGACTTCGGTGGCGGTGTCGGTGCCGAACGGGGTGGTGACCGCGAAGAGGGAGTCCGCTCCGGTCAGGGCGGCCGCCAGGGAGGGGCGGTCGTCGAAGTCGGCCTGGCGCACCTCGGCGCCGAGGTCGCGCAGGGCGTCGGCGGCGGGTGAGTCGGGACGGCGGGTGAGCGCGCGCACCCGGTGACCGGCTGTCAGCAAGGCATGGGCGGTGGCCCAGCCCTGGGCTCCGGTGGCTCCGGTGACGGCGACGGTGAGCATGGGTTCTCCTCGGATCGTGACACTGTGTGGCACATTGACTGTGTGACGCAGAAGAGTACAGGGGTTTACTGCGTCGCGCAGCAAACTTTGGGGTCGCCGTCGAGGGCGGTGATGTCGACGCCGCAGCCGAGCGCCCTCTGGGGGTAATTGAAAACATCACGACGGCCGAAAAACACCCCCCGCGGGGGCGCAGGGTGTTTCGACCGGCCCCACTGTGAAACATTCGGGCGAGATCGAGCAACACCGGTTGAGTAACTCCCTTGAAAAGGAAACGAGTTGTCGCTCACCACGGGATCAGGACACCGGTCCTTGCATGTCCTCACACCGGCCAGTGGGAAATCCAAGATCACCGAATGGGCCGGTGGAAAAGGGAAGAACCTCCACGCCCTGAGCGCGTCCGGCTTTCACATACCGAGCTGGTCGATCCTCGGCCTGAATGTCTTCGGTGAATTCTGCCGCGGCAGCGGACTGGACGAGCACCTGGCACGGCTGCTCGCCGACGGCCGGCCGTCGAATGCCCGGCAGGCCGCCGACGAGATCGCCTGTCTGATCGAGTCCGCGCCCCTCGGCGAGCTCGTCACGGAGGCCATCGCCCTGGCCTACCGGCAGGCCGGCGGCGGTCCGGTCGCCGTCCGTTCGTCCGGCGCGGAGGAGGACGGCGTGCGGCACTCCTTCGCCGGCCAGTTCGACACCTTCCTCAACGTCCGGGGCCTCGACGAGGTCACCTCCCATGTCCGCCGCTGCTGGGCCTCCGGATTCTCCGAGCGCTCCCTCCGCTACCGGGCGCGGCACCGGCTGCCCGTCGACGCCGGTGGCATCGCCGTGATCGTGCAGCGCATGGTGCCCGCCGAGCACAGCGGTGTGCTGTTCACCGCCGACCCGACGACCGGCCGTACCGACCGCCATGTGGTCAGTGCCGTCCACGGGCTGGGGGAGGGGCTGGTCTCGGGCGCGGTCGACGCGGACACCATCGTCCTGGACGCCACCACCGGCGAGCCGCTGACCACGGTGATCGGGGACAAGCGGGAGCGTTACGACGCCGGATCCGGACCCGGCTGCCAGGTGTCGGCCGTCGCCGGCGAGGATCGCGCCAGGCTGTCCCTGGCCGCCGCCGATCTGGCCCGGCTGCACGAGACCGGGGTCCGCATCACCGCGCACTACGGCGCTCCGCAGGACATCGAGTGGGCCGTCGCCGAGGGTACCCTGTGGATCCTCCAGAGCCGCCCGGTCACCGCCCTCGCCCCCGCGTCGGAGTCCGAGGGTGAGCTGCGCGTCTGGGACAACTCCAACATCGTCGAGAGCTTCAGCGGGGTCGTGTCCCCGCTGACCTACAGCTTCGCCGCCGACACCTACGCCAAGGTGTACGACAGCTACGCCCGCGCCCTGGGCGTCCGCGGCGAGCAACTGCGCGAGGTGCGGGAATGGACCCCGTACATGCTCGGGCACGTCCACGGGCGGGTCTACTACAACCTTTTCCACTGGTACCGGATGGTGCGCCTGGCCCCGCTGTACCGGCTCAACCGGCGCGTTCTCGAGAAGTCCCTCGGAGTCGCGGAAAGCGTCTCCGACGAGATCGCCGACACACTCCATCCGTTCACGCCACAATCCGGGCTGCGCGGCCGATTCTCGCGCCTGGCCCGAACGACGGTCTTCGTCAGGAGATTCCTCACCACGCGGAAATCCGTGGAGACCTTCCACAGGGATTTCTACCGGGCGTACGCGATCTTCAACAATGTCGATTACGACGCGCTGCCCGGTGACGAAACCTACCGCCGCTTTCGTCGGCTACAGCGTGAACTCATCGAGAAATGGGGCCCGATGCAGGTCCTGGACGCGACGGTCCTGCTCTCCCTGGGACTGCTGGCCCTGCTCACCCGCAGATGGCTCCCGGCCGCACCGGAGTGGTTCACCTGGGCCGCGGCCGCACCCGGCGGCGCCGTGGAGTCCGTGGAACCGGTGTGGGCGCTGCGCGAACTGGCAGCCAGGGCACGCGCCGACAGCGAGGTCCTGCGACTGCTGGAACGCACCCCCGACTCCGAGGCCTACCAGGCGCTCCGCGACGCCGACCACACCCGCTTCCTGGCCGCGGTCGACGCGTACATCGCCGACTACGGCTACCGCAGCCCCGACGAACTCAAGCTCGAGGTCCCCGACCTGCACGAGGACCCGGCCGGACTGTTCACCCTGCTGCGCGACGCGCTGCCGGCCACCGCGGACGCCGGCGAACCGGACCGCGGTGGCGAGGCCGACGCCTACCTCGACGAGCATCTGCGCGGCCCGCGCCGACTGCTGTACGAGCGGGTGCGGGGCAAGGCCCAGGCGGCCCTCGCCGACCGGGAACGGCTGAGGTTCTGCCGCACCCGCGCCTTCGGGGCGGCCAAACGCATGCTGCGCGCCCTGGGCCGCGATCTGGCGCGGGCCGGCGCCATCGACTCCCGGGACGACGTCTTCATGCTGCGCCTGGAAGAGATCACAGGCGCCTACGAGGGCATGATCGCCCACACCGAACTGCGGGAACTGGTCGCGCTGCGCCGCGGACGACTGGCCGCCGACACCGCACTGCACGCCCCGTCCCGCTTCACCACCCGCGGCGCCCCGTACTGGTCGGGCAACCTGGAGAGGGCCGGCTGGACGAACGGTCCGGCCACGCCCAGCGGAGCCCGCGAGCTGCGCGGCACCCCCTGCTGCCCCGGCGTCGTCGAAGGCCCCGCCGTGGTCACCGACAACCCGCACGACATCAGCGGCGGCATCCTGGTCACCTACCGCACCGACCCCGGCTGGGTCGCCGCACTGCCCTCGGCCGCCGCCCTCGTCATCGAACGCGGCAGCCCGCTCACCCATGTCGCCGTCGTGGCACGGGAACTGGGCATCCCGACCGTGGTCCAGGTCAGGGACGTCACCACCGAGATCCGCAGCGGCACCCGGCTGCGCGTCGACGGTGCCGCCGGGACGGTGACCGTACTGGCCGACCCGTCCGACGACGGCACCGACACCGCCCGGCACACCCCTCAAACGGAGACACACCCGTGATCCTCACCGAGGATCGACTTCAAGACCTGCTCGACAAGTCCCTCACCGAACTACCCCACGGCACCGAGTGGGCCGTGACCCTCGAAGGCTCCATCGCGGAGGGATTCGGCAACCCCTCCTCCGACATCGACTTCCTGCTCGTCGCCCGCCGCGAGGACGACCTGCCGGTCATGCCGTCGCTGCTCTTCGTGGACGGCCGACGGGTGGAGATCCGCACCCAGACGGTGCGCCAACTCGCCGACCGTTTACGCGCGGTGGAGAAGAGGGCCAGCCGGCCCGGCCGGCTCTCCGAGGACCTCCTCAACCGCTGCCAGCGGCTGCTGCACAGCCACCCGCTGCGCGGCCACGCCCTGATCGAGGAGGTGAAGGCACTGCTGCCCGTGGAGCGGTTCCGCCGGATCACCGCCGACTGGTGGGCGCACCGGGCCCGCCAGTCCCTGCGGCACGCGATGGCGCTGCTGTGCCTCGGCGAGAGCGACGAGGCGGTCGACTGGAGCCGCGCCGGGCTCGTCCAGACCGTCAAGTCCTGGGCGGCCGGCCTGGGCGAAACCTACCTCGAACCCAAGTGGCTGTCCCTGCAACTGGACCGGGCCGGCCGGGCGGAGGTACGCGACCGCTACTGGGAGCTGGCGGCCGCCGAACCCTCTCCCGGCGACGCCGAGGCCGCACACGCCCACCTGACCGCCTGCCTCGCCTTCGCCGGGGAAGTCGGCCTCACCGGCGTCCCCCGGCGGGCCGAGCGGCTCACCGTCGAACGCGTGGCCGGGGTGACCACCTGGCAGACCGGCGACCGCGTCCACGTCATCCGCGGGCGGCGCGAGGTGTTCGCCCTCGGCGAGGACGCCGGCGCCGTCTGGCGCTCCCTCGTCCTGGGCCGGCCGCTGCCCCAGGTGCTGGCCGCGGCCGCGGACACCGGTGTCGCCGACCCCGGCCCGCCGCTGGCCGCTTTCCTGCGCTACGGGCTGATCCGCCTCGTCTGGAAGGGCGGTGGCACCGTCACCCCCTCGCTGCCGCTCGCCGCCCCACCCGGACCCGTCACCCCACCGCCCTCCACCGCACAGCCGCTGCTGTCGGTGCGCGGTGCGGCCGTCGGCGGACCCGGCGCCGTCGACCTCATGCCGCTGCCCGCCGACCGGTTCGCCGCCGCGGCCATGGCTCTGGTGTGGTCCAACGTGGTCGTCGAGAACGCCGTCGAGGATCTGACCGGCGCCCTGCGACGCGGCCAGTGGCGCGTCGCCGAACTCACCGCGCGTCGCGCCGTACACGCCGCTCTGCGCGGGCTGTTCAGCGCCCACGGGGTCAATCCGCTGCCCGCCGACACCGACCTCGTACGCCGCCTCGACCTGCTGCCGCCCGCCACCGGGCCGATCGGGGCGCGCGCCGGCGAACTGCTGCGGCGCACCGTCGACTCGGCACAGCACGGCGACACCCTGCTCGCGGAACTGCGCGCCTACATCGGCCAGGTCCGCGACACCGTGGGCGCCGACTCCTTCCCGCTCTCCTTCGACTCCGCGGACACCTGGCGGGCCACCCTCCAGATCGGCTACGACTGGCTGCGCATCGGCGCCCACCTCGACGCGGAACTGCCCATCGAAGAGGCCCGCGACCTGCTGGCCGGCAACGGTGCCCAGCCCCACCGTGCCCTGTCACGGCGCCAGGGCTCGTGACGGCACCAGGACCCATGACAGCACCCCGCCGACCTGCCACCCCGGAGCCACCGATGTCCGACCCGATGACGGTGCTGGTGACCGGCGCCAGCGGATTCCTGGGCGCGGAGACGACCGCCCGGCTCAGCGCCGCGGGCCACACCGTGCTGGCACTGCTGCACCGCAACGGCGAACTCGTCCGCAACAACGGCAGAAGACTCAGTCCCGGCCCGGGCGCCCTGACCCGGATCGCCGGCGACATCACCCGCCCCGGCCTCGGGCTGACCGACGACGACCGCAGGCTCGCCGCCACCGCCGACCGGATCGTGCACTGCGCCGCCGTCACCGACTTCGGACTGCCCGACGAACGGTACGACCGCGTCAACGTCACCGGCACCCGGAACGTCCTGGACCTCGCCCTCGCCTGCCGTATCCCGCTGGTGCACGTCAGTACCGCGTACGTGTGCGGGGAACGCGACGGCACCGCCCGCGAGGACGAACTCGACGTCGGCCAACGCCCCGGCAACGGCTACGAGAAGAGCAAGCTCACCGCCGAGACCATGATCCGCAAGGCCGCGCTGGACGGCCTGCCCGTGACAGTGGTGCGCCCGAGCATCGTCACCGGCGCCACCCGCACCGGCCGCGTCCGCGAATTCAAGACCATCTACCCCGTGCTCCGGGTCCTGACCAGGGGCCTGGTGCGCACCGTGCCGGGCCACCACGACGCCGTCCTCGACCTGGTCCCGGTGGACCGCGTCGCCGATCTGGTGACCGAGGCCGCCACCCGCTTCCAGGACGCCGAGGGCCGCACTCTGCACGCCGTCGGTCACGAGCTGACCCTGCGGGACTTCTCCGACGTCCTCGCCGAGTACCCGTCCTTGCACGTACCGAGGTTCGTACCGCCGTCCGCGTTCTCCGCCTCGGCCCTGCCCGACCGCGAACGCCCCTACTACGACCGCGTCGTCTCCCTGCACGACACCTACTTCCGGCGGCGCGTCCGCTTCGACGACACGCAGGCCGCGGCCTTCAGCCGCCGTCCGGCGCCCACGCGCGGACGGCCCTACCTGCGCCGCCTCCTCGACCACTGCCTCACCACCGGCTATCTCGGCCCGGCCCCGCGCAAGGAGCCGGCCGCTGCCCTGTACGACGGGAGCACCCACCGATGACCCTCGCGCAGCTCGCCGAACCCCCGCACGGCATACCCGTCTCCCCGCTCATGACCTGCCACCCTGCCAAGCAACGCCTGTACGGTGCGGACACCTACTTCCAGGAGAGCCACGAACAACTGGCCGCCCTCACGGACGACGTGACCGGCTTCGCCCACCAGCACGCCGCGCTGCTGCTGAAACCGGATGCCGTGGTGGCCCGCAGGCTGGAAGCGGCGGTGGACTGGCTGAGCGGAAGAGGCTTCAGGATCGTCGGAGCGGCGGTCACCCGGCTGACCCGCACCATGATCCGCTCCCTGTGGTACTTCCAGTGGAACCTCGCCACCCCCCACCGCCGCAGGCTCGCCGCCCTCTTCCTGGAGGACGCCGACGCCCTCGTGCTGCTCGTCCGCCCCGGGCACGACCTGGACGTTCCCGCCTCGGTCGAACTCACCCGGCTCAAGGGGCCCACCGACCCCGACGCCCGGCGGCCGGGCCAGTTGCGCCACCTCCTGGGTCGCTACAGCTACCTGCTGAACCTGGTGCACACCCCCGACGAACCCGCCGACGTCCTGCGAGAGCTGGCCGTGCACTTCGACGACACCGCACGCGGCCGTCTCTTCCGTTCCGCCCTCGCGGGCGAGGACCGCACCGCCGAGGCCCTGGAGCTGGCCGGCCGGCTCTACGCCGCCACCAAGCCCCGGAACCTCGACTTCGAACCGGCCGTCGAACGGCTGCGTGACGCTCTTGCCCGGCACCGTGCCACCACCGACCCGACGGCCGGTCCGCGGCTGCTGCTGGAGACCGCGTGGGAGCACGGGATCGACCTCGACGCGTGGGACACCGTCATCGTCGGCTCCAAGGTGCTCCCCATGCGGCAGCCCGGCCGAGCCCCCGTGCTCGACGGGGCCGACGCCGACAGCTGGCGCCGCCACCTGGACACCGTCCGCGGCACTCCGAGGTGAGGAGCGGCCCATGCAGTTCACCCGGACGCTCACCAGGGAGCTGGTGCACCGCGCCGCGGTCGCCGAGGTCTTCCTGACCGATGCGGAGCGCCCCAGCGAGGACGAGATACTGCTGGCCGCGCAGCTTCCCCGCCGCCACGCCTTCTACCACGACACCTTCGGCCCGCGCACCCACCACGACCCCCTGTTGCTGCTGGAGGCGTGCCGGCAGGGCATCTTCGTGGTGGCCCACCGCTACCTCGATGTCCCCTTGGGGCACAAGTTCCTGTTGCGCTCGGTCGAGTTCGAGGTGCCGGACCCGGCAGAGCTCATCTGTGGCGACCGGCCCACCGAGGCCGTCATCACCGCCCGTATCGAACACCGGTTCCGCCACCGGGCCGCACTGACCGGCCTGCGGCTGCGCTTCACCCTGACCATCGGTGCGCACACGGCTCTGCTGGCCCGCATCGACTACTCCTGGATGCCCCCGCAGGCCTGGACGCGCCTGCGGGCCGGACAGCGTGGCGGGCTCGGCCTGCCCGATGCTCCCGTCGCCCTGTCCGGACCACGCGTCGACCCCGCGCTGGTCGGCCGGCGCGACCCGGCCAACACGGTCATCTCACCGCCGCACACGGCCGCCGACGGCACCCGCACCGCCCGCCTGATCGCCGAGACCACCCACCCGGCCCTGTACGACCACTGGGTCGACCACGTGCCCGGCATGCTGGAACTGGAAGCCTTCCGCCAACTCGCCCTGACGGCGGCTGTCGACGCCGGTACCGTCCGCACGCCCGCGCCGCTGCCGGTCGCCCTGGAGGCGCGATTCCGCTGCTTCGCCGAGATGGATCTGCCGCTTCAGTGCCGTACCGCTCCTGTCCGGCCCGACGCCGACATCGACTGCACCCTGCACCAGGCCGGCGTCGTCGCCGCCGAGGCCCGGATCAGGCTGGCCGACGCGGACCCGGCCGGCCGTGCGGGTGCCCTCGCCGTCCCGGCGGCGCACGGAGCCGTATGAGCCGGGCCGCACCCGCCAGACTGTGCAGCTTCGTGCTGCTGAGGTTCCGGCCGCACATCTACGTCACCTACGGACTGCTCTGGGTCCTCGCTCTGGAGAGCTCGGCGGTGGCCGCGACCGGCACGGCCTGGCAGCCGTCCGGCGCGACCTGGGTGCGGGTCGTGAGCGTCGTACTCGCGCTGCTGTTCCTGCGGATGCTCGACGAGCGGAAGGACCTCGCGTACGACCGTGTGCACCACCCGGACCGGCCGCTCGTCACCGGTGCGATCACCGTGGCCGAACTGCGCGGCGCGATGGCGGCGATCACCATGGCGGTGACGGCTCTCAACACCGCCTGCTCCGCCACGGCCGCCCTGCTGCTCCTCGCGGCCCTCGGTTACGGGCTGCTGCTCACCGCACTGGAACGGCTGTCGCCCGCGGTACGCGACCGGCAACTGCTCAACCTGGCCGTCACCTATCCGGTGCAGGTGCTGCTCGGCGCCTACGTGTACGGGTCCCTCGTCGCCGCCGGGAGCGTCACCGCCGACTGGCGCGGCGCGGCGCTGCTCGCTCTGTGCGCCTGCGTCTTCCTGCACTTCGAGTTCGCCCGCAAGACCTCCTGGGCGGCGCCGCCCGGCGCCCGCCTGTACTCGGCCGGTCTCGGTCCGCGCCGCAGTGCGGCGGTCACCGCGGGCTGCGCGGCCGGGGCGGTCGGTTGTCAGGTGCTGCTGTTCGCGCCGGACGGTCCGCTCGGACTGCTGCCCTGCCTGGCGGTGGCTCTGCCCGCCTGGGGCACCCGACGGTTCCTGTCCACCGGCCGCGGCGCCTGGCCGTTGCCCGCCGCGACGGGCTTCGTCGTGGCCACGTACCTCTCGCTGGTCCTCAGGGCGGTGCTGCTGTCGTGACCGATGAACTCTCCCTGGCCTCCGACGATTTGCTGACGACCACGCGGTGCGTGCGGCGGGGCCTGGACCTGGACCGGGCGGTGGACCCGGAACTCGTCAAGGACTGCCTGCGCATCGCCCTCCAGGCCCCCAACGGCAACAACCGGCAGAACTGGCGCTGGATCCTGCTCACCGACCCGCGCATCCGCGCGGACGTCGCCGAGGTGTACCGCCGCGCGTTCCACGACCGCAACGCCGCCGCGCTGGACCGGCTTGCGGATCTGCCCGAGGCGACGCGCTCCGTGCTCACCGCCGCCCGCGCGCTGGCCGACCGGCTGCACCGGGTGCCCGTCCTGGTCATCCCGTGCCTCGAACTGGGCGACGGGCGGCTGCCGACGGGGAACCAGGCGGGTCTGTGGGCGTCCCTGCTGCCGGCCGCCTGGAGCTACGCGCTCGCCGCCCGCAGCCGCGGTCTGGTCACCGCCTGGACGGCGGTCCACCTGGACCGTGAGCAGGAGGTCGCCGACCTGCTGGGCCTGCCGCCCACCGTCCGCCAGGGCGCACTGCTGCCGACGGCATACCCGCTGCGCGGCACATTCGGGCCGGGGCCGCGGCTGCCGCTGGAGCAGGTCCTGCACCACGACGGCTGGCAGGGCGCCTGACCCGGTGACCGTGGCCAGGACGCGGTCAGGTCTCCCTTTCGAGATGGGCGCGGAAGGTGCGCGGGGGCCGGCCGGTGAGGAGCCGCACGGTGTCGGTGACGCGGTCCTCCGCCCCCTCGGCGATGGCACGGTCCATGGCGGCCAGCATGGAGGCGAACTCCTGCGGCATCAGCGCCGTGAGGCGATCGCGCGCTGGTCATGGCCCCGCTGATCGCGGCCCTCTACTCCATGGGCACCCGAGCCGAGCGGCGGAGCGTGCGCAACTGGTCCGTCGGTGCCGCCCTCTCCCTCATGGCCACGGGCCTGTTGGTGAGTTGGGGCGGACATCTCGTCCTCTCCACGGTGAACCCCGCGGCCTGGGCCCTCCTGCCCGCTGCTCTCGGCAGTTATGTGCAGATGCGCCGGGCGTACATCGCGGAGGTCCACGCCCGAGCCGAGTACGCCGAGCGGACGCGTGAGGAGGAGGCCCGTTACCGGGTGGCCCAGGAACGCATGCGCATCGCCCGGGAACTGCACGACGTCGTCGCGCACCATCTGGCGCTCGCCAACGCACAGGCCGGCACCGCCGCACACCTCGCACGGACGCACCCGGAGCGGACGGTTCAGATGCTGGACAACCTGGCGTCCACCACCGCCTCCGCCCTGCGGGAACTGAAGGCCACGGTCGGGCTCCTGCGCCAGGACGCCGATCCGGACTCCCCCCTGGGACCGGCCCCCGGTCTCGACCGGCTGCGGGAGTTGACGGATGCCCTGGCCTCGGCCGGCCTCCATGTCGATGTCACGGTGGAGGGCACCCCGCACAGGCTTCTCCCGTGCACAGACCTGACCGCCTTCCGCATCCTTCAGGAAGCGCTCACCAACGTCACGAAGCACGCGGACCGCGCAGGTGCGCCTGACCCACGCTCCGGACCGTCTGACGCTCAGGGTCAACAACGACGGCCCCGCCGTCGCAGGGGCCCCCGCGTCTGCCAACGGCTTCGGCCTCATCGGCATGCGGGAACGCGCTCACTCGCTCGACGGCACCCTCACCGCGGGGCCCCGCCCGGACGGCGGTTTCGACGTCACCTGCGTACTGCCCCTGGACCGCACCGACTCACCAGAAGACCCCACGCCATGACGATTCGCGTCCTCCTCGCCGACGACCAGGCCCTGCTCCGGGCCACCTTCCGCATCCTCATCGACTCGACCCCGGACATGACCGTCGTCGACGAGGCCGCCGACGGCCGTGAGGCGATCGACCTCACCCGCGCCCATCACCCGGACGTCGTCCTGATGGACATCCGCATGCCGGACACCGACGGTCTGGCCGCGACCGCCGCGATCTGCGCGGAGCCCGCTCTGTCGGACGTCCGGGTGCTCGTCCTGACGACCTTCGAGAACGACGAGTACGTCGCCCGGGCGTTGCGGGCCGGCGCGAGCGGCTTCCTCGGCAAGGACGTCAGCGCCGAAGCGCTCCTCGCGGGGATCCACACGGTGGCCGCCGGCGAGGCACTGCTGTCACCCACGGCCACCCGCGCGCTCATCACCCGATTCCTCGCCGCTCCCGACCCGGACAGCGCGCCTGTTCCCGTGGACGGCCTCGCCGCCCTCACCCAGCGCGAACGCGAGGTCATGGCCTTGGCCGCCCACGGGAAGTCCAACGCCGAGATCGCCGAGATGCTCGTACGCAGCCCCCTGACGGTGCGCAGCCACATCCAGCGAGCCATGTCCAAACTGGATGCCCGGGACCGTGCTCAGCTGGTGGTGATCGCATACCGGTCCGGCCTGGTGAGCGCCGGGCCCAGGCCGTGATTTTCCTGGGCGGTGGCCGACGGCGGCCGGCGGCGGCCGGACTGGGCCGTGTGGGCCGCTGACGGCTGGGAGCCGAGCATGCCCAGCAGGACCAGGGCGTCGTACTTGAGGAACGCGCGGTTCGTTCGGGTTGGACCGGGCGGAGTCGACGACGATGGCGTACGCGAACGGGAACACCCGCGCGGGGCGCGCGGTGGATCAACGGCGTGCTTGCAGCGGTGCGGGACTTCTGTCGTTCGCGGTGGTCGGCGGAGAGGCGCCGCGATGAGTCCTGGGTGTGATCTACGAGCTGGCCGACTCACGGGACCTGCCTGTCGAGGTGCAGGGCGAGGACGCCACCGTGAGGTACCGGCTTCGGGTGATGTACCGGCTTCACGAGCCTGAGAAGGCAGTTGATCGGGACTCGGACGAGGAGGTCGTGGCGCTCGCTGTTCCAGCCGCATCCGCCGCCTTGTCGACCGGATGCGCGGCGAGCTCGACCGACTCACCGAGGTGGTGGACCTGACCGACCGGCTAGAAGCACGCGACCAGGACCTCGACGCCTCCCGGGCGGCCAACCGCGAACTGTTGGCCCGCCTCAACGCGCCACGTCCCAGGGCATCGCCAAGGTGGCCGAGTCACCGGCTGACGCGGCTGGGGTCGGCTGGATAGTCGGGCAGGGCCACGGTGCTGCTCACTTTCTCCCCCAGTCTGAGCATTCCGTTCAGGAAGAAGGGACGGGACAACAGGGCGTTGCGGAACCGTATTCCGGCGGCGGTGCCGGGCGCGAGGAACTTCCCGGTGCGGTCGCCGCCCGCCTGACAACCCCTGGCGTACTTCCGGAGCCTGCTTTCGTACCGAGTGAAGGCCACCCGGTGATCGCCCCCGGCTCGCGCGAGCTCACCGGCCAGCACGTAGGCGGCGACCACTGCGGTTCCCGTGCCCATGCCGCCGATGGTGGCCCCGCAGGCGGCGTCTCCGACGAGGCATACGCGCCCTGTGGACCAGGTATCCACATCCGCCCGGCTGATCGAGTCGAAGTACAGGTCGGGGGCCTGGTGCAGCGTGCCGAGCAGGCGGGGCACCTCCCAGCCGAGGCCGGAGAACGCGTTGTCGATCAGACGCTTCTGCTGTTCGGGATCGCGGCGGTCGTACGACAGTTCAGGGGAAGAGAAGATAAAAAATGCCCCTGCCCGGGCCGGGTCCCGGTGATCGGTGCCGACGGAGGCGAACCGTCCCGGGGCGTTGTAGCCGATCGATCCCTTTCCCAGTCCCAGTCCGTTGGGGAGCTGCCAGGTGGCGGCGTAGTAGCCGAGGTGGCTCACATAGTCCTGCTCCGGGCCGAATGCGACGCGACGGACGTTGGAGTGCAACCCGTCCGCGCCGATAACCAGGTCGAAGTCGCGCGAGGCTCCTCGTTGGAAGTCGACCCGCACGCCGGAGGAGGTCTCGGTGAGGCTGGTGATCGAGTCGCCGAAGATGTACTCGGTGTAGGGGAGGCTGTGTTCGTACAGCACTTGAGCCAGGTCTCCGCGGAGCACCTCTATCTCACCGCCGGCGAACTCGGCCGGCAGATGCAGCAGTGTTCGACCGAGTTCGTCGACGAAACGCACCGGGCTGCCGCCGGTCTGGACAAGGCGTAGTTCGGGAATCAGGCCCATGCGCTCCAGCACGGTCAGGTGCGTTTCACCACGGAAGTCGACGGCCTGACCGCCTGGACGCAGGGCCGGGGCCAGTTCGACGACGGTGGGCTTGAAGCCGTGGCGTCCCAGCCAGTAGGCCAGCGTCGGGCCGGCGATACTCGCGCCGGAGATGAGGACGTTCCTGTTCACGGGTTCCTCCGCTCTGAAACTGTGTCCATTGGACACTAATGATTACTGTGTACCTTAGACACAGTTAGTTCGGCAAGGCCAGGGGAGAAGGGGTGGCAGATATGGGTGGCGAGCACGCCGAGGTGGTGCGGCTGCTGTGGGGTCCGCACCCCAAGCCCGCGCGGGGTCCCCGACCGAAACTCGACCTGGACCGCATCGCGCGGGCCGGGATCGAGATCGCCGATTCGGAGGGGTTGGCCGAGGTGTCCATGCAGCGGGTCGCCGCCCAACTGGGCGTGACCAAGATGGCGCTGTACCGGTACGTGCCGGGCAAGGCGGAGCTGGTCGCTCTGATGGTGGACGCCGCGATCGGCCCATACCCGGCGGCCAAGGCGCGGCGCGGTGGCTGGCGGGAGCAGCTGGAGGAATGGGCCCGCCAACTGCTCACCGTCTTCGGCCAGCACCCCTGGGCGCTGGACGCCACCATCGGGCCACGGATCCCGGGGCCTGGAGAGCTGTCCTGGCTGGAGCACGCCATCGAGGCCCTGGATGGTACGGGGCTGAGCGGTACCGAGCGGATGGACGCGGCTGTCCTGCTGGTCGGTCACGTACGTGGAATCACCCAGCAAGTCCGCGCAGCAGGCCCCGCAGGCAACCCCGAGGCCCAGTTCGGCACCATCCTTGGCGATCTGATGCGGACACACGGCGAGCGATTCCCCGCGCTCACCGGGGCCCTCGCCTCGGCAGCCCAGTCCGACGGGCAGGATGAGGCATGGGAGTTCGGCCTCCAGCGCATCCTGGACGGCTTGGCCGCACTCATCGACAAGCGTGCAGGCTGACCGCGTCTTGGATCCCGGTCGTCCGGCCTGTCCTACTCATCGCCGCATGGTGACAGGGGCCGGTCGCCGCTGGCCAGGTCCTGTGCCCAGCTTTCGATGAGCTGCCGGCCACCTCAAGCGGCCCGGCCGAAGCGGGCGCTGTCCCGGACGCGACATCCGCGCGGGCCGGCTTCAGCAGCAGCGGCCCTGCGGGTGCGTCTCCCGGTGCGGCGCACATCGCGGCGGGACTCGACGTACGGCGCCTCGGCCGTCGGCAGCGCGCCCGGGGAACGGACGGCCCGTACGCACGCCTCGGGCGCCCGGAACATGGTCGCTCAGAGCGCGCCGTCGGGATCGGGTCGAGCGGCCGTCGCCGGATCAGTGCGGGCGGTCAAGGCGGCGAGGTAGTCGTCCAGGAGCTCGACTTGGCGCTCCGGCGGGAACGCCGCCGGGTCGAACAAGGCCTGGACCACCAGGCCGAGAATGAAGGACTGAGCGCCGACCGCGATGTGTGCGGGATCGCCAGGGGGCAGTTCGCCGAGCTCCTGGGCCGCGGCCACCCGCTCGCTCAGCCTGTCGCGGCCTTGGGCGTACTTGCGGGCGTAGTCGGCGCTCAGGGCGGGGTCGGAGAGCGCGGCGTCCCAGGAGGAGACCCAGATCCGGTTGCTGTCGGTGGCCACGGGGGTCAGCGGAAGGATGTCCAGCAGCGCGTCCCTCAGAGCGGCCAGGCCTATGCCCATATCCCGGCGGGGCCTGGAGACGGTGCGCTGTTCGAGCAGGTCAAGGGCGTGCTCCAGCAAGGCGCGTTTGGTCGGGAAGTAGTGCGTGAGCAGGCCGGTGGTCGCGCCGAGTTCGGCGGCGACGGCGCGCAGTGTCAGGCCGGCGAAGCCGCGTGTGGCCATGACCTGCCAGACCGCTTCGGAGACGTCGCGTCGGCGGGCCTCGTGATCTCCCTTGGTGCGTGGCATGGCGCCACGGTACATTGCCGTAACGCTTGTTATGTGAATGGGGAGGCTCTCATGTTCTCGCTGCCGCTGCGCGACGGTGCTCACCTCGGTCCGCTGGAGGTCTGGCACGCCGAGGAGTTCGCCGGTCATATGGATCGGGCTCGCGAACACATTCGTCCGTGGGTCGGGCCCACGTTCGTCACCGACGATGTGGACGGGGCGCGGGCCACGCTCCAGCGGTATGCCGAACGCCAGGCCGGCGACGGGGCCCGCCTGTACGGCATCTGGCGGGGCGGAGGATTGGTCGGCGGTGTGATGTTCACCGATTTCCAAGCCGCTTTCGGCTCGTGCGAGATCGGCTGCTGGCTGGAGCCGGCCGCCGAGGGCCACGGTCTGGTCACGCAGGCGTGCGGCGCGTTGTTGGACTGGGCGTTCACGTCCCGGGGGCTGCACCGGGCCGAATGGCATTGCCGGGCCGACAACGAACGCAGCTCGGCGGTGGCCGAACGGCTCGGCATGACGCTGGAGGGCCTGCGACGCGAGGCATGGCCGTACGAGGGTGTGCGCTACGACAAGCAGCTCTGGGCGGTGCTCGCTCCCGAATGGCGAGCCCTGGGTCACTGACCGGCGACGGCCGTCCGGTCGGCACGGGGTCGCCTCAAACACCCTTGCGGACAGGGGTCCTTCTTGCATGAGAGAGTACGACCGGTGCGCGCCGTCCTGCGCGAGAACGGCAGCGCCGAAGAAGTGGTCGAGCTGCCGGCTCGGGCGCCGACTGCCGCGGAGACGGCAGCCCAACTCGGCTGTGCGGTGGGGGCGGTCGCCAACAGCCTGGTCTTCTCCGTCGACGGCGAGCCCCTGCTCGCCCTGACCAGCGGCGCCCATCGGGTGGACACCCGCCTCGTGGCCCGTCTGCTGGGTGTGGGGCGCGGCAAGATCCGCCGCGCCGACCCCGCTTTCGTCCCCGCGGTGACGGGTCAGGAGGTCCGGGGTGCGGCACCCGTGGGTCATCCCCGGCCGGTGCGTACGCTCAGGTTCCGGCGGCGGACACGTGGCGGGCCAACTCTGCGGCCAGGCGTCGCATGACGGTCCGGTTGGCGCGCCGCAGGGTGACCCGGACGACGGGCGCCAGCAGGCGGTCGGCGAGAGGGGCGCGCACCCAGGCGTACGTGAACGAGAGGTGGCTCCCGCCGGTTGGCAATGGTTCGATGGTGTAGGTGCCGTGGGCCAGACGCCGGCCGGCCGCGCTGACGTTCCGTTCGACGATGCGCCGCGGCGCGTCGGCCTCGACGACCTCGATGGTGACGTCGGTCTTCGTGCCACCCAGTGCGGCGGTGACCGTGGCGCACGATCCTATGCCGCTGCCGGGGCCGCTGTAGCGCCAGTCGGTCAGATAGTGGTTCGTGAACCGCTCGTGGTGAGCCATGACATCGAGGAAGTCGAAGACCTGCTCGGGCGTGTATGGAACATCGATGGACACGGTGACAGACCTCATGTACCACACGGTACACAGGGCATGTACCAATTGGTACACTCACGACGTGGTGAATACGGACGACTCGCAACCCGAGACCGAGCCCGAGGCCGCGCACGTCACGGACGGGGACCGGCGCGCACAACTGGTGGACGCGGCCGTCGACCATGTCGCGGCCCACGGCATCGCGGACTTGAGCCTGCGCCGCCTGGGCGCCGCGATCGGTGTCAGTCACCGCATGCTGATCCACTACTTCGGCTCCAAGGAACAGTTGCTCGTCGAGATCGTCCGGACGTCGGAGCGACGCCAGCGCGATCTGCTGTCCCGGCTCCGCACGGATCCCGGTCTCTCGCCCGCGGCTGCCGCGCGGCTCCTGTGGCAGCAGCTGACGGACCCTCGGCTGGCCGGTCAGGAGCGGCTCTTCTTCGAGATCTGCGGGCAAGCGCTCCGGGGCCGCCCCGAGGCCGTCCCGATCCTCGAAGGGCTTGTGACGGACTGGCTGGAACCGCTCGTCGCCGCCGAGATCGCCGCGGGGGCGGACCCCGCCGCGGCCCGGAAGCGCGCGAGGCTGGGGCTCGCCACCGTCCGCGGTCTCCTGCTCGACCTGCTCGCCACCGGCGACCGCGCCGGCGTCGACGCGGCGATGGAGGAGTTCCTCCGGCTGTACTACGGCTCGTGAAGCACCGGCGCCTTCGTCACTAGGTCGGTTGCGTAGAGGGCGCGCAGATCGTCGAAGGCTTGGAGGAGATGCGCGTCCAAGCTCTGCGCGGGGTCGTCGATCCAGGCTTGGGCCGCTTGGTGAAAGGCGGCCCAGCCGGTCCGCGCGGCCAGGCCGGCCAGCCGGTCGGCGACATCGCGCTGCCGCAGCGCCTCCGCTACGGCGTCGGTGAGCGACGCGGCCTTGGCCAAGTCGCGTTCGCGGAGCGCCGGTGTCGCGGCGATGACTTCCAGTCGTGGTTCGGCGAACGGGCGATTGTCCTCAAGGATCCCTTCGACCTTCCGGAAGGCCCAGAGCAGTATCTCGACTGGCTGTAGATCATCGGGCGCTTCCGTCACCGCCTGGATCAGCGCGGCGCGCAGGTCGGCTTCGCCGTCGAAGAGCACCTCGCGCTTGTCCGGGAAGTGCCGGAAGAACGTGCGCTCGTTGACGCCGGCCCGGGCGGCGATCTCAGCCGTGGTGGTCTGGTCGAACCCGCGTTCCCGGTACAGCTCCAGGGCCGCCTGCTGAAGGCGGCGGCGCGCTTCTGCTCCGCTCCGTGGCACCCCCCGAGGCTACCGCATGGGCCGGCGACCGAGGCCCCGTTGCGCCAGCGACTGGCGCTACCGTAACGTCAGTGACTGGCGCTACGTAGTGCCAGTCACTGACGTTGAACGGGAGTCCTTCATGCATGTCTTTGTCACTGGTGGTTCCGGCCTGACCGGCCCCGCCGTCGTCGCCGAGCTGGTCGCGGCCGGCCACAGCGTGACCGGTCTGGCGCGCTCGGATGCCGCCGCCGCTCGGCTGGAGTCGCTGGGTGCCACACCACACCGCGGCTCCCTGGAAGACCTCGACAGTCTGCGCAGCGGGGCCGAAGTCGCCGATGGCGTCCTGCACATGGCCTTCGGCGGCGACTTCGCCGACCCCGACGACATGATGAGGCGCGACCGGACCGCGATCGAGGCGCTCGGCCAAGCGTTGGAACACTCGGGCAAGCCGTTCGTCAGCACCTCGGGCACGCTGGTGATGCCCGCCGGCCGGGAGGGCACCGAGCAGGACGAGCCCGACACGGCCGGGATCGCCGGCTTCCGCATCCCGGGCGAGCGGGCTTGCCTGGACTTCGCCGCCCAGGGAGTACGCGCGAGCGTGGTCCGGCTCGCTCCCACCGTCCACGGCCCCGGGGACTACGGCTTCATCGGCATGCTCGTCGCCACCGCACGAAAGACCGGCATGTCGGCCTGCATCGGCGACGGCGGCAACCGGTGGCCCGCGGTACATCGGCTCGACGCGGCGGTCCTCTTCCGCCTGGCGCTGGAGAAGGCTCCTGCGGGCAGTGTGCTGCACGGAGTCGCCGAAAGCGGCGTCACCCTGAAGAGCATCGCGGAGACGATCGCCAGAGGCCTCGATCTGCCGGCGGTCTCGCTGACCCCGGACGAGGCTGCCGCCCACTTCCCGAGCCCGTTCATGGCCACCGTCTACGGCTTCGACGCGCCCGTCTCCAGCGCTTACACGCAGGAACTGCTCGGCTGGTCGCCCACCCACCCCACACTGCTCGAGGACCTGGAGCACGGCGATTACTTGGTCACGCCGGCCTCCTGACCCCGCACCGATCCCACCTTGGTGGGTGCGTGTGCCTGCGGGGCCTTGACGGTGTGCAGGACAGGAGCCCTCGATGCTCTGTGCCGGAAGTGGACACGGAGGCGCAGAGATCGCGGGTGCCGGTGATGGCGGCGGCGAAGGCCACCTCGGCATGCCGGGCCGGCGCCCGGCCGGTGGTGGCGAGGTCCACGGGCGGCACCGTCAGCCACAGCTGGGTGCGGATCGGCAGCCCGAGCCGTGCGCGGTCGGTGTCGATGTCGAAGTGGAGCACGCCGCTGTCGCGCAGTTCGGTGATCCGGCGTTGCACCGTGGAGTGCGATACGCCGGCGGTGGCCTCGGCGAGCCGCTGAGCGGTGGTGCTCAGTCAGTCGGCCGGAGTGATGTCCCGACCAGGGTCAAAACCCAGTTGCTCGTGCATCAGGGGACGCACGGCTTCGTCGTCGCGGGCTCGTGCGGCTTGCTGTCCGAGGTCGTACTACTTCCGATTGGCGAAGATGTACACGAGCCGTCCAAGCGCTACGAGGAAGAGCGCTGCGGGCGGGCTGAGGAGCCAGATGCCCAACCATCGCTTGGCAACCGGAATCAGCGTCAGCAGAGCGGTGATGGCGGCCAGGAGGCAGGCGATGTAGCCAAAGACGATGTTGTCGAACGGAAACATCTTGGGCCGCGCGAAGGCCAACCAGGTGTAGACGCCGGTAAGGAAGTTGAGGAACGCCAACACAACGGCGCTGACAGCGGCGCACAAGACGGTGGGCATGGTCAGCCGCAGGCGTACGGGTGTCTCCAGCGTTGGCATCTCGGCTCCCCCTGGCGGTGGGTACCGCCTTTCGCACAGGCTAAAGGCGGTACCGCGATGACCGCTCAGAGTTGCGGAAGCGGCGGGACGTCGTCCCTCACCCGCAGGCAGCCTGCGCGTCAGCGTTCGCCGAGCGTCGGTGTCGTCTCAGGAGGAGAAGCCCCGGCCGTACTCCTCGCGGCTGAGCCGGAACTCGACGCTCACAGGCAGCTGTTCCATGGTGTCGGCAGCGTACGCCCGCCTACGCACCCTGTGTGGCGGGGTTTTCGGTGTCGGGGGCAGTCCACTCCACGAGCTGGACGACGATGCCGTTCGGGTCGGTCAGCTGGAACAGCCGCTCGCCCCAGGGTTCTTCACGCAGCGGCATGGTGATGGGTGCGCCTGCTTCTCGCAGGTGCCGCTCCTGTGCCTCGATGTCGGTGACGGTGAGGGCGAGGATGAGGCCGGTTGCCTGGCGGTCACGCTGCTCGGGCGGAAGCACCTCGATGCCCTGGCGGAGCAGCACGATATCGGTGGCGGCGTCGTCGCGGGTCAGGGAGACGAAGCCGTCGGCGGCCATGGCCTGCTGGTACCCGAGGTGAGTGCAGAGGAAGTCGCGGGAGGCGTCCACGTCGGCGACGGTGAGGGACAGGGTGGAGGCGGTGACGTTCAAGCGATGTTCCGTTCCATGAGGCTAAAATTACTACCGACGTAATTTTAGCCTGAGAGTCAAGGAGGGGCAAGGAGATTTTTACGTCGGGGGTAAGATTCTGGGCATGGGTACCGAGCCGGGGCTCCGCGAGTCCAAGAAGCAGGAGACCAGACAGCTGATCTCCGACTGCGCCACCAAGCTCTTCATCGAGCTGGGCTTCGAGCAGACCACCATCGCCGAGATCGCCGCCGCAGCCCGCGTCGCCAAGAAGACCGTCACCAACTACTTCCCCCGCAAGGAAGACCTGGCCCTCGACCATCACGAGGCATTCACCCAGGGCCTCGCCCTGGCTGTCACCGATCGCCGGCCCGACGAGACGCCACTCGCCGCACTGTCACGAGCTCGCCGCACCGCCCTGCTGGAGCACAACCCGGTCATCGGCTTCACCGGCCTCACGTTCGCCCGCATGGTCGCCGACAGCCCCACCCTCACGGCCCGACTGCGCGAACTGCACGACCAGCGCGAGGAAGCACTCGCCATGGCACTGGCGATCGACACCCCCGCCTCCGCCGCCGCCATCGCACCCCAGGCCGCCGCCGCCCTGATCGCCGGAGCCGACCGCCTGCTGTTCCGACGCATCCAAGAACTGACCCTGGCCGGCCACACCAACGACGAGATCACCGCAACTCTGCTCCCGGAGGCTGGCCACACCACCGCCCTCCTGACCGCTGCCCTCGCCGACCACCCCACTGCCGCCACCGCCTCCCAGGCTGCGTCCGGCAAAGGAACGCAGTGAGATGAGGCCTTTGTGTGCGAGGTCCTGTAGGCAACCTTCGGCCACCCAGGTCGCCTGGGGCTCGTACCCGGCATCGGCCACACCTGGGCGGCGGGTGGACCGGTGATGTCGAGTGCGACGTACTGCTCGGCCGCCAGGGGCTCCCACATCGCCACGCGGTCGGTGAGGACGGCGTCGAGGTCGACGGGCTCGGGGGTGGTGGCGGTGTTCTCCAGGCGGGCCGGGGCGAGCAGGCCCTGGATCATGCGGCCGAGGCGTCCGACCTCCCCGAAGGCGTCGTCCAGGCTGGGGCGGGCGCGGGATCGAGGTAGGGCTCGAAGTTCTCGAGGCGCAGGCGCAGTGCGGTCAGCGGGGTTTTCAGCTGGTGGGAGGCTTCGGAGGCGAAAACCTTGAACGGCACATAGCTCGGTCCCCTGGCACGTCACCGCCTGCGTGAAGACGCGGTCAGGCGGGCTGCCACAGCTCGACCCGATTGCCCTCGGGGTCGGTGACCCAGCCGAATCGGCCGACACCGTCCATGTCCTGCGTTTCTTCGGCCACGTCCGCTCCCTTGGCGCGCAGTTGCGCGAGCATCGCATCCAGGTCGCGGACCCGGAAGTTGAGCATGGTCTGCTGGGCACGGGCCCCGAAGTAGTCGGTCTCGGACTCGAACGTCGCGAACACCGTCACCCCGGCTTCCTGACGCCACAGGCCGTTCTCGTCGGCGTCCAGGCCCAGGCAATCGCGATACCACGCGCTCAGGGCCGCCGGGTCGGCCGCCCGCATGAAATATCCACCGATTCCAAGCACACGTTCCATGCCGCCATCTTGCCAGGACGGTGATCGGGCGGGCGGGCACCACACCATCGTCCGCTTCACCCCTGTGTCAATCGCGGGGGAAGCGGTCCAGGTGGGCAGCGAACGCCGGCAGGGGTGGCTCCGGACAACCCTCGAGCTCCTCGCTGTGGGGGAGGAGCTGACGGAGCGTATCGACGGTGTGCCTTTGATGGGATGGGTTCTCCGGAACCGCGGGAAGCACTCCGATCGGCATGGTCAGTGCCGACAACTCGCTGTCCGAGACGCCGCGCACGGTCTGCCCGTCCAGGTTCGATCCGGCCACGACGGAAACCGGGCGCTCGGGCAGGCAAGGGGCCAGGTGCTCGACCTCGGCATCCCAGCTCCATGGCTGAGGCAGACGGTTCGGGGCCAGCACCTTGAACCCTGCGCGTTCGATGCCCGCCACAATCCCTGTCACCGCCCAGAAGCGGTCGGCGTCCATGTCGCCCTGCCATAGCCCTCCATGGATCAGGAGGATCGTGGGGTGCTCGTGACTGGTGCGAGGCAGTGCCATGGCCGTTTCCAGGGCTGGGCACCTGCTGGCAAACACCTCGCCCAGCCTGCTAAGTTGACGACACACGCGAGCCTTCTCGGTGCGGACTGCGGTCCGCCGGGGAGGTTTTTTTCATGCCCGGGCCAGCGCGCCCCGGCACTGGTGGACCCGCTTCGAAGCTGACTGCCCGCCGAGGGACCTGGACTCGTCGCGTACCCAACCACCGCTTCCCCACCTCACCCCGCAGGAGGAGACCCTTCTCATGAGCCGACGAACGAACACTGCCGCAGCCGCCGGTACGTGGCGACTCGGTGATCTGATCGTCAACCGTCTCGGGTTCGGCGCGATGCGTCTGACCGGTACCGCGCCCTTCGACCGCGGCGCACCGCGTGCCCGCGAGCAGTCGATCGGCCTGCTGCGGAGGGCCGTTGAGCTCGGCGTGAACCACATCGACACCGCCGCGTTCTACTTCTCGGCGACGCGTTCCGCGAACGAGCTGATCAACCGAGCACTGGCACCGTACCCGGAGGATCTGGTCATCACGACCAAGGTCTGGCCGGGACGCGACTCCTCGGGCGCATGGTGGTGGGCCACACCCGCCCAGCTGCGTGGCCAGGTGGAGGAGAACCTGCGGCAACTCGGCCGGGACCACCTGGACGTGGTGAACCTGCGCGTGCCACCGAGTCGGCGGACGGGCTCGGTCGGCGAGCACTTCGGCGCGTTGGCCGAACTGCGCGACGCGGGACTGATCCGGCACCTGGGCATCTCCAACGTGACGTCCGGGCAATTGACCGAGGCCCTCGCCATCGCCCCTGTCGTCTGCGTGCAGAACCCGTACGGAATCGGCGCATCGAGCGAGGATCGGGCTCTGCTTCGCCGCTGCGGCGAACTCGGCATCGCCTTCGTTCCGTTCTTCGCGATCGCCGGTTCCGGGCGCGAGGCAGGGCCGGCCGCCCCGGACAGCGAGGAAGTGCGCGCCGTCGCCCGCGCACACGGGGTTTCCGCCGCACAGGTCCGTCTGGCCTGGACCCTGCACCAGGGACCACATGTGCTGGGCATACCGGGGACCGGCCATCCTGGCCACCTTGCGCAGAACATTGCGGCCGGCGCGCTGCGGCTCTCGGAGGAGGAAATGACACTCCTCGCCTCGTCGCAACCGGAAGCCGGGCACCGGGGATCTGGGCCGGACGGGTGGGCGAGCCGTGCGAGGCGAGGCCAGGCAGCCCCAAGGCTGGGCCGATAGTCCCCGTCCTTCGCGATGTTCGGCCCTGTCGGACCCAACGAGGCCACCGCGATGATCGATGAGTCGGCCGGATCCGCCAGGCGGCCGACCGGCACCTCCTGTCGCTGCACGCCCGCACCGGCAAAGGGAGACCCATGCTTTCGCCAGAGTCGGCCGCCGTCGTCCGTGCCGCCCTGCCCGCAGTGGGCGGCGCCCTGGACGAGATCACGGCACGCTTCTACGGCACCATGTTCGCCGAACAGCCCGAACTACTGGACGGGCTGTTCAACCGAGGCAACCAGGCCGGCGGCGAACCTGTTCCGTGCCATCGCCGACGTGCTGGGGGAGGCGGTCACCCTCGAGGTGGCCGCGGCCTGGGACGAGGTGTACTGGCTGATGGCCGGCGCGTTCATCGCCCAGGAGGCCCGTCTCCACCAGCAGGCGCAGGTCGACCCCCGCAGCCCCTGGCGGCAGTTGACCGTGGTGGAGCGGCGGGAGGAGACGGCGGACGTGGTCTCCTTCCTGCTGCGCCCGGCCGACGACGGTCCCATGCCGCCGGCATCATCGTGCTGGCATCCAGTACGGGGTCTCCGGGCCGGACCTGTTACAGGCCGATCTGGACGGATCGCTGAACCGACGAACTGTGCCCGGGACAAGTACTGATGAGGGTCAGGCGAGGTGCAGCATGGTCTTCCAGGTGCTGCCACCGTAGGCCACGGTGGTGGCAGCGCCGATGCCACCCTTGCCGTCGCCCTTGTAGAGGTGGAGGGTGCCGTCGCTCCAGATGGCCGTCAGATCGGCGATGCCGTCCCCGGTGTAGTCGCCGGCCGTCAGCTGCCGGACCGTACCCCAGGTGTTGCTGCCGACCGGCACCGGGACCTGAGCACCGACCTGGCCGGTGCCGTCACCCGTATAGGCATGCAGGGTGCCGTCGGACCAGATCGCCATCAGGTCCGCGATCCCGTCGCCGTTGAAGTCGCCGGAGGTGAGCTGCTTCACCGTGCCCCAGGTGCTGCCGCCCGTGTTCACCTTGGAGTTCGGCGCTGTCTGCCCGTCGCCCTTGCCCGTGTAGAGATGCAGGGTGCCGTCGGACCAGATCGCCATCAGGTCCGCGATCCCGTCACCGTCGTAGTCGCCGGAGGTGAGCTGCTTCACCGTGCCCCAGGTGCTGCCGCCCTCGGCCACGGTGATGCCCTCGGCGAACTTGCCCTTGCCGTCGCCTTTGTAGAGGTGGAGGGTGCCATCGCTCCAGACGGCCATGAGGTCGGTGATGCCGTCGTCGGTGAAGTCGCCCTTGGCGAGCTGCTTCATCGTCTTCCAACTTGTGCCGCCGAGCTGGGCGATGTTCTGGCCGCTCAGCCCCTTGGCCGCATCGCCCGGGTAGAGGTGCAGGGTTCCGTCGTCCCAGATGCCCGCGAGGTCGGCGATGCCGTCGGCGGTGACGTCGTCCTGGACACGGAAGGCCGTCTGGTGGATCCAGTCCGCGAGGTCGTCGACACGCACGTCGACCGCGCCGGTGCGCGTCTCGTTGGGGTCCACGCCGAGACAGCCCCCCTGCCAGGAACGGCTGTTGACGGCGACGAGTTCGGGTGTGCCGTTGGTGACGCGGAGCGCGGGGCCCCCGGCGTCGCCCTGGCAGATCACCGCTTGACCGGAGCCGGTGAGACTGACGTCGCTTCCGGCCACCGAGGCGACGGTGAAGGGGGCCGAGTGCAACGTGTCGGGGGCCCATTCGGTCGTGGTGCGGCCGAAGCCCAGAACCGTGAGCTGCTCGCCCGAGACCAGGCCGTTGGCGGCGAGCTCGGCCGGGGTGATGCCGAGGACACGGCGCGCCAGCTTGACCATCACCACGTCCCGGTCGGCGTGCGGCACGAGTCCGACCGCGTCCACGACTTTCCCACCCGTCTGGGACAGGTCGGTACGACCCACCGTGACGGTGGTCTTGAGCGCGGGCTTTCCTGGCGGGGCGGGCTTGCCGCCGTCGGCGAAGCAACTGGCGGCGGTGAGCACCCACTGAGGATCCACCAGCACGCCCGAACAGGCCTGCTGCTCAGCGACGTTGATCTTCGCGGTGAACGCGAGGGCGGTGTCCTGGACGTCGGCGCCGGGAAGAGCGGCGGCGGGCGAGTTGGTGACCAGGCCGCTCGCAGCCGTGGCGGCTGCGAGAAGGCCTGCGGTCCACGCGACACATGAACGCTTTCCAGTCATGACTGTCCTTGGTGCGGGGTCGGCCGGGGGAAAGATGCGCCCGTTCACTTGCTCGTACGGATCTCCACGAGAGCGAAATCGCGGGCCTGCGGGTCGGCGGACTCGCCGACCGGCGTCCACTCGCCCTTGGCGACCGCGACCTCCTGCGGTGTGGCATCCGGTGCGGTCAGAGTGACGTCGGCGGCGTGGTCGGCCGAGCCCTTGACCGCGAAGACCATGGGGATCTCCAGGGTGAGCCAGCCGGAGGTGCCGGTGGTGCGGAAGCAGGTCTTGCCGTTCTTCCGTGACCACACCTCCATCAGCCCGGTGGCGGACGAACAGTCGGCGAGGATGATGTGGCCGTCGCCGCGCTTGAGGACGATCCCCTTCTCTGCCTTGATCTTGTCGGCGTCCGGGTAGCCGAAGTCCTCGACCGCGTAGCCGGGCTGGCTGTCGGCCGCCGCCACCGGGATGCCGGAGTCATCGGCACGGGAGGCAGGGCCGGCGGCGAGGACTGCGGCGGCACACGCCAGCGTGGCCGCACCGATGGCGGTGATCCGCCGTGTGAGATTCATACAAGGCCCCTTACCGCGGCGTCAGGGCTTCAGAGCCCCAGCATGCCGATGATCGGCGAAACGAGATCATGACCGAATTGCGTGATCTTAGTGGCGACTTCACCGGCGCCGAGTTCACCGATCCACTTCGACTGGCCATAGGTGATCAAGGACAGAAAGCCACTTGCCACGGAAGAGCGGAACTGACCGCTGTTCACTCCGTAGCCGACTCCCGTGAAGATGACGTTGAGCGCGGTGAACGCGAGGGAGGCGTCCCCGAAGCCGGACGCGACGTCTTCAATGAACGGCACGGCGGGTGGAGCGAAGATGCCGACGCCCAGTCCGACGATACCGATCCCGGCAGCGGTGAGCCCGGTTGCGATACTCAACTTGTTGAACTGGTACGCAAACCACCGTGCGTCCAGCTGCCACTGAGGAACATCGGGGTCGTCGTTGTCCGGCGAATCAGCCGGATTCTTCCCGGCCTCCTTGGCCTTGCGCGCTGCCTCGGCCGCCTGCCTGGCCGCCTCCGCGAGTTCGGCCTGCCGCTTGTTCACCGCGATCTGATGGGCCTGGCTCGCGGCGGCCGCCGCCGTACGGGCGTCCTTGCCTGCCTGGACGGCCGAGGTACGGGCCGAGGTGGCGGAAACCTGTGCCGAGGTGGCCGAGACCATCGCCCGGTGGGCCGCGTCCACGGCACGGTTGGCGGAATAGTTCGCCGACCGCGAGGCCCGGCGCGCGACACTGGCCGCCTGCTGTGCCCGGTCGGCCGAGGCCTGCGCGTCCTTGGCCGACTGTTCGGCGGCGTCCGCGTTGGCGTCCGCCTGCTTGGCGTAGCCGGCGGCCTTCGCAGCCGATTCCTTGGCCTTGTCCGCCCACTGCTGGGCCTCGTCGGCCGCGTTGCGGGCCTTCGCCGCGGCCTGCTGCGCATTGGCGGCGTCTTCCTGCGCCTTGTGCGCGATCTTGGCGGCGGCGGCGATCGCGCCCTGCATGGCGGCGACGTGGGCAGCGAAGTCGTAGTCGAGTCGCGCGGTCTTGTACTGCACCGAGGCGACGAAGTTGCGGCGCATCCAGGCCGGGCCTTCCATCGCGGCCTGGGCGTGGGCCTTGGTGTACGGGCCGCCGGTGCTGATGAGGGCCGCGGTGGCGACCGCGTCGTCCTCCCGCTGCGCCGCCTCGTACGTCACGCTGAGGAATGCGTACAGGGCTTCGGCGGTGCCGCTGTCCAGCGCGTCGTTCGCCGCCTTCTTGACGGCGCTGCCGGGGTCGTTGGCCAGGACGCGGGAGACTGCGACGCGGTTGTCCGTCGCGGCCGCCTCGATGGCACCGTCGGTCAGGAACTTCGTGGCGGCGTCCGGGTCCTGGCTCGCCAGCGCCGTGGTCGCGGCGTCGGCCACGTCCGGGGTGGTGATCTGGGCCAGGTAGAGGGCGGTCTCCCGGTCGTCCTGCTTCTGCGCGAGTTGCCGGTCGCTGTCGATCCATGCGTGGATGTCGGCGTCCGCGCCCGACAGGGCGAACCGTGCGGCCTCCCGCGACCAGGTGCCGTGGGAGTTCATCAGGGCGACGGCCGCCGTGCGCCCGAGCGTGGCGGCACGGTCCAGGTCTCCTGAGGCCAACGCCGACTCGGCCTGGGAGACGATGTCCTTGGTGGCCTGCTCCTCCTGCTCGGCCTGGGTACGTTTCTCGGCGAGCTCCGCCCGCTCCTGATCCTCGATCCGGGCCAGCAGGGCGGCCTCTTCCACCGCCTGCTTCATGTCCTCGTCCAGGCGCTGCGACTCGGCGTCCCGCGCCTTCTTCTCCACATCGACCGCCTGGGCGACGGCGTCGGTGGCGGTGTTCGCCGCCTTGGTGGCCTCGTTGGCGAACTCGGTGGACTTCTTGGCGTATTCCAGGGCCTGGCCTGCGTACTTGGCCGCCCATTCGGCGGCGTCCGCGGCCTTGTCCGCGTGGTCGGCCGCGCTGTTCGCGGCATCGCGTGCGGTACGGGCGGCCGCCGCCGCGTTGTTCGCCAACGCCTGCGCGGTTCCGGCGGCGTTGGTGGCGAGCTGGGCGTTGCTGCTCGCGATCTGCGCCTGCCGCCTGGCCTCCGCGGCCTCGGCCTGGGCCCTGCCCGCGGCGGAGGCGGCGGAGGCGGAAGCGTTCGCGGCCGCGGCGGCGTTCCGGGCCGCCGAGGCGGCGGCGGACCCGGCGCTCGCGGCCTGGGCCGAGGCGGTGGCGGCGTAGTCGGCGGCGGAGGCCGCGCTACGGGCCTTGGCCGCGGCGTTACGGGCGGCCACGGCGGCGTCCTTCGCGGCGGACGCCTTGGTCGCGTCCTTCGAGGCGGCGATGGCGGCGCCGTACGCCCTGGCGGCGGCGGATCCGGCGCCGGCCGCTGCCTGGCTCGCGGCGGTCGCGGCGTAGGCGGCGCGGCGGGAGGCCTGGACGGCGGCGTGCGAGGCGCGGATGGCGACCCGGGCCGAGTCGGCCGCGCCCTTCGCCGCCTCGGCCGCCTTGCGGGCCGCCCTACCGGACTTGACCACGTCGTCCTGGGCCGCCTGCGCCTCGGCAGCGGCCTTCTCCGCCGCTTCCTTGGCCTTGTCGGCGGCCTCGACGGCGCGGGCGGCGGCCTCCTCGGCTTCCTTCGTGTTCGCGTCGGCCTTCTTGCCCTCGCGTTCGACGACCGCGACGAGCTCCTCGATCGTCGAGGCCTCCTGGTCGCGGGCGCGGGCGATGTGCTGGCCGGTGTCGAGGAACCATTCGACGTCGTCGTCGGTGCCGGACAGAGCCCGGGAGGCGTACTTCCGCACCTCCGGGCCCGCCTGCACCATGAGGGTGGAGACCTCGACACGCATGTCCTCGAAACGGGCGGTGTACTGACCGTCGGTGAGGAACTGCTCCAGGGCTTCCTGGGTTCCCGCGTCCAGCGCGGCGCTGCCGTCCCGGCGTACCGCTTTGGCGCCCGCGGCCATCACGGTCGTGGTGGCCACCTGCATGTCCTCGAGGATGGCGGCCTTGAAACCGCCGTTGAGGTAGTCGGCGACGGCGGCGTCGCCGCTGTCGAGCGCCGCGCCGGCCTCGCGCCGGGTGCCTTTACCGCCTCCGGCGAGGGAGGTGACGAGGGCGACGCGGTTGTCATCGGCCGTGACCTTGGACAGGTCGACGGTCAGAAAGGTCTGAACGTCGGCGTCGGTGCCGGTCAGTGCCGTTTCCGCGGCTGCGCGGACGGCTTTGCCGCCCAGCAGCCACGCTTTGACGATCTTCGCCCGGTCGGTGTCGGGCAGGTCGAAGGGGTCGCCGTCGTCCACATCGCCCGGCGCGGTGTCGGCTCTTGCGGCCGAGGGGATGAGGACGAGGTTTGTGGCTGCGACGGTTGCGGAAGCTGCGAGGGCGCCGAGAACACGCCGTCTGCTCCAAAAAGTGCTCTCCAAGACGGACCTTTCGGGATGGGTGAGGAACCGGCCGCACGGACTCTGTCGTGACGGGAGATCAGTTCACGAGCTGTAGCCAGGTGTTGGGTCCGACGATGCCGTCAGGCGTGAGCTGGTTGCGGGTCTGGAAGGCGACGACGGCGTCGCGGGTCGCCGTGCCGAAGGAGCCGTCGACCGACAGCGACGCGCCGTGGGCGTTCAGTTCGGCCTGTACCGCATTGACGGCCGCGTTGCGGTCGCCCTTCTTCACGGTGGTGATGAGCGCTTGCCAGGTCTTGGGGCCGACGATGCCGTCGGCGGTCAGCTGGTTCCGGGTCTGGAAGGCCACCACGGCGTCATGGGTGGCCGTGCCGAAGGAGCCGTCGACCGACAGCGACGCGCCGTGGGCGTTGAGCAGATACTGGACGGTGGTCACCTGGCGGCCGACGTAGCCCTGCTGGACGACAGGCCAGGCGCCGGCCGGTGGCGGCGGTGACGGCGTGTAGGTGCCGTTCGTCGCGAAGTTCCGCAGGTCCTGTTGCGTGCCGTTGAACAGGTCCTGGTCACCGGGAAAGGTTCCGGAGTCGGAGGTCTGCCAGATGGCGTAGGTGGACCAGCCGTTGGGCAGCGGGTGCGGGGTGCCGGTGTAACTGCCGATCCAGAGCAGGTTGGTGGCGGCGAAGGCCGAGGAGTTGCCGGTGCACTGCGACCACCAGGACGCGTTGGTGTTGATCACCGCGTGGCGGCCGGTGCGGCTGCGGTACTCGTCGTCGAACGAGGCGATCCAGCGGACCATCGCACCGGGGTCGACCCCGTAGCAGGTGGGCACGTCCGGGGAGGGCTCGACGTCCAGGACGCCGGGCAAGGTCTTGCCGTCGGGCTGCCAGGCACCTCCGTGGTCGATGAAGTAGTCGGCCTGGGCGCCGCCGGAGGACTTGTCCGGCCTGGCGAAGTGGTACGCGCCGCGTATCAGGCCGACTTGCGCTGCTCCCTCGTACTGCTGGGAGAAGCGAGAACTGATGTAGGAGGTGCCCTCGGTCGCCTTGACGTAGGCGAAGGAGGCACCGTCGGCGGCCACCGAGGGCCAGTCCACGCTCTCCTGGTAGGCGCTGACGTCGAGTCCTCGCACGGCGGCATCCGTACCGAGGGCCGCCGCCGATGCCGAGCCCGGAGTGGCGAGCAGAGCGGCGGTTGCGGTCACCGCTGCCAGCGCGCCCAGGGCCGCTGCCCGCAGGCCGCGTACGGCTCGGGGCGAAGTCCCCCGGGATTGCTGGGGAGTTCTCAGGTCATGCGCCATCCGTGAATGTCCTTTCCATCGTCCGCCCGTAACGGTGGTGGGCCGTTCACGCTCCGGCGGCACCCCCGTCGCCGCCGGCCGCGGCCACGACCCGGCCACGCCGCGCGGCAGCGCTCACCGCCGAAGTGGTGCCCGCCGCCGACCACGTCACAGGGTTCTGGACCGGCTCGTTGTTGCGCACCCTCGGACCGTGCGGTGAAACAAACGTCCCGGCGGCCGGACTTGGGAGCCGATCGGCTGGATCGTGCTGTTCAGAGATGCGACCCCCATGGGACGGTGCGAAGGTTGTCCTTTGTTGCTCGTGCTGACCATGGGGGACTGGGATGGGGCGTCGGGAAGGCCCGCTGGATCCGGCGGCCGGGCCGGTGCAGCGCTTCGCGTTCGAGTTACGGAAGTTGCGCCGGGACACGGGAGGCCTGACCTACCGGGCCATGGCGCAGCGCGCGGGTTACTCGGTGGCAACGTTGTCGAGAGCGGCCGCGGGTGAGCAGTTGCCGTCCCTGGCGGTTGTACGGGGCTATGTGCGGGCATGCGGGGCAGACGTCGGGGAGTGGGAGCGGCGCTGGCGGTCGGTGGCTCAGGAAGTGGCCGCCGAGCCGGAGCCGGATGACGGTTCGGCGGCCCCCTATCGGGGGCTGGCCCGCTTCGAACCCGGTGATCGGGACCTGTTCTTCGGGCGCGACCAGCTCGTGGCTCAACTGGCCGAATGCGTGCGCACCCGCCGGGTGGTCGCTGTGGTGGGCGCGTCCGGAAGCGGCAAGTCCTCCCTGCTGCGCGCGGGCCTCATCCCCGTGTTGAGGAGCGATGGTTCACCGGGGTGCCGGCCCGCGGCCATCCGGATCCTCACCCCGGGACGGCACCCGTTGGCCACGCACGCCGATGCGACGGTGCCGAGCCGGGAACCGGGTGACACGGTGGTGGTGGTCGACCAGTTCGAGGAGCTTTTCACCCTTTGTGTGGACCCGGCCGAGCGCGCGGCCTTCCTCGATCTGCTGGTGACCGCGGCGGTACCGGACAGCAGGCTGCGGGTGGTGCTCGCGGTGCGGGCGGACTTCTTCGGGCGCTGCGCCGAGCATCGTCCGCTCGCCGCGGCCCTCCGCGACGCAACCCTGCTCCTCGGCCCCATGGGGCCGGCCGAACTGCGCGAGGCGATCGTCAAGCCCGCCGTGGCCGCGGGCTTGATCGTCGAGCGCACCTTGACCGCGAAGGTCGTCGAGGATGTCGCCGAAGAACCCGGCGGACTGCCGTTGATGTCCCATGCCCTGCTGGAGACCTGGCGTCGCCGCAGGGGCCGCACTCTCACGCTGACCGCCTACCAGGCGGCAGGCGGTGTCCACGGCGCCCTGACCCGCACCGCCGAGGAACTGTACGCACAGCTTGCCCCGGAGCAGGCCGAGGCCGCCCGGCGTATCCTGCTGCGGCTGATCACGCCCGGTGAGGGAGCCCAGGACACCAGTCGCCCCGCCGACCGCACCGAACTGCGGGCGGGGAGCGCCACCGACCAGGCAGCCGACAGCGCCGCGGCACTGGAATTGCTGGCCCGGGCACGGCTGATCACGCTGGACGGCGACACGGTGCACCTCGCCCACGAGGCACTGATCACCGCCTGGCCCCGGCTCCAGGCCTGGATCGACGGCGCCCGTGACCGGCTGCGTGTCCACCGTCAGATCACCGAGGCCGCCCGCGTCTGGCAGGAACTCGACCGGGACCCGGGGGCCTTGTACCGGGGTACCCGCCTGGCCACCGCCGAGGAGTGCTTCGCCGGGTACCGGGCGGACCTCACCCCGGTGGAGTGTGCGTTCCTCGACGCCAGTATCGCCGCCCGCGAGCAGGAACGGCGGTCGGCGGCCCGCACTGCCCGGCGATTCCGGACGCTGCTGGCCGCGGTGTCCGGCCTGTTGCTGGTCGCGTCGACGGCCGCCGTCATCGCCTTCCAGCAGCGCTCGCTGGCCCGGGCCGGCCGCGACCGGGCGGTCGCCGAGCAGGTGGTGGCGCGGGCCGGCCAGCTCGACGCGACCGATCCGTCGCTGGCGGCGCGGATGTATGTGGCGGCGCACCGGCTGCGGTCGGATCCGGAGGCCGCCGCGGGTCTCCTCGACACGCAGAACATCGCGCTGTCCTCCGTACTGTCCGGACCCACCCAGGCGGTGTACGCGGTGGCGTTCTCACCGGACGGCCGCACCCTCGCGACCGGGGCCGGTGACGACACCATCAGGCTGTGGAGCCTGGCCGACCCCGCGCACCCCGTCCCGCTGGGCAGACCGCTCACCGGGCACACCAGCTGGGTGTACTGGCTCCAGTTCTCGCCGGACGGCCACACGCTGGCCAGCGCGAGCCGGGACCACACGGCTCGGCTGTGGGACGTCCGCGACCCGGCCCACGCCAAGGCCCTGGGCAAGCCACTGACCGGGCACAGCGACTACGTCTTCTCCGTGTCGTTCAGCGGTGACGGGCGTACGCTGGCCACCGCGAGCCACGACCGCACCGTACAGCTGTGGGACGTACATGACCCCGCGCGTGCCAAGGCACTGGGCCACCCACTCACCGGGGCGAGCGACTCCGTCGCCTCGGCCGCTTTCAGCCCGGACGGCCGGACGGTGGCGGCCCCCGGCCACGATCACAAGATCCGGCTGTGGAATGTCACCGACCGGACGCATCCGAAGCTGTGGCGGAAGCCGCTGAACTGCCCGGACGTCGTCTACGCGGTCGCGTTCCGCCGGGACAGCCGGGTCATGGCCAGCGTGGGCGACGACCACAAGGTACGGCTGTGGGACGTCTCCCACCCGGCCCACGCCAAGGCACTGGGCGAGCCCTTGACCGGGCACAGCGACACCCTGCTCGCGGTGGCGTTCTCACCGGACGGCCGCACACTCGCAACCGGCGGCGCGGACCACACCATCCGGCTGTGGGACGTCTCCGACCCGCTGCGTCCGGCTCCCCTCGGGCAGCCGCTGATCGGCCACGCCGGATTCGTCAACTGGCTGGCGTTCAGCCCCGACGGGCGGTCGCTGGCCAGTGCGAGCGACGACCACACCGTACGGCTGTGGCACCTGCCGCGCACCGTTCTGGCCGGCCACTTCGGTGCCGTCACGAGTATCGCGTTCAGCCCGGACGGCCGGAGCCTGGCCGGCGCGGCCGGCGGGACGGTACGGCTGTGGGACGTGCGCGATCCGGGGCGGGGCAGGCAGTTGAGCGAGCTGCCGGCCGAGCACTCCGCCTCCCGGGTGGTGTTCCAGCCGAAGGGCCGACTGCTGGCGAGCGCCGACAGTGACGGCACGGTGGGGCTGTGGGACGTCTCCGACCCCCGCCGTCCCCGGCGGGCCGGCCTGGTCCGCACCGGCGGCGCCGACCAGGGCGACGTGCTGGCTTTCACGCCCGGCGGGCGCGTACTGGTCACCGGCGGCCCGGAGCACAGCCTGCGGCTGTGGAACATCACCGATCCCGCACGCCCCGCCGCCCTCGGTTCACCGCTGACCGGCCACATCAGCTTCGTCCACTGGGCGGGCGTCAGCCCGGACGGCCGCACCCTGGCCAGCGCCAGCGAGGACGACAAGGTCCGGCTGTGGGACATCGCCGATCCGGTCCGCCCCCGGGCCCTCCCGGACGTCCGCACGGGCGACACCGGTGGCACCCTGTGGGGCGCGTTCAGCCCCGACGGGCGGTTACTGGCCACCGCCGGCATGGGTCACGACGTGCGCCTGTGGAACATCTCCGCACCGGCGCACACCACACCGCTCGGCACCTCGCTGACCGGGCACACCGGCCCGGTGACCTGGGTGGGTTTCAGCGCGGACGGCCGCACGCTGGCCACCGCCGGCGTTGACCGGAGTGTCCTGATGTGGGATGTGGCCGACCCGGCTCGTCCGGCCCCGTGGGGCAAGGGGCTCACCGCCGGACACACCGATGCGATCGCGACGGCCGCGTACCGCCCGGACGGACGGCTGCTGGCGACAGCGGGTCCGGACGGCACGATCGAGTTCACCCCTCTCGGACTCGACCAGGCGATTCGCCGTATCTGCTCAAGCACAACCGGCCTGCTCACCCCGGCGCAATGGCCGGGCTACATACCGGAACTCCCGTACGCTCCGCCGTGTCACGGCAGCTGATGCGGGTGCCACATGCGCTCAGACATGGGAAGAGACGCACTCTTCCCACATGTCGTCAGCGAACCGCCCGAACGCGGCTTCGGTCCCCGATCCGGCGATTCCGTCGATCGGACCGGTGTAGCCATAGCCGCGCAGCAGGATTTGCAGCCCCTCCACCGTGGCGTTTCCGACGATCCCGTCGATATGCCCGTGGTAGAGATCGAAGTAGTTCAGGTAGCGCTGTAGCGCCTTCCAACTCTCAGTTCCCAGCAGCCCGTCGATCGGGCCGGTGTAGCCCCAGTCGTTGTCCCACAGCCAGCACTGAAGTCCCTTGGCCTGCTTGGTGCTCAGGCCGAGGTTGACCACCGCCGGCGGGACGACGGCCCTGGAACTCACCGTCGGCTCCGAGGCCGGCGCGGACGCCGCGAAACTGGTGGCCGCGCCCGCCAGGCTCCCGGCGGCGATCCCGACGGCGGCAGTGGCGCCGACGAGCGTCCTCGTCAGAAAACCGGGTCGCATTCGTTTCCTCTTTCGCTCGTGGAACGGCACCTGAATGGCTGGCCGCCCAACTGAGTTTTGGGAGCGGCTGGTTGTTGCACACGCCCCTTCCATCGGACGCAACAAAAATGTGGGCAGCCGAGGACGTCCGGCGTGCCGGGATCAGCCAAGGGCGGTCGGCGGTTCTTCCTCGTTCGCGGGTGGTTCACGGCTGTGGTCCTGCTGAGCAGCGGGGTCGGCCGCGGCCAGTGGTCGGCGGTCGTGACAGCCTCCTCAGCGGCGGGCACGGCATTCTGGGTGACCGGCAAAGCGTCTGCGTAGCGTTCCGCCCTCGTGAGGTCGAAACCGAGGGTGGACAACAATGCCGCCAGACCCGGTTCACAACGCGCCGAGTCGGCCTTCGTCAATCGGCGTCGGATCGTGACGGCCTCCTGGGCGGCCATGCGCCCTTCAGGCTGAGCCGCCGTCAGGTTCCGTACGCCCAGTTGGGCTTCCACGTCCTGCTGGGAATCGCCGCGGCGGTGGAACAGGGCCGCGGTTCGGACGCGGGCCGTCCGCCACGCGCTGGTGGCCATGGCGGCCACGAGGGTCGTCGCGCCCGTCATGGCCAACGCCGTCACCGGGTCCGACGTGGAACCTCCTCCGTTCCAGGGTAGGGCCCGGTTTAGCGCTCAGGTGGGTTCAAGGGCGAACGTGAGCCGTCTTCAGCCGGATGTTGCCGTAGGGGCGGGACGGCGGCAACGTCAACGACTGCCCTCAGGACGGCAGCGTCCAGCTCTGGTTGGCGGCTGCCGTGCACGACCAGATCTGCAATCGGGTGCCGTTGGCCGAGCTGGAGCCGGTGGCGTCGAGGCACTTGCCCGACTGCGGGTTGATCAGGGACCCGTTCGCGCCTGGCTGCCAGACCTGTGATCCGGTGCCGTTGCAGTCGTACAGCTGCACCTTGGTGCCGTTGGCGGTGCCGGCCGAGGCCACGTCCATGCACTTGCCGAGCGCGGTGAGCGTACCGGCGCTGCCGACCGTCCAGTTCTGCGCATCGCTGCCGTTGCAGTCGTAGAGCTGCACCGCGGTGCCGTTGGCGGAGGCGGCACCCGCGACGTCCACGCACTTGCCGCCGTATCCGTGGATGGGGCCAGTGGTGTTCGCGGGCGGGGTGACCGGACCGGACTGCCCGGCCGCCCACTTGATCTCCTGGAGCAGGAGCTGGTTCTGCTGGGCGCTCGCGAACGTCGAGGAGAGGGTGGTGTTGGTCGAGTAGTCCATCGCGTTGTGGCCGAAGTTGTTGTAGACCATCTTGTAGTCGCGGTTGGACCAGACGATCGGGTAATAGCCGCTGTACCAGGTCTGGTTGGGGTCGGTGCCGATCGGGAACGTGGACGGGGCCATCGAGGCGAGGATGTCGATGTCCGGGTTCTGCCGCAGGTCGTTCTGCCAGCTGTACCACTCGCTGACCGAGGACGTGATGGTGGCCGGCAGATTCGCGGTCGCCGGGTGGCCGGCGTCGTCGATCTCCAGGGTTTCCGAGGTCGGGCCCCAGGAATTGCTCCGGAAGGTGCCGGTGCCGAGGAACGTGTTGTGGTACCAGGGCCAGTCGCTGGTGTTGTCGTTGTACGCCGAGACGTGGAAGCCGATGAAGCCGCCGCCGTTTGCCATGTAGGTCTGGAAGGCGGCCTGCTGAGACGCGGTGTGGGGGTAGTCGTCGAGGAACATGACCACCTGGTAGTTGGCGAGCGTCGTGGAGTTGAGCCGGCTCCAGTCCGTGGTCGCGGTGTAGGTGAAGCCGTTCTGCGCGCCGGCCTGCGGGAACCAGGTGTTGGCCTCGTGGTCGAAGCTGATGTGTGCCGCGTCGTACGTGCCGTCGTAGAAGGCGATCACGTTGACGGGGGTGGCGGCGTGGGCGCCGTGTGCGGGTCCGGCCTGGACGCCGAGCACCACGGCGACCAGGGCGAGGATCCTTAACAGGGTGCGGGGCCAGGCGATGTCCGGGCGGGGGGTGATCATGCGAGGGACCTTCCTCGTGCGTGACCGTCGGGACGTATGCGGGTGTGCCGCATTGAAGGTCCGGGACGCGTGCATGTCAATGGTGCAGACCAAACATCGTCACTCACGGGGTAGCCGACGAAGGCCGGACGCCGAGGTGCGGCGGTACCGCGAGGCAGGGGCGACGCGTCACGCGGCGCCTGGTCCGCCGATCTCGAGCACCGTCTTGCCGCGGGTGCCTCCGGCCTCGAAGCGTCGGTGGACCTCGGCGGCCTCCGCCGACGGGACGACGGTCGGAGGACCGTAGGCAAAACCGTATGCACGCATGCGGTGTTCCTCTCAATCGGCGGTCAGGCGTTTGTGGACCAGGGCCGGCGCGGTGCGTGCCCTTGGTCGGGACGGCCGTCATGGGCGGTTGAGGGTGCAACGGCACGAACGGAGCCGCGAGTTTGCGGCGGGGCGCCTGGAGCGCGGTGTCACCGTCCGGCGGAACACGCCGTGGTCGTGACGCGCACGTAGTCGACGTGGCGGCGGGTCACGAGCACGGTCATGAGGCCAGCAAAATCACGGCCGCCGCGAACAACACCAGTGACTGCCCCGCCACGGCCGCCAGTTCGTGCCTACGGGAGGAGCCGTGCTGTTGCGATGTGGATTCTGAAAGCGCAGGGGACGGTCCCCTCCGACGTCGTCATATCGCGCACCTCGGCAAAGAAGGCATCACGCAGGCGCTCCACAGCCGGCCCGTCGAGCGGGCCGAGATCATAAAGGCCGGCGACGCCAGCCCATACCTGTTCCACCGGACCGCTCAAGTCGATAGGAACGGTCTCCCAGTCCACCGCGGCGAAGCCCGCTGGGGCGAGTACTTCATCGAGCCCGTCGCGACTGCGTGTCCTTCTGTCGCCCAACGCCGGGATGCGCCGCGAGGCGGGCACCTCCTCGATCGTGTTCCGCAACAGCCCGAGGAACCGGTCGTATGCCTCGCCGCCGACGGCCCCGCCTCCCACCACGCATGCCAGAACCCCTCCGGGAGACAGGACTCGGGCGATTTCTGCCGCGACCTGCTCGATCTCACCCATCAGCATCAGCGCCATGTGGGATACGCAGGCGTCGAAGCTGTCGTCGGCGAAGGGGAGTTCCTGAGCACGCCCTTCTTCCAGCCGGGCCCCGGAGAGCGCCGGTCGACGTCGTGCCAGCGCAAGAGACTGCGGAGACAGGTCCAGACCCGCGAGCTGTCTTCCGCCTCCTCGGGCCAGAACCTCAAGCAGGAGGCCGTCACCGCAGCCGAGGTCCAGCACACGCCTGCGGCCGGCCACCCGGTCGGACAGGAGCTCGTAGCTGGACCGGCCGTCCGGAGCGCGACCACGGCCGAACGCTTCAGCGGTCACCGCCGGGCGCTCAGCGTGGAAAGCCTGTAGGAATGCCTCTTGCGATGCAGTAGATGCAGTAGTCGTCACATACCCAACCTACGACGCGGGCCAGCCCGACATCCGGTGGTCAGCGGCCTCCGCGTGGGACGACCAGGCCACTGCGTACGCCATATGATGACGGCTTGGACCCGGTCGCGGAAGCCCGTACTTGCCTGCCCGGAGGCCCGACGGATTCCGCCTCGCACTGGACCGGATGAGCCTGCTCGCGCACTGCGCCGGCGCGAATCCGGCCGCGCTTGTACGTGAGCCGACATCCGGAGAACGTCAGCAAGCCCGCGCTTGTCACGTCGAGCGTCAGGGCCGTGGACCTCACGATCACGGGAGACCTCCGGCTCGAGACCGCGCAGCTCCGCCGGGACGAGCCGTGGTTCCCGAAGGGCTTGACGACGCCGACCGGGTCAGGGGCGGTCTCCCTTCGCAGACGTCGCAGACGCGGCAGCCTCAGGCTGCGGCACGCTGGGTTCGGGCAGGGTGCGGAACAGCAGCCAGCTCAGCACCGGCATCAGAACGAGAGGCGCCAGGGCGGTGTGCAGGGACGTGGCGTCGGCGAGGCTGCCGATGGCGGCACTGGCCAGGCCTCCGATGCTGACGGTCAGGCCGAGCGTGATCCCGCTGGCGGTGCCTGTCCGCGAGGGCAGGTAGTCCTGGCCGAGCGTGACCTGTAGGGAGAAGGGCACGTACAGGCTGGCGGAAGTCAGCACCACGAACAGGTAGATGGCGGGGCCCGGCACCCACACCACGCCAGCGATGGCCGCGGCCGCGATCACGTACGACCAACTGGACACCGTCACCCGGTCCCAGCGGCCCGCCAGCAACCCGCCCAGCACCGAGCCGATCCCACCGCCGAGGTAGAGCACGAACAATGCCGCGGTGCCCGAGGCCGTGCTGCCGCCCGTGCGCTGCTGGGCGTACAGCGAGATGAAGGTGCTCAGACCGATGTACGCGATCGACCGGAACACCACGGCCAGCGACAGCTTCACGAAGGAGGCGGTGTCGTCGCTGCCGGCCGGCACCGGCGTACCGGCTCCGGCGGCCTGCCTCTGCCGCAGGGCGCGCAGCACGGGCAGGCACATCACGGCACCGGTGAGGGAAGGCAGTATCAGCAGTGGTGTCCAGCGCAGTCCTCCGGTGGCCACGACGGCGGCCACCATGAGCGGGGCCAGCGCGAAGCCGATATTGCCGCCCATGGAGAACACGCCCATGGCGCTGTGTCCGCCCCGACCGGCGATGCGGGCGACACGGGCGGATTCGGGGTGGTAGGCGGCCACGCCGAGCCCCGATACCGCGACGAACACGAGGGTGAGCGGATAGGAGCCGCTCAGTCCGCTCAGCGCGATGCCGGCACCGCCCAGCAGTGTGCTGACCGGCAGCAGCCAGGGCATCGCCCAGCGGTCGGTGAGCGCGCCGAACACCGGCTGTGCCACCGATGACAGCACGGAGGCGGCCAGCACGATGCCTGAGGCAACGGCGTAGGTGTATCCGCGTTCGGCGACGAAGAACGGCACCAGGGCCGCCACGGCGCCTTGGTAGATGTCGACGCAGGCGTGGCCGACGGAGAGCAGAGTGATCGTTGTGTTCCTTCGCACCTGGCCATGCTCCGAGCCCGGCACCGTGTCGTGCTTCCGGTAAACTGCCAACCGATGATGGAATTCCGCCATGTGCCGGTCGCCCCGACCCGCACCCAGTGGCTGGCCTCCGGTGGCGCGATCGACGCCCACCGGCATGACGACCACCAGATCGTCTACGCCGGCCGGGGGGTGCTGGGCGTCACGACCAGCGAGGGATCCTGGGTCGCCCCGGGTACTCGTGCCATTTGGGTGCCTGCCGGCACCGTGCACGCACACCGGGCCCACGGCGAACTCGAACTGCACCTGTTGGGGCTGCCCGCCACCGAGAACCCGCTCGGCCTCGACGCGCCGACCGTGCTGGCGGTCGGCCCGCTGCTGCGTGAGCTGATCGTCGCCCACACGCGCACCGAGGACGACGGCAGCCCGGAACGAGCCCGTTTGCGCGCGGTGCTGTTGGACCAGCTGAGGGCCTCCCCCCAGCAGCCACTGCACCTGCCCGCCCCCACCGTGCCTCTGCTGCGCGCCCTGTGCGACATCCTGCGAGCCGATCCGGGTGACGACCGCACGCTGGCCGAACTCGGCCGTGAGGTCGGGGCGAGCGACCGTACCCTGTCCCGGTTGTTTCGCAGGGATCTCGGTATGACCTTCCCGCAGTGGCGCACACAACTGCGTCTCCACCACGCCTTGGTCCTACTGGCCGACAGGACGCCGGTGACCACGGTGGCGCATCGATGCGGCTGGTCGTCCGCCAGCACGTTCATCGACGTCTTCCGCCGCACCTTCGGCCACACCCCCGGCTCCCACCCGACGGGCTGACAGCAGGTACGGGCCTGGACGACGGGCCGCTCTGAAAGTCACCGAAAGCCCAGGCCCACACATCATGAGCATCACCGCCGCCACGCCTTACGCCCACGCCTTCGCCAGCGACAACGTCGCCGGGGCCGCCCCGCGGATCATCGACGCCGTCAGCCGTGCCGCGTCCGGGCCGGCCGCACCCTACGGCGCCGACAGCAGCACCGCCGACGTCCGGCGCCGCCTGAGCGAGATATTCGACCACGACGTCGACGTGCTGCTCGTCTCCACCGGCTCCGCGGCCAACGCCCTGAGCCTGGCCGCCCTGACACCGCCCTGGGGCAGCGTCCTGTGCCACCGCGACAGCCACATCAACAACGACGAGTGCGGCGCGCCCGAGTTCTACACCGCGGGCGCCAAGCTCGTCCCGCTCCCCGGCGACGACGCGAAGAGCGAGACCGGTGCGGTCTACACCCTCGACGAACTCCACACCCTCGGACCCGTCGTCAAGGAGGCGGGCCTGCGCCTTCACATGGACGGTGCGCGCTTCGCCGGCGCCGTCGCCGCGCTGGGCTGCACCCCCGCCGAGATGACCTGGCAGGCCGGCGTCGACCTGCTGTCCTTCGGGGCCACCAAGAACGGCACCATGACCGCCGACGCCATCGTCGTCTTCGACCGTTCCCTCACCCCCGAACTCTCCTTCCGCGCCAAGCGCGCCGCCAGCTCGCCTCCAAGATGCGCTTCCACGCCGCCCAGTTCGACGCCTACCTCGCCGACGACCTGTGGCTGCACAACGCGACCCACTGCCAACACCATGGCCGCCCGGCTCCAAGAGGGACTCAAGGCCCTGCCGGACATCGGCTTCCCCGGCGCGGTCGAGGCCAACATCGTCTTCTGCCGCCTGCCCCAGCGCGTCGTCGACGGACTCCTCTCCGAGGGCTACGCCTTCTACCACGACCGCTGGGAGCCGGGAGTCGTCCGCTTCGTCACCTCTTTCACGACCACGTCAGAGGACGTCGACGGCCTGGTGAACGCGGTCCGCCGACTCACCGCCTGACACGTGCGCGACGGACAAGGCGGCTGGCGGGGGCCTTGAGCAGGGGGAAGGTGTGCCGTCCCGGACTCAGCTCGGTGTTCCAGTGCCCGGCCCAACCGGTGCCGCGCCGGCGACCAGCGCGTCCCCGAGCGCGGTGCGCCGGTACAGCACCGAGCGGCCGGATCGGGCGCGTACCAGCAGACCGGCCGTGCGAAGCACAGTGAGGTGGTCGCCGACCGCGCCGGGAGCCATCGCGAGGCTGCGGGCGAGCTGGCTGGTGCTGGCCGGCACGCCCAACTCCGCCAGCAGGCGCGCCCGGGACCGTCCGAGCAGTGCCGCGAGCGACGTCAGTGCGTCCGGATCGGATGTCGCCCGCTCCCACAGGGCGGAGGTGCCGCGCGCCCGGTAGATCAGGGCCTTCGGCCAGGGCTCCTCGTGGAAGGCCGCCACGGCGGGCCAGACCAGCACCGAGGGCACCAGCAGCAGCCCCTCCCCTGCGAGACTCACGTCCTCGTGCGCGGCGCGCACATGCACCGACAGGTGCTGTCCCTGCCAGACCAGAGCTCCATCGAGGCCTTCGACCGCCTCCTTCCAGCCGCGCTCGCCGATCACGCCCACCCGGTGCACGATGTCGCGTTCGCAGACCGCCCGAAGCTGCGACCAGTCCGGGGCGAGCAACTCGTTCCAGGCGCGGTCCAGTGTGTCGGCGACCGCCTCCACCACCCGGTCTGACTCCAGCAGCTCACGGACCCGTGGATCACGAACCGGTTGCTCGCGCAGCACAGCGTCGATCTCCGCCCGCGCCACGGCGATCGGCGTGGCCCGGATCGCCGCGAGATCATCGGCCCAGCTCTGGGTGAGACCGCGCGGCGGCGGGGCGACGAAGTTGACACCCGCCCTGCTGGTCTGCAGAGCCAGTACCGCGTCCAGCGACGTCTCGCCGCGCAGCCGCGTGAAGCCCGGGGCGAGTCGCACCGCCCAGTCGGTGGGCAGCGCCGCGTCCCGGCCGCTCAGACGGCGCAGCAGTCCGCAGAGTTCGAAGGCCGGCGAGAGCGCGAACCGGCTGCGCAGCAGGTCCTCTGCGGTGGCGGTGAAGCGGAGCACCTCTCCAGCGTAGACCGCGTCAGACGTGACCTTACGTCCTCCGGCGAATCTTTCGCTTCACGGTGGAGTCCTCCACGACGCTGCTGCCCATGACCACCGCATCTCCTGCGCACACGGCCTCGACGCCGCGCACGACCTACCGCCAGGTGCTCGCCGAGCCGCGTTTCCGGCTGCTCTTCCTGACCCGGATGCTCGGCGTGACCGCCGACTCGCTCCGCATCACCACCTTCTCGGCGCTGGTCTTCGCCGGCACCGGCTCCGCGCTGCTCAGCGCGCTGGCCTTCGGTGCAGGATTCCTGCCGCAGCTCTTCGGCTCGTTGCTGCTCGGCTCGCTGGCCGGCCGGCTCCCGCCCCGGGCGCTGATCGCCGGCGGCTACCTGCTGGAGGGCGTGGCGGCGGCCCTGCTCGCCCTGGTGCGGATGCCGATCGTGGCGGGCCTCGTCATCGTCTCCGTGGTCGCCCTGGTGACGCCGGTGTTCAGCGGAGCCTCCGGACAGCTCGTCGCCCGCTGGCTGAAGGGCGACGCGTACGTGCTGGGACGCTCGCTCAACAACATGGCATCCGGAGGTGCGCAGCTCTTCGGCCTGACGCTCGGCGGCGCCGCCGTCGCGGCGGTGGGCCCACACGCGGCACTGGCGGTGGGGGCCGCGCTGCACCTGCTCTGCGCGGCGGCGGTCCGGCTGCGGTTGCCAGGGCTCGCGGCAAAGCCGACGGAGGGGGACCCTGCGGGTGGCGGCGCGATGCGGAGCAGCCTGCGTGGCACGGGCGCACTGCTGGGCCACCGCTCGGTCCGACGACTGCTGTTCGCGCAGTGGCTTCCGAGTGCGTTCGTCGCCGGAGCGGAGGGGGTGATCGTCGCCTACGCGGGCAGTCATGACTTTCCCTCCGGTTCCTACGCGGTACTGATGGCCTGCCTGCCCGTCGGCATGCTGCTGGGCGACCTCGTGGTGGGACGGTGGCTGCGGCCGGCCACTCGGGAACGAATGGTGGTTCCGCTGATCGTGCTGATGGGCTTGCCGCTGGTCGGCTTCGCCGGCGATCCGGGCCGCCCGCTCTCCGTCGTACTGCTGCTGCTCGCCGGCTGCGGCTTCGCCAACGGCCTCGGTCTGCAACGTGAGTTCCTGGCCGCCCTTCCCGAACGGGGCCAGGGCCAGGCATTCGGCCTGCTGGGCTCCGGCAACATGACTCTTCAGGGCCTCGGCCCGGTGTGCGTCGGCGCATTCGCCGCTGTGAGCGGTACCGGCGGCGCGATGGCCCTGGCGGGGCTGGGCGCGTTGCTGACCGCGGCGTGGATCCTCAGCTGGCGGCGCACCAAACCCACAACAGCCCAAGTCGGCTGAAGAGTGAGCCTCCTCGGGCCTGGCCGGGGTGTACAGAACGCTGACCTCGTGGTCCCAACTCAAGCCCGCGGGCTATGGCGTTGTGGGATATGGACGAACGTACTCAGTCATGGATGTGCTGAGGCGGCACGCGGCGGGGCAGTGGCAGACGCCACTCGCCCAGCCGGGCGACGAGGATCCGGCGGGCCGGTGTTCGTACCTCGCTCCAGGTCACATCGGCAGTCAGTGCGTCGGCCCACAGTCCGGCGCGACCGCGGACGTCCATCTCGCCGATGAACCGGTCTATGGTCTTGAGGTCCTGGAGGGCTTCCGGTTCGAGAGTTCCCCGCTCCGCCATGCCTTCGGCCAGTTGCACGATGAATTCGACGTCGTCGGCGACGGCGGCAGTCCTCACCTGGTGCTCGCCGGCCCAGGCCAGCTGATCAGCAGGATCAGCGGCAAGGATGGCCAGCAACCTCGCTATCCAGCGCTGCCAGTAATCGTTGTCGTCGAGGCTCATGCGAGCAGGGTCGCACTGGGGCGCCGGCTGTGACGATGCGGGGCGGACGGTCGGCTACCGGCGAGTGGTGATTCCGGTGAGGATGAGGTCGATGCCGGCGAGGAACTCCGCTCGGTCGTCGTGCCGGCGCAGTTGTCCGGCGACGTTTCGGGTGAACGCGTACTGGTCGGGGTCGAGCTCTTCCCATGCGGTCGCCACCGCGTCGAGGAACTCGGCCCGGTCCGTGTCCGGCTGGAGCGTCCGGGCGTTGGCAGCGTTCTGGCCCGCCACTCCGAGGATGTAGTTCAGCAGCGCGGACGCTGCGGTGAACTGGGCCGCTCGGGGCACTCGGAGCGCCTGGACCTGGCGTCCGATGCGTTCGAAGACCCGCAGCATCGGCGACTGCCCGGGCGCGTGGGCGAGCTGCGTGCCGACCCATGGGTGGGCGTCGATCGCGTCGAACACGCCGAGCGCGAGGGCGCGGATCACTTCCTGCGGCGTCGCGTCGGTGTCGTCGCCGGCGATGGTCGTGGCGACGACAGCCTCGGTGGCGGCAGCCAGCAGTTCGGTCTTGCCCGCGATGTGCCAGTAGATCGCCCCTGGGCCGGTCGCGAGGCGTTCGGCGAGTGCGCGGAAAGTGAGACCGTCCTCGCCCACCGTGTCGAGGAGTTCGACGGCAGCGCCGACGATGCGCTCCCGGGTGAGCGGTTCCTGCCGTCGTTCCGGACGGCGCGTCCTGGGTGCCATGCTTCCATTCTAGACACATTGGAATGATGTTCCAGCTTGACAATGCATGGAACGTCGTTCCAACCTGGGGTCGCTGGAACGACGTTCCATGCGTGTCCTGCCGGGCGTCCGCCCAGCGGTCCGCGATCAGGAGGGAAGCACCATGACCACCCCGGTCACGATCATCGGCGCCGCACTCGGCGGCCTCACGCTCGCCCGCGTCCTGTACGTCCACGGAATCCCGGCCACGGTCTACGAGGCGGAGCCCTCCCCGACGGCACGCCCGCAGGGCGGGATGCTCGACATCCACGACCACAACGGGCAGCCGGCGCTCCGGGCGGCAGGCCTGATCGACGAGTTCCGTGACCTCATCCTGGAGGGCCGCCAGGCGACGCGGGTCCTGGACCGGGACGGGTCCGTCCTGTTCGACGAACCCGACGACGGCACGGGTGGACGCCCCGAGGTGCAGCGCGGCGAGCTGCGACGGATCCTGCTCGACTCGCTCCCGGCCGGCACCGTCCGGTGGGGGCACAAGGTCAGCATTGCCCGTGCCCTCGGCGAGGGCCGCCACGAGGTGACCTTCACCGAGGGCACCACCGTCGTCACGGACTTGCTGGTCGGCGCGGACGGCGCCTGGTCACGGGTGCGGCCGCTGCTCTCCGACGCGGTACCCGAGTACATCGGCAGGTCGTACGTCGAGACCTATCTGTTCGACGGCGACACCCGGCACCCTGTCGGCGCGAAAGCGGTCGGTGGCGGGTCGCTCTTCGCGCTCGCACCGGGGAAGGGGATCCAGGCTCACCGGGAGAGCGGCGGGACCCTCCACACCTACGTGGCGCTCTCCAAGCCGCAGGACTGGTTCGCCGACATCGACTTCACCGATTCCGCCGCGGCGACCGCGCGGATCGCGCAGGAGTTCGACGGCTGGGCGCCGGAGCTCACCGCGCTGATCACCGACAGTGACACCGCGCCGGTCCTGCGCCCGCTCAACGCCCTGCCGACCGGGCACCAGTGGGATCGGGTGCCGGGGGTGACCCTGCTCGGCGACGCCGCCCACCTCTCGGCCCCGAACGGCGAAGGCGCCAACCTGGCCATGTACGACGGCGCCGAACTCGGCAAGGCCCTTGCCAAGCAACCCGACGACGTCGAGGCCGCGCTCACCGAATACGAGCAGGCGCTGTTCCCCCGCAGCGCCGCAGAGGCGGCCGAAGGTGCCCGCCTCCACGAGCGCCTCTTCGGCGACAACGCACCCCACAGCTTGGTCGACATGCTCACCGGACACGAGCGGACCCAATGAGCTCGTCGTGTGCCGGTGCGGAACGGAGACTGCGCACGCAAGTGGCGGCGCACGTCGCCCACCAGGTGGATTCGAACCTGGCGTTCCACGACTGCCGAACCGGGCACCACCTACGAGGAGCGGCTCAAGCTCCTGGCCAGCCTGGCAGCAACCCAGCCCCGGGCGACAGAGCCCACTGACCAGGTGCGCCAGGTGGCTGCTCCGGTCTCAGATCCAGGTGTCGAGCCACATTCTGGTGTGCCAGTCGGCGTACGGGACCGTCTGCCCGGTGTAGATCGGAAAGAAATAGACGAAGTTCCAGACGATGAGCAGAACAAGAACGCCTGCGGCCGCCGCACCCCCAGTGCGGCGTTTGCCGGACGCGCCCGGCGGACCCGACAAGGCTCCCAGCATCATCGTCACAGCCAGGCACAGGTACGGCAGGAAGACGACCGCGTAGAAGGCGAAGATCGTGCGGTCCTGGTAGAGGAACCAGGGCAGATAACCGGCGCCCACCGCGCACAGGATGGCGCCGGCGCGCCAGTCACGGCGCAGCGCCCATCGGTAGAGCAGGTACACGAGGGCGCAGCATGCCGACCACCAAAGGATCGGTGTGCCGAGGGCAAGGACCGTCTGCGAGCAGTTGGTTGCGGTGTGGCAGCCGTCCTGACCGGGTTCCGGTGACTGGTAGTGGAACAGCACCGGGCGGCCCAGGACCAGCCAACTCCAGGGGTTCGACTGGTACTTGTGCGGGGAGTGCAGCCCCACGTTGAACTGGTAGACCCCGTACTCGTAGTGCCACAGGCTGCGGAGCGGGGCGGGAATCCATGACCAGGTGCCGCCGCGGCCGTCGGCCCAGTGGCGTCCGTAGCCGTCGTCGGACAGGAACCAGCCGGTCCATGTCGCCAGATAGGTCATCCCGGCGACCGGAACCAGGGACAGGAACGACCAGCCGAGGTCCTTGCGCAGCACCGCCCGGTACGGGCGACTCGCCCCGGCGACGCGGCGGGCGCCGACATCCCACAGCACCGTCAGGAGCACGAAGAAGGCCAGGACATACAGGCCGTTCCATTTGGTGGAAGCCGCCAGTCCCAGGAAGAGGCCGGCCGCGAGCCGCCAGGGACGCACCCCCGTCCCGGCACGGTCACCGGTGCGCGTGTCCGGGCGCGCACGGCCGTCCACGCCGACCGGCAAGGCCGCCGCGAGCCTGGCTCGTGCGTGGTCCCGGTCGATCAGCAGGCATCCGAACGCCGCCAGGACGAAGAACATGACGACGAGGTCCAGCAGCGCGGTACGGCTCATCACCACGTGCAGACCGTCCACCGCCATCAGCGCGCCGGCCAGGCAGCCCAGCAGTGTCGAACGGAACAGGCGGCGTCCTGTTCGGCACAGCATCAGCACCGAAAGGGTGCCCAGCACTGCCGTCATGAGGCGCCAGCCGAACGGGGTCAGGCCGAACATCCACTCACCGAGGGCGATCACCCACTTGCCCGTCGGCGGGTGCGCGACGAAGGCCCCGGCGTCGGAGAGCGGGATCACCTGAGGGTGGGCGAGTATCTGCGGGTCGGCGATCTTGCGGTCCGGCCAGGTGCCCTCGTAGCCGAGATGCAGCAGGGACCAGGCGTCCTTGGCGTAGTAGGTCTCGTCGAAGACGACGCCCCGCGGCCGGCCAAGGTGCCAGAAGCGGATTGCTCCGGCCAGGACGGCGACGAGCACCGGCCCCACCCATTCCATCGCCTTCGCGACGCGGTGAGCCCGTGCCGGATCGAGACCTGTGCGCTCCCACAGACGGGCCGGCGGCTTCGGAAAGGGCGGAACAAGACGCTCGCGGATGTCGGTCCCCGGGCGTGCGGCGTATCCGAATCGGCGAAGGCGTTCCTGCCAGTCTTCGGGCGCCGTTGTCGGACGGGTGCCGTCCAGGACGGGGGAGCGCGTCGCGTTGCTACTCGTCACTGGGCAACCTTAGTCAGTCGGGGCCGGCGTGGTGAGGCGGACGGTCCGCGGCAAGGAACGCAGGGCCTGCCCGGCACACCGGGGTCGCGTCACCTTCTCGACGCGGCGTCAGTTCTTGCTCGCTCTCGGCTTCCTGCGTGCGTGCTGCCGTCCTCATGCGCTCGCGCGATCTCGCACGGAGCGCGGGGGCCCGGAGTCGGGCGGTGAAGTGGGCTTTGCGGGCGGCGTCGCACATGGCGGCGTCGAGGTCATCGGTGTCGCGCACGACAGGTCCGCGACTGCGGAGGCGAACGCCGTCAGATGGATGTACGTTTGGTGGTACTGGCTGTGTGACCGCCGTCGACCGCCGGGCAAGGGGCGCCCGGTCCGTGGTCGGCGTACCGGAAGGGGCTCCGCATGACGTCGCGGCAGGCACCATCCCATGGCCCGAGGGGGAAGCGGGCAGTCTGGCCCGTCCCGCTGCTGACGCTTTCGCTGGCGGCCGCAAGCCTGGGCGGCGCCTGCACCTCGCACGCTGCGGTCGTACCTCAAGCACCCGCTTCGGCGAACGGGAGCGCGACCGCGACCTGCGTCGACAAGGTCTTCGGAGCAATGACAGGCCCGCAACGAGTGGGTCAGCTCTTCATGGGCGCCGTCGCCGCCTCGAAGCCGGACCAGGCGCGCATCCAGGTTCTGCGCCAGTACCACGTCGGGTCGGTCTTCCTCGCGGGACGGAGCACGTCGGGTACGAAGGCGACCAAGACCCTGGTCGACGGTCTTCAGGCGAAGGCCGACACCGTGTCGGGGCGTCGCGTGGGCCTGCTGGTGTCCACCGACCAGGAGGGCGGCAAGGTACAAGTGCTGTCCGGTCCCGGGTTCTCGACCATGCCGAGTGCGCTGGTGCAGGGAAGCTGGTCGACCTCGAAGCTGCGTACCGAGGCCTCCGTGTGGGCGAATCAGCTCAAGGCGGCCGGTGTGAATCTGAACCTCGCGCCCGTCGCCGATGTCGTCCCGGCCAGTCTGGGCAGGAACAACGGGCCGATCGGCCGGTTCGACCGCGAGTTCGGCCATACGGCCGCGACGGTGACCCCCCACAGCAACGCGTTCGCGGCGGGTTTCGCCCAGTCCGACGTACTGGCCACGCTCAAGCACTTCCCGGGACTCGGCTACGTCCGCGGCAACACCGACACCACGGCGAACGTGGTGGACTCCGTGACGACCAGCAAGAGTTCGAGCATCAGCCCGTTCAGCTCGGGGATCAAGGCGGGCGCGCCCTTCGTGATGGTCTCTCTGGCCACGTACAGCAAGATCGACCCGAAGCATCAGGCCGTTTTCTCCTCAACCGTGATCCAGGGCCTGCTCCGCAAGACCCTCGGCTTCAAGGGCGTGGTGATCTCGGACGACCTCGGGAACGCGGTGGCGGTGAAGGCCGTGCCCCCGGCCGGCCGGGCCGTGAACTTCCTGTCGGCCGGCGGAGACCTGGTCCTGACCGTCGAACCGAACCTGGTCCCGGCCATGGCCAAAGCCGTACAGACCCGGATGGCGCAGAGCGCGGCCTTCCGTACGCAGGTGGACCAGAGTGTCCATCGCATCCTGACCGCCAAGCAGCAGGCGGGCCTGCTGTCCTGCGGCTGACACGCGGTCAAGCAGTCGTAATGGCGGATTCGATGCTGCGGTGCCGGGCGGCGCCGTGCGCGAAGTCGGGTACCGTTGACGTGCTCTGGCGCAGGTCGTCCAGGAACTGCTGGTAGGCGTGAGCAACTGCGTAGGCGGGCGCGTCGGCTCGGTGGTCCAGCGCGGGGACGCGAACGTACGATTCCGGCACCGTCAGGGGAGCGAGTCCGGTGGACGTTCCGCGGCCGCCTTCGAGGGTGACCGGGCTGAGCTGGAGATGGCCGGTCGGGGCGGTGAGGACGAGGTCGCCCTCGGTACCGTTGATCTCCCAGCGGAAGTTGGTGCCGCGACACATGCCCCCGCGGTAGTGGAAGGTGGCTACCGCGCCGCCCGGCAGCCGTCCCGAGGCCGTCACCTGGTCCGCGGCGGTCATGGGCACGGGTTGTCCGCTCTCGGTGTCCAGGGCCGACGTACGCCGCGACGCCAGTTGGATCCGCAGTTCTTCGGGCTCTCCCAGGACGGACGCGAGGCCGTCGAGGGTGTGGCTGAAGGGAATGGTCAGCAGTGTCGCGCCGTTGGCGGCGTCGAGCACGTAGTGATCGCGCGGGCCGACGGTGGCGCCCCAGGCGCCACCGGAGCCGACGACCGTCGTGGACAGCACCTCCCCGACGTAGCCGTCGCCCACGAGATGGCGTGCGTAGGCGAGGGCCGGGTGCGACCGCGCCTGCAGTCCGACGACGGTCGGCACGGCGCGGCTGTGTGCTTCCCGGGCCATGTCCTCGGCTTCCGCGAGCCCGTTGCCCAGGGGCCACTCGCACAGCACGCTCTTGCCGGCCCTCAGCGCCGTCCGCACCAGTTCCCGGTGGTGCGGCACCTTCACCGCCACGACCACGAGCTCCACCTCGTCGCAGGCGGCCAGTTCGGCCGCCGTCCCGAAGGTGCGGGACACACCGTGCAGTTGGCCGGAGCGCTTCGCCGACTGCTGCGAGCTCGCGCTCAGGGCCCTCAGCTCATAACCCGGTACGGCGCGCAGGGCCGGCAGGTGAGAGCGCTCGGCCCAGCTCCCGTGCGCCCCGAGTCCGATGATCCCTACTCCGATCGGCTTCCCGGACCGGGCCGGCTCGGCAAGCAGTGACTCAGATGTGTTCATGATTCGAAGACTTTCCTTGTACGGATGGCTCGCTGTCCAGCAGGGCCATGAGGGGTGCGGCGTACCGGGTTCCGGCCACCGCGTCGGCCGGGATGGTCTCCTCGATCGTGCGGAGGTCCGTGTCGGTCAGGCCGAGGTCGGCTGCGGCCAGGGCCTCTTCGACGCGGTGCGGTCGGCGGGCGCCCAGGATGGCCACGATGGTGCCGCGCTCGCGGCTCTGGGCGATGACCCAGGCGGTGGCGAGTTGCGCGACGCTGATGCCGCGCGCGTCGGCGAGCGGCCGCAGCCGGTCGGCGAGGGTGAGGTTCGTGGCGAGGTTGTCGGGGTGGAAGCGGGGCAGCCAGTGGGCGCGCGGGTCACCTTCGGCGGGTTGTCGGTACGTGCCGGTGAGCAGGCCGTGTGCGAGGATCCCGTAGGCGGTGACGCCGATCCCCAGCTCGCGGCAGGTGTCCAGGATGCCGTTGGCCTCGGGACCCCGGCTGAACAGGGAATATTCGATCTGTACATCACAGATCGGATGCACGGCGTGGGCGCGGCGGATGGTCTGCGGCCCCACCTCGGAGAGCCCGACGTGGCGCACGTACCCGGCCTGGACCAGCTCGGCGACGGCGCCGATCGTGTCCTCGATCGGGGTGTCGGGGGCGAGACGGGAGGGGCGGTAGATGTCGACGTGGTCGGTACCGAGGCGGCGCAGCGAGTAGGCGAGCGCGTTCTTGACGTGAGCCGGACGGCTCTCGATGCCGACGAAGGTACCGTCGGGGCCGCGCAGACCGCCGAACTTGACGCTCAGGAGCGCCTTGTCACGCTCGCCGTTGCGCAGGGCGCGGCGGATGAGGTCCTCGTTGTGGCCCATGCCGTAGAAGTCAGCGGTGTCGAGGAGGGTGACGCCGGCGTCGAGGGCCGCGTGGATGGTGGCGATGGCGTCCGCTTCGTCGGCGGGGGTGGTGTGGTCGGACATCCCGGCGCAGCCCAGCGCGAGAGGGGCGACCCGCGGGCCGCCGGTTCCTAGGAGTCGGGTCTGCATGGATCCTTCTGTGGGGCGGGAGAGGTGGGCGCGGCCGACAGGTGGCCGCCCTGAGGCGCAGCCACCTGTCAGTACTGTTAGCGTTGATATTTCAACACTAGGAAGAGGCGCGTTGATATGTCAACATCAAGGGGCGGCGCTGCCGAGCCGGACGAGCCCATGGGCGACGCCGCGCCGGAGCCCGTCGACTTCTGGTCCGCCTTCAAGCGCGCCCACGAGATCGTCCGGGCCCGCGTGATCGCGGACACCGCCGAGGCGGCGGGGCTGTCCGAGCCGGACCTGACGATCCTCGTCAACCTCGACAAGGCGGGGGGCGCCCTGCGGCAGAGTGAGCTCGCCGCGTCGCTCGGCTGGGACCGCACGCGTATCTCCCACCAGCTCACCCGCATGGGCAAGCGCGGACTCGTCATCCGTGAACGCGTCGGCGGTGTCACCGTCACCCTCACCGACACCGGACGCCAGGCCGTCACCACCGTGGGTCCTGGCCTGGACGCCGCGGTACGCCGGCACTTCACCGACAAGCTCTCCGCCCAGGAGATCGAAACGCTGAGCTCTGTGTTCCGCCGGCTGTAGCCGGCCAGTGAAGAAGGGACGACGGACATGGCCACCAGTGCCCTCCTCGTGATGGACGTACAACGGGACATCGTGGACATCGCCGACGACGGCTCCGGCTATCTGCCGCGCCTGCGCAGGGCGATCAACGGCGCCCGGGCGGTGAACATCCCTGTGATCTACGTGGTCATCGGGTTACGCCCGGGCCATCCAGAAGTCAGCACGCGCAACAGGGTGCTCACCGCGGCCGTGCGGGCCGGCCTCTTCATCGAGGGAGACCCCGGCACCGAGATCCACCCCGAGATCGCGCCCCGCGAGGGCGAGGTCGTGATCACCAAGAGGCGGGGGAGCGCGTTCTCGGGCAGCGACCTCGACGTGGTGCTCAGGGCTCGCGGTATCGACAGCCTCGTTCTCGCCGGCATCGCCACCAGCGGTGTAGTGCTGTACACGCTGTGCCAGGCCGGGGACTTGGACTTCCGCCTCACCGTCCTGGCGGACGCCTGCCTCGACACCGACCCCGAGGTCCACCGGATGCTCATCGAGAAGCTGTTGCCGCAGTGGGCGGACGTCGTCACCGTCGACGACTGGCTCAACGCCTCAGCACCCCGACAGCGGCCGTGCACGAGCTGACCGGATACTTGCCTGATGAAGGTCTCCAGGAGTTCCTGGGTCAACACCACGCACGATTGGTCCAGCGTCGTCGATCTGGACCACCTGGCATCCATCCGGCATGCTCCGGAGGAGTTCGCGCCAGGTGGCCCGTGGCATCTGCTCCTTGAGGTGCTTGCGTACGCCGCTGACGAAGCATCCAGCAGGGGCGGTGGACGCTGCCTCGTCACTCTCCATCCGGATGGCTCCTTGTCCGTGGCGGATGACGGGCGGGGCACTGATACCCGTACGGACGAGCACGGCCAGATCGTCAAGAAGCCCGTCATGGCGACCAAGGATCTTCGCTTCTTCGACTCTCCGGACGCGGAACTGCTTCCGGACGGCCATCCGCGGCGGGGTATGTCCGTGGTAGCAGCGCTGAGCGAATGGCTCGTCCACACCAACCGTCGCCTCAATGGAGCCTGGACCCAACGCTATGAGCGCGGCATCCCGGTTACTGACCTTGAGCCCGCCGAGGCCGACGGCAGCACCGGGACGCTCGTCCACTTCAGACCGGACGACCCACTGCGTTCGATGGGAATGCCGCTGGAGGGCCAGTTGAAGCGCCTGGCCATGATGTGGCCGGACCTGGACATTCAGGTGCACCGCCAACCCAGCGGGTGAGGGTGGTGATGGTGGCACCGCGGTCTACGTCGTCCAGCCACGCGTACAACTCGCCGGTGCCGGCGTCCGGGCCTGGGGTCTTCGTGCTGCCGCGGCGTGGCCGTACTGCTGACGACGCGGTGGCGATCATGGGCGGTCTGCTGGATGGTCAGATGGGAGTAGTCGCGGTGTGCAGCAGGGTGAGCCGCTGCTGTTGCGGGTGCGGCGGCCACGGACGAGAGGCCTGCCGCCAACGCTCCCGAAGCCGGCAGACGCCGTCTCGTCCGCGTACGCATCCTGAAGACCTCGACTCGCCACCTCCCTCGCCGAGGCCGCGTATCGGCTGCGAACGTCCGGGCCGGTCCACCCACTTGTACCCACGGCGCAATGCCGGTTCCCCCGTCTCGAAGCCATGCGCAGTTCCGGTGCATCCCTCTCCGCCGCCCGAGGCCACCCCTGTCAAGGTGCGGCACATCGTCGGCGTGGAGCGGTTCCGGCCCGGCGGCCCCGTCCCCGCTCCCTGATCTTCCTGACCGGCGCACCTGTTGTGCCGATCGTCGCCGCCGGCAACGGCTTCACCTG